>NZ_JBKOQN010000002.1:0-486964 GCF_046764895.1 Nocardia sp. CWNU-33 | reverse complement strand
ACCCGAGATGCGACCGGACCTCCCGACCGGGGAACCAGTCTGGCGGCCAGGTCCCTTCCACCGCGCCTTGACCGCCCTGCCGGTCGCCTTCCCACCCTGTCCTCCATTGAACGTGCACGGCTGATCGTGCACATTGCGCTCCAAGCAACGCGCTGAAGCAGCGACCAGGGTCGACGGGACCTCTCGATCGTGATCGCCTGTCGGTCAGGCGAGGTCGGCGGACACTTGATTCGCAACAGCATTGGATGGTGGATCACTCCCCCAACCGCCTGATCGGCGCCAAACCAGAGAGCACCGCCGCCAGGTCGACCGAAACGCCATGACCGCTGAATCTCGTTGGGGGACAGGAAACCCCGTCCGGCCATCAGGGCCGGGCGGGGTTATTCCGCCACTGATCGTTGCGTTCGAATCAGTGGCTTTCTGGACGCCGCTGCGCCGATTCGCGCTCCTCGGCGATCCGACGACGGACTTCGTCCCACGACACGGGCAACTCATCGACGGGCGCGGTAAAGAATACGAACGTGGCCTCGCGCATGACCTTGCGCTTGCGTCGGACGGTCGACTTGTGCGGCTCGGCGCCCGCGTAGGCGTAGATGGCGGCCTTGTCGGTCCAGGCGGAATAGGTCCAGAAGGTGCCCTTCAACATTTCCGCTTTCAAGGCAACGCCGAGAGCTCCCGGCGAGCGGCCGGCCTGGCGCCACAGCGACAGAGAGGCGGGAACCTAATGGTGAGGGCGACCGATCTGTTCCGAATCCGCTACCCGGACACCGTCGAGTTGGCCCAGAAATTGGCCGATGCGTACGGGCTCACGGTCGTGAATTACGACCGGCGCGGCCGCGGTGACAGCACTGATTCGCCCGGCGTGTACGACGTCGAGAACGAGATCGACGATCTCGCCGCGCTGGTCGATGCGGTCGGCGGCGAGGCCGCGATCTTCGGCTGGTCCGCGGGCGCGGGCTTGGCGCTGCTTGCCGCCGCCTCGGGGCGGGTGCCGGGCATCACCAAGGTGGTCGCCTTCGAGCCGCCGTTTATCACGAACCATGAAAACTTTGTTCCCCCAGCGGACTGGCCGTGACGCTGCACGGGATGATTGCCGCGGACCGGCGCGCCGAGGTGGTGCGTTACTACATGACCAAGGCTATGGGCATGCCGCGCTTGTTCACCGCGATCATGCGCTTCACCCCATTCTGGAAGAGTCTGCTCGCCACCGCCCCCGCCACTGCCCATGATTGGGCGATCATGGGTCCGTATATGCGCGGTGAGGCGCTACGTCCCGACGATTGGTCGAGTGTCGAGGTGCCCACCCTGGTCATTTCCGGCGACAAGAGCGGAGCCGTGCTGCGCACCGCCGCCCGCGCCACTACCGACGTGCTCCCGAATGCGCGGCACGAGGAAGTATCGAAGCTGAGTCACAATCCGAATGTCGAACTTCTTGTCCCGGTCTCCGGCCAATTCCTCGTCGTCGCAGATAGATTTGCGCCCTGAAGCTCTACCACCTGTTTCTCGCTGACATCTATTTCCGAAAGTGCCACATCGTGCCGAAAGTTACCGCAGGTCTGTTCATTTCGCTCGACGGCGTCATCGCCGATCCGCCGGAATGGCATTTCCCATACTTCAACGACGAAATGGGAGCCGCTGTCACCGCGCAACTCGGCGCCGCCGATACCATGCTCCTCGGCCGTGCCACCTACGACGCCTTCGCTGGGGCGTGGCCACAGCGTGAGGCCGCCGGCGCTGCGGACGCGACCCTCGCCAAGTCGTTCGGCGATGCTCGTAAGATCGTCGTCTCGCATCAGCGGCTCGAGTTCGTCTGGCGCAATTCCGAACAGCTGAAAGGCGACTTGCTCGCGGCGGTCGCCGAGCTGAAGCAGCAACCGGGTGGATCCGATATCGCCATCTCCGGTTCGGTCTCCATCGTCCGTCAGCTGCTCGCGGCCGGTCTCATCGACGAGCTGCACCTGTTCGTTCATCCGCTGGCCCTGCGCACCGGTGAGCGCCTATTCGACGAGGGATCTCCCCTCCCGCTGCGCCTGCTCTCCGCACAACCCTTCACCACCGGTGTGGTGCATCTGGTCTACGGCCCCCAGGGCGACGCCCCCACCGGCGACTACAACGACGCCAAAGCACACCTTCCCCAATAGCCTTCAGAACCAAGAGGATCGAACCATGCGAATCCGCATCGTGTCGCTGGCCGCCCTGAGCGCCGTGGCCTTGTCCGCCCTGCTGATCAGCGGCTGCAGCGACGACATGACCACCAGCGGCGGCACGTCGACGTCGGAAACCCGGCCTGCTGCGGCCGACCAGGCATCCGCAGACGGCAAAGGCCGCTATGCCGAGATCAATGGCAGTCGGCTCTACTACGAGACACACGGCACCGGGCAGCCGTTGATTCTGCTGCATGGCGGATACTCCACCGCCGAATCCACCTTCAGCGCATTCATCCCCGAGCTGTCCAAGACTCGCCAGGTCATCTCGGTGGAGCTACAGGCCCACGGCCACACACCCGATCGCGGGGGCCCGATGAGCTACGAGTCGCTGGCCGATGATGTTGCGGCGCTGATCACCCATTTGAAACTCGGCAAGGCCGATCTGTTCGGTTACTCACTCGGCGGCGGTGTGGCCCTGCAGGTGGCCGCCCGGACACCGGGCCTGGTCAATCGGCTGGCCATCACTTCGGCTCCCTACCGTTCCGACGGCTGGATGCCCGAGACCCGTGCGGGCATCGCCGCCATTAACCCCGATGCCATGCGCGACAGCCCTATGTACCAGCTCTACAGCAGCGTCGCACCAGACCCCGCCGGCTGGAACGCCCTTGTCACCAAAACCAAGCAGCTGCTCACCCAGGATTACGACTGGACCGCGCAGCTGGCGAAGAGCAAAGCGCCCGCCCTCGTCATGACCGCCGAATCCGATGCCCTGTATCGAGACCACGCCACCGATATGGTCTCTCGGCTGAACACCGGAAAGCCCGGCAGCGCTCGCCTCGAAATAGTTCAGGGCACAACACATTACGACATCATGTACCGGTCCGATCTGCTCCTGCCCCTGCTCACTTCATTCCTCGAGCCGGCGCCTGTCCGGTAAGTGCGCCAACCAGGCCAGCCGCGATCGGAGTTTCGATCGCGGCTTCGCCGCGTCACCCATCAGATCGTCGCCGGACCGGGAAGCCTTCGCCGGCGCGTCATGTCGATCAGCCCCGCAGGCCGGGCCCGCGTAGGAGAGGCGCAGACTGCGCTTCGGACCGCGTCGATGGGCCGAGAAACGAGCCGGCGCGGCAAGTGTCGTTCGATCACAACGATATTCAGGTGACCATAAGTACAGTTTAGCCTAACCTAATGCACGCCACTGTCATCGCCATTCAGTCGAATACCGTTGATATGCAGTCACTTTCAGCGACAATTCTGTGCGGAACACCCCCAGATGTCGCGGCGCTGAACATCGATATCCCCAAGCATCCGACACTTCTCATACACGGCCGCGACGACCGGATCGCACCGATCGAACCGATCGAACCGATCCGAGAGTGGGCTCGGGCTCGCCGCAATATCGACATGCGTGAATTCGCCGACGCCGGGCACGACCTGCTGCACGAACCGCACCACGGCAACGTCACCGAAGCCGTGATCGACTTCGTCCTCGGTAGCGCCCGATCGACCATCGGCGCCGGCGCGCCCGTCCCGCGTTGGTTCGCCCATGATCACAGCGCCGGGCCTGATCGATAACGCCGTTGCGCTCGGCCGGGCAATGTTTTCGCGTCGCGCACGACCGTGCAGCACTGCCGACCGGCCGCGCCGAACAGTGGCACTCAGCATCACGTTCCAACTGCGGCCTCCGCTCCCACCAGGTCACGGGATCAGGTAGCCCCCCGCGTAGGTGTCGCACACTGCGGCTTGGACCGCGTCGACGGGCGAAGAAACAAGCGGGTTGCACCCGGCCACGAGTCGATCGGCGCACTCCTCGATGATGCTGCGACGCCATCCAGGGCACTGCTGCGGCAGTGCATGCACGATGCGCAGCAGCCCGATCAGCGCAGCGGTGCGTGGATCGGGCTGCTGGCCGTCCAGGAGCGCCCGTTGCAGCGGCCTGCGCAGCACGTCTTTGCCCCGTTGGTCGAGAGTCGGCCAACTCGTCCACGGTATGACCCCTGCCAGTCGGACCTGTTGCGATACACCCGCTCGTCAGCGCAAAGGCGAGCCAGCAGTGGCTTGTGCAGGCCGCGCTCGAGCTTCTGGATCACCTGCTTGGGCGTGCACGGTACCGCCTCGATCGCAGCCATCGCATCGACCAGGATCGGGTCGGTCGGGAAGCCGCCCGTGTCAGCACACACCAATCTGCCCGGTTTCACCGGCTCACCCGCCCCGCTGATCCGGACCAGCGGAACCGATGTCGCCGGCGTCGGCAAGGTCAACTCGACCAGAAGCGCTCCGGCCAGGACCCCGGAGATACTGATCCGATCGATCAGCATGTCACCGGACTCGTCGTCCAGTAACAGCCACAACAGGTCCTCGGCGATCAGTGCGGTCCGTCTCCGATGGTTGTGATCAGCAGTGGTTGCCATTGGTTGCCACCGTGTTCGTTGCTCGCTGTGAACACGCTGAGAGAGTGTCCGGCGCAGCAACCTTGGTGGACGATGATTGCTGCATGCACTCTTTCGAGGTCGTCGTACGCCCCTCGCGCTGGGGGCTACGTGTTCGTTCGGCCCTGATCTGCGCCGGCGTGGTGGCCATCGTGCTCGGTGTGGGCGCGATTGCGTGGCTGTGGCTGTTGCACCGATCGCTGATCGGCTCCCTCGACGCCGCCACGGGCGCCCGGGTCGATGACATCGCTGCGCAACTCGTCGGTTCAGGACCCGCCGATCTCAGTCCCGGGCTGTTCACTACCGACGGGCACATCGATATCGTCCAGATTCTCGATGCGACGGGCACGGTTGTGCGATCCTCCGGGGGCGCGCCCTCGGCTGCGTTGATCGCTGTGCCGGATTCTGCAGTGACCACCGGCCGATCACTCGGTGGCGAGGCCGATCTGCGTGCGTCGGCCAGGACGCTGGACGCCTCGTCAGGCACGTTCACCGTGCTGGCAGCCACAAGCGGTGAGCCGGTCGAGGACACCCTCAAGGAGGTCACTATCGGCATCGCCTTGTGCGGACCGGTGGTCGTCCTGGCCGCCGCGTCCGCCACCTACACACTGGTCGGCCGATCCTTGGCATCGGTCGAGGCAATCCGCGCGCACGTCGCAAGCATCGGCGCCGAACGGCTCGCCGAGCGAGTCCCGGTCCCTATCGCCCAGGATGAGATCGCCCGACTTGCCGCGACGATGAATGCGATGTTGGACCGTGTGCAGGCGGGACGCGATGCACAACGCCGCTTCGTCGGGGACGCCTCCCACGAGTTGCGTAGCCCGCTGGCCACCATGATCGCAGCACTCGAGGTCGGCCGCGACCATCCCGACTTCGTCGACCGCGAACTGATCACCACCACCCTGCTCCCCGAAGCCGAGCGGATGCGCCACCTGATCGAGGATCTGCTGACCTTGGCCGCAACCGACGAGCATGGACTCGCACTGCGCACCACCGACATCGATCTCGACGACCTGGCTGCCACAGCGGCCGCGCTGCTGCGTCACCATCGCCCGGCACTGCACGTCACCACCGATCTGCACCCGGTCCGGCTGATCGGCGATCAGCAGGCACTCGAACGCGTGCTCCGCAATCTGGTGGACAACGCCGCCACCCACAGCGAATCACGTGTCGTGCTCACCACCCGAGCCACCGACCGGCGAGCGCTTTTCATTGTCGATGACGACGGGCCCGGCATCCCGATCCGCGACCGCGCACGCGTATTCGAACGCTTCGTCAGGCTGCAAGACGACCGCTCGCGCAATTCCGGCGGCACCGGATTGGGACTGGCGATCGTTGCCCAGCTGGTCGCCGCCCACCACGGCTCGGTCACCATCGAGGATGGGCCGCACGGCGGAACCCGCGTCGTGGTCGTGCTCCCCATCGACCAACACCCCACATAGTCGACGAGCCGATCACTCAACCATTCTCGGCGAGCCGGTAACCCACCCCACGGTGAGTTTCGATGACAGACCGACCGAACGGCACGTCGATCTTCTTGCGCAGATACCCCACGTACACCTCGACCACGTTCTCCGGACCCTCGTAGTGCGCGTCCCACACATTCCGCAGGATCTCCTGCTTACTGACCACAACCCCTTTGCGCCGCAACAAGAATTCCAGTAACGCGAACTCCCGCGGGGTGAGCGTCAACGCCACCGCGCCGTGTCGAACCGAACGCCTCGCCGGATCCAACACCAAATCACCAGCGCTCAGGATCGGCCGCTGCTGCGGAGTCTGCCGCCTCAACAACGCGCGCACTCTCGCGATCAGAACCACGAACGAAAATGGCTTGGTCAGATAGTCGTCCGCACCGAGATCCAGTGCGTCTGCCTCCTCGTGATCCCCGTTCTTGGCGGTCAGCATCAACACTGGTGTCTGCACATCCCGAGTGCGGATCCGTCGCAGCACTTCGTACCCGCTCAGACCGGGCAGCATGATGTCGAGCACAATGACGTCGAAGCGCTCTTCGGTCGCAAGCCACAGTCCGTCGGGCCCGGTGGCGGCCACCTGCACCACGAACCCTTCCAACTCCAGTCCACGACGCACAGTTTCGGCCAATAGCTCTTCGTCCTCTACCAGCAAGACCCTCACTGGGCCAGTCCCCAACGACGGGCCGCGCGCACCGCGTGCGAGCAGTCGGCGTCGGAGATCCGACACAACACCTGCGTTCGACATGCTCGTTTTCGCATCACCGCCCCATCATCGCCTATAGGGCGACGGACTTGCCTTGACCAGGCCACATGTCCCCCGGCAAAGACCTCGTCACCGACCAACAGCAAGGGCGCTCCGACTATGAGCGCCGCCGCTACCCTGCTGAACTCGTCACCACTCACTGAACTCAGTGCTGCTGTAGTCGGTGACTGCACGTCCGCGGCCGTCACCAGATGCTGTGTCAACGCCCGAAGGTCCGCCCGAGAAAGGTAATCAACGCAGCGCGGATCTCCTTCGGCGGTGCGTCGACCCCCTCGAATTCGTGATCACAGTCGTAGGCGTGGAATTCGGTACGCACCCCTGCGCGGTTCAACGCATCACGAAATTCAACACTTTGACCGAAAGGCACCACATGGTCGAAATGCCCGTGCTGCAACAGGACTGGTGGATCATCGCGACTGACGTAGCTGATCGGACTGGCAGCGCGGGCCCGCTCGGGACACGCAGTGGCGACACAACCCAGTAGCAACGACTCTCCAGAACCCTCCGCGAGATGACTCCTGCCGCGACCGTCATCGAGGGCTTGATCGTCGATGCTGAGCAGATCGATGGGGCCGAACCAATCGGCGACCGCTTGCACTCGGCTCGAGTAACCGGCACTGCCCTCACTCCCTTCGAGTTCGGGTACATCACCCGAGGTTCCCAGCATCGCCGCGACATAGCCACCGGCCGAATCTCCCCATGCTGCAACATGATTAGGGTCGATGCGATAGCTTTCGGCACTGGCGCGCAGCCACCGCACCGCGGCCTTCGCGTCGAAGATCTGGGCGGGCCACTGCGCCTGACTACTGAGGCGATAGTCCACGGCTGCCACCGCGTAACCGGCCGCGACCAATTGTGCGAACGGTGTTCGCTCGTCGGCCTGCCATCGTAGCTTTCCATAGTTCTTCCGCGAACCGCTCGACCATCCACCGCCATGGAAGTACACGACCAGCGGTGCTGGTCCGGTGGTGGCCGGCAGATACAGATCGAGTCTCAGGTCACTACCGTCGACCGACGCATAGATCAGGTCGGCAATCGTGGGCGCGGCAGGTTGCCGTGCGGACGCGGACATCGATAGCGCGATCGCCACGATCGACCCGACCGCGACTGCGAGACGAACTGTCGACGTCATTACCGACCACATCCCTCTCCTCGCCTGCATGCACCGACTGCACAATCTTGTTGATAATCAGGCCATTACAACTCACGCGTCGAACTCCGGCGAGTAAGCCGAGTCATTTCGCGAGCCGGATTCGGCTGTCGGCGTCGTCTCAACCAAGTGCGGTCAATAGCGCGGTGAGAGCCTTCGTCTCGGTCGCGTTGTCGGGTTTGCCGGCCCGTACCGCCCTCAGGGCGCTGTCGATCTGCTCATCCAGCGCGTTCCATGCGTTCTTGTCCAGGGAACGCAGGGATGCCACATCGTCGTCCCATGCAGATTCGAGGTCCTTGATCCGGGCCTTCGCACCGGTCTGGTCGCCGGCTTGAACTTTCAGCAGCATGTCTTGGGCAATGGTACGGAACTTCGCTACTTCTACCTGCGGGAAATGCGGTGTCGTCTCGCCTGAAGACAGTGCCGTGGTCTCGGGCGCCGCTGTGGTGTCGTCCTCGCTCGTCACTGTTGCGTGCGGCTGTGCTGCGGCCCCTAGGAGTAACGCACCCGTCGCGACGGCGACTGCCACGTAGTAGCCGATCATGATCCGCTCGCGATCCGGACGCGTGATCACGGTCGGTGAGTGGGTCCGTTCGACCACCGCGATGACATCGCTGTGGGTGCGGGCCAGGTACACCACCGATGCGAGGATCGCGGCGAGGAAGATTACGCTGGTGGCGGCGGTACCCACTCCGAGGCCGTGATCGGTCGCTGGGGACGCGAGCCAGTCGCCGAGGTTCGCCCCTAGCGGGCGGGTCAGAACGTAGGCGAGCCAGAACGATATCACCGCCTTCGCACCCAGCCGTCGGCCGATCACGATCGCGACGATCAAGCCGACCGGCAGAAGTACCGAAGTGCCAGGCCCCCAACCGGTAAGTTCCAATGTCCAGTCACCAGCCGCTGTGCCGAGGGCGAAGGTGACAAGGACCGCGAGCCAATAGAACAGCTCTCTCGGCAGTGGTGACGATGCTGTGGATCGACAACGTCCGCTCCCGAGCGAACCACACCCCGAAGATGATGACCAGAACCGCCGTGAAGATGCTGGTGCTCAGTGCGAGCGGAACACCCCGATTGTCGGTGAGGATGTCGGTGTACAGCGTGCCCGTCACACTCAGCACGACGACCGAAAGCCAGTAGACGGTCGGCACATAGCGGTCCAGACGCAACTGCCACCCCAGCACCGCGGCGAGCACGAGCGTAAAAATGAGAGCGGTAAGGCTCAGACCGACACCCAACGTCATGTTGATCCAGTCAGCGACGCTCTCACCCACGGTCGTGCACAGGATCTTGATGATCCAGAACCACACCGTAACCGCGGGCACCTTGCTCAGCAGCACGTGGACCGCAGCGGCCTCGGATCTCGTTGTCTCGCTCACAACGCGGGACTGTAACGACGGCTCGCTGAAAAGGCGCTGAGAGCTGCAGGCACGTGCATTCAGCCCGGGTGCGGTCAGCCGCAGCACACCGATGCTCTACAAGATCCACGACTCGAACACCGGCAAGCCCGACAGCACCGCACCGCCCGATAGCCACTCGTGGCGGATCTGGCACATGTCGGCGAAAGACCGCTACCGCCTCGTCCCCGAAGTCTCGGACGTAGTGTCGCTGCCATTGATCGGCGCAGACTCGACGTCGCTCGGCTCGATAACCGCCGTCCGACGATTCTTTCGATAACTGAAGGTAATCCCCAATATCAGAATCGCCAGCAATGCCGCGGAAGTTCCGTACGTGCCGAGTGCGAGGCCACCATTGGCATGTGGTTTCGACAGCCAGTCGCCGGCAGTCGCGCCGAGCGGGCGGGTCAGCACGAAGGCCATCCAGAAAAGCAGGACACCGGAGAGCCCGGTGAAGTAGTGGGCGGCCGAGATGACGACCATGATGACAGCGATGAGCGTGGCGCTGCCCCAGTATCCGAGTCCCGAACTATCGGACAGATAATCGCCGAGGGAAGTCCCCAGGGTGTTGGACAGCAGGATCGCGGCCCAGTACAGCACTTCGCCGCGCACGGTGGTGATGTTCGCGACGTCGAACGTCTGCCCGCTGAACTTCCAGATCACGAAGACGGTGACCAATCCGGAGATGAGAATGATCGCGCCGACGCCGTAGCCGAGTCCGCCGTCGGTAGATGTGTCCGAGCCGGGCCCCCTGTTGATCAGGTCCGACATCGTCGTGCCCGCCGTGCTGGTCGCGGCGATCACCGTCCAGTAGAGCGCGGGATGGAATCGACGCACTCGCAATTGGACCAGCACACCGACTATGAAGATGGCAAGAAATAACAGCGACGCCTGCGCGTAGCCGAGCCCGAGCGTCTGCGCCAGCAGGTCCCCACCGGTCTCCCCCAGCGTGGTCGCGGCGATCTTCAGCACCCAGAACATCACCGTGACCTGGGGAAGCTTGTAGTCGACCAGCAGACTGCGAGCAGTGTTCTTCACCATCGATCCTCTCTTCGTCAGTGCGATACCTACCCGATCCGTAGCATGGCAACCCGCCGCTGAGAGCACGCTGAAAGAGTGCTTCAGTACTCATAGGATCGACTGTTCCCGCAGGTGGTGACGTTGGGCCGCGCCCAGGTCCGCTCAGCGTGTTCCCCCTCAAGTCGTCGAGGAAGTGGAGCTCCTCGATTCCACGAACGACAGAAATGTTGACGCTGGAGCCTCCAGTTGCCGGCTTCACGACCGCCGGTCCATCACCGAGAATCCGCCGCACGTCCGACTCGGCAACCGGATCATTCGCTCGATAAATCACACGGGGCGCCGTCGTCACGGATGCGACCTGAAGGATCGCAAGGGCTCGCGCCTTGTGCCAGGCGGCAGAACAGGCATCGCTGCGGGGGCCGGTGAACGGAACACCCAGCATTTCGAGCCACGACTGCAAATGCCCGTCCTCCTCCCATCCGCCGTGCACCGCAACGTAAGTCAGATCTGCATCATGTAGGCAGGCGAGGACTTCCTCGTCGAGCAGCGACGCCGCGATGTTGCGACGCCATAGCCGCCGCTGCTCGATATCTGGCGGATTGTTCGGCACATGATAGGGAGGAAGTGCGGCCGGAAACCCGTAATGGCCCCGCCAGTATCGGCAATCGGCCGCAAGGTCGATGAGCGTGACCTCATGCCCCAGCTCTAAAAGGGATTGGACAGCGGCCGTACCCGAAGACATTGATACATCTCGCTCGCCGTCCCCCCGCCACAGATCACGTTGATACGCACCGGCGCATTGTGACACGACATCACACCCGTGATCAGTGGGCGGCATATCAGATGCCACGGTCACTGTGAGGCGTTTGCCGACGAGTCGTCCAGAGGCGACCGACGCCGAGCGGGCCGCGTCGCGGCCCCGCAGCCAATCGCGCCTGGGGGCAGACCCGACCGGTTGGAGCCAACGCGACAACCCATGCAGCGCCCGACGAAGGAGTCATCGCATGCACGAACATCGCTGGGCGGGTGCATAATTCGGACATCTAAGCAGATTGACGCAAGCTTAGGAGTGCCTTGCCTAACCCGCCGTACTCCGCTATGGTCGACCCCGTTCTTGATTTGCGAGTGGGTCACGTGCCCGGGTGCACGACCACGTTCCCGCGCATCGCCGAACGACCGTGCGTCCTTCTACAGGGCAGGGCACTGCAAAGGGGAAGTTCAGGATGTCGATTGCTGTAAACAGCGAGATACGTTCACTTGAAATGCGCATGTTGAGCGCGAATTCGCAAGTGTTCTTGGACCAGCTGGGCACGACGTTGGCTGCGGCATATGGAGGGTTGTCCAATCCTCGCTGCCGGCAAGCGATCTCGACACTGGCAGCAAATATCGAGGGTGAGCTGCGCGAAAAGATATATCCACCGGCCACGGACGGGGGCGTATGTGTAGTCCGCGGGCTCCTCATCGATGAGCAATCGGTCGGCCGAACTCCGCCGATCTGGGCAGCGATCGATGACACGGCTAGTTTGCCGTTGGATCTGCAAATGTTGTTGCTCGCCAGCATGATCGGCGAACCTTTCGGCTGGCGAGGCCAGCAGGAGGGGCGGCTGGTGAACAATGTCATGCCTGCGCGAGGGTATGAGAGCGTGCAGACCGGGGCGAGCAGCTCGATTCTGTTGAGCCCACACACCGAAGATTCTTTTCATCCGCATCGCTCGCACGTCTTCCTTCTCGGTTGCGTTCGCAACCCGGACGGTGTCGCGACGACCATAGCCTCGGTTCGCGATGTGAATCTCTCCGCTGCCGACCACGAAATACTCTTGCGCCCAACGATTCCGATCCTGCCGGATCTCACCTATGGAGACGCGGAGAAGTGGGGAGCCGCAGATCCGATTCCTACGTTGTGGGAACGCTCGGACGGGCTGTGCCTGCGCTACGACCCGGACTACACACCGTGGGCCGACGCCGATCCTGAATACCGAGAGGCCTACCTGCGGTTGGGAAGCGAACTGGAGCGGGTTACTCGTCGTGTCGTGCTCGAGCCCGGTGACGTCGCGATCATCGACAACGACGTGGTTGTACACGGCCGCGTCCCGTTCACCGCGCGATTCGACGGCACCGATCGGTGGCTCAAGCGAGTAAATGTCGCGATGCCGGATCGGCCGCGCCCGATGGCCGAGTTGACCGAGAATGGCTACGGCCAGCTGGTCGACTATCTCTCCTTGGAGTCGAAATGAATGACATGCCACTGCGCGTGCTCTCGCGCAATGACCTGGCGGACATAGCTATCACACCCGCCGAGGTGATCAAATCGGTGCGCGATGTTTACGTGACTCTCGCACAAGGCCAGTCTCGAAACCCTGCCAAGATAGCGCTTCCCGTACCGGACCGAGACTCGATCTCATATTCGATGCTCGGCTATGACGGGTCTCGACGAGTGGTCGCCTTCAAAACGTCGTACAAGCAGGAGAAGGGACGCGGACAGAAGCAGTACTACACCACTATCACTCTCTACGATGACGACTCCGGCGCTCCGATCGCGCTGATGGACTGCGCTCGAATCGGGTCGCTGCGTACACCGGCCGCGACTGCACTTCTCGTCGAGGCCAGCGCTGCACCGGCCGCCAGGACGGCGCTGTTGATCGGGACCGGCACCCAGGGTAGGCAGGCATTCCCCTACCTGCTCGAGGTGCTGCCGAACTTGGATCGCCTGTTGCTCTACGGGACCCATGACGCCGGAATCGCCGCGGTGCTGGAGGTATTCCACCAGCACCACCCGGATCGGACGATCGAAGTGGTCACCGACGTGACCGGTGCGGTACTCGACGCCGACGTCGTGCTGGCCGCCTCTGGCCCAGCCACGGCGGTCAAGGTACGGACAAACTCCTTGAAGCCGGGCGGACTACTGGTGGACGTCGGATACGGCGTCGCGGACTCCGCACTGCTGGACTCCGACTACGCGATTGCTACCAGCGCGGGCCAGCTGGCGGTGACAGGGAAGTATCTGGCTGGTCCGGATGGGACGCTACGACCGGTCGACGCCGAGCTACCGGAAATACTCGCCGGCCGCGGCCTGGGGCGAAAGACGCCGGAGGATCGGGTCTTCGCATATAACAGTGGGCTGGTCGTCACCGACATCGCAGTGGGGCATGCGCTGGCAATCCGCGCTATCGAAGAAGGCCGTGGACAGGAGCTGCGACTGTGGAACTGACCGAGACCGCCGCGCTGCCGCTCCCGGCAAAAGAACTGGGCTGGGTCACTCGGGTGCGAACCGATCCGACATTGCTCGCCGATATGGCAAATGCGGTAGGCGGCGGCCCATTTCACGTGGTGTACCCCGAGCAGTTCACTACGAATCTCGCGGCCTTCGTCGATGCGATGGTCACTGCCGGTGTCGACGGCAAGGTGTACTTCGGCAAGAAGGCCAACAAAGCCGCGTGCTGGCCGCGTGCCTGTGCCGAGGCGAACACCGGAGTGGATGTCGCAAGCGCGCCGGAGTTGATCCATGCTTTGGCCAACGGCGTTCGAGGCGAGGACCTGGTGATCACCGGGCCCAGCAAAAGCGATGATCTTCTGTGGCTGGCCACTCGCCATCGCTGCCTGATCACGGTCGACGAGCTCGACGAGCTCGACCGAGTGATCGCGATTGCCGACGCGGGCGAAGCGGTCCGCATTCTGTTGCGAGTCCTGCCGCCGTCGAACCCCAACAGTCGATTCGGACTCAACGACAACGAGCTGGACCTTGCGATCGACCGGTGCGTAGCGCATCGCGCACACCTGAGGATGGAAGGCTTCTCCTTTCATCTGACCGGGTACAGCGTCGCACCGCGGGCATGGCAAGCCTCCGATCTGATCGACCGGTGCCTGGCCGCGCGAGCCAAAGGCCTTGCAGCCACCTCGGTTTCGATCGGCGGCGGATTCGCCGTCGACTACGTCGATGCGAGCCCTTGGCAGCAGTTCCTCAGCAAGTATCAAGATTCCTGGTTCCACACCCGGAAGACCTTCAGCGGGTTCTACCCCTATCACGCGAATCCCGCAGGCGCGGAGATGCTCTCGGCGATCCTCGGCAGCTCGGTTGCCACGGAGCATTCCGATCTCGCCGCCAAGTTCGCGCAGACCGGTACCCGATTGCTGATCGAACCAGGCCGGGCACTGCTCGATGGCTGCGGCTTCACCGCCTTTCCTGTCCTCGGCTACAAGCCGAGACAGGACTACGGGTTCATCACCGCGTCCGGGCTCAGCTTGAGCTTGTCCGAACAATGGTTTGCCAGTGAGTATCTGCCGGATCCGATGCTCTGGCCCCAGCAGGAGCCGAGCACCCCGACGAGTGCCTGCGTCGGCGGCTCGAGTTGCCTCGAAACAGATATGTTGTCCTGGCGCAAGATTCGATTCGATCGTGTCCCGCGCAGAGGTGATCTGTTGATCTACCCGAATACCGCTGGCTATCAAATGGATTCGAACGAGTCGGAGTTCCATCAGTTGCCATTGCCACCGAAGGTCGTCGTCACGACCTCGCCGGGACGCATCCGGTGGCGACTGGAGTCCGCTGGTGTTTCCCATCGAGGGGGCGGTCACAGCCATGAATAATGCGCTGCAATCGACAAATCATCGTACCGGAGAACGAGCCGAGAACATCGCCGAGCGTGTCTCTGATCTGGTCGGCCGCACGCCGCTCATCGAATTGTGCAGAACCGGCTCAGGATCGCGACTGCTACTCAAACTCGAGCAGTTCAATCCGACGGGCTCTGCAAAGATTCGGATGGCTCGACAGATGGTGCTCGACGCCGAGCTGGACGGTCGGCTCCCGCCGGGCGGGCACATCATCGAATCCACCTCAGGGAATACAGGTCTCGGCCTCGCAGTGGTCGCCGCCGAGCGTGGCTACCGATTCACCGCGGTCGTGGACAATCACTCGGCCAAGGACAAATTGCGAGCGATGGTCGCCATGGGCGCACAGCTGATCTACGTCGCCGATACCAGCGACGACGGTCCGAGCCCGACCGCACGTGAAGAGCACGCCGCCCTACTGGCCGCTTCGGAGGAGGGCGCCTACTTCTTCGATCAGCACAACAATCCGAGCAACGCGCGGGGATACCGGGCGCTGGCCGACGAACTTCGTGCAGACCTTGCTACCGACGTGGACTACCTGGTCAGCTCGGTAGGCACCGGCGGTTCTCTATTCGGTACCGCGCGTGAACTGCGTCGCCTCGGTTCGTCGGTCAGGGTGATCGGTGTCGAACCTGTCGGTTCGATCGTATTCGGTGGCCCGGGCGGTCCGTATTGGCAGTCCGGCACCGGCACTCCCCCCGGTGCCCCGATCGGCAGCACCATCGACTACGACCTTCTCGACGAGGGGGTTAAGGTATCGGATGTTCACGCCTTTGCGACCGCGCGCACAGTTGCGCGACGCAACGGTTTGATGCTCGGCGGTTCGGTCGGCGGAGCAGTGTATGTAGCGATGAAACGGCTGCGTGAAATTCCTCCCGGCAGCACGATGGTGACCATCGCATGCGATGGCGGCGAAAAGTATCTCGACACGATTTTCAATGACGAATGGATGCGTGAGAAGAACTTGCTGAACTCGGTCGCAGAAGCGGAGGTCGCACAATTGCTCGATGAATATGCCAGTGAAATCGGCTCGTCAGCGTTGACTCGGCCCTCGGCACGATCGACGCCGGCATGAGCCTCGCGATCGGTGTGCGCGACAGTCGCCCGTTGATCGCTCTCGCGGCCCCCATCGCGGGGATCCAACTCGCGCAAGTGGCGCTGACCACCACGGACCTTGCGATGATGGGCTTGCTCGGTGTGCAGGCGATCGCCGCGGGCGGGTTGGCAATAACGCTGTACAACCAGGTGCGCACGATGAGTGTGGGTGTGGTGACGGCGGTCGGAAATTTGGTGGCGGGCGCGGTGGGCCAAGGGGAATCGCGCGCCGGTACCGACCAACTCGACGAGCAAGCGCGATCGGAGATCCGCCAGGTCGTTCGTGCGGCATTTCTGGTGGCGACCTTCGTCGGTCTGCTCGCGGGAGGTGCTCTTGTTGCGCTGAGCTACTCGCTCGTATGGTTCGGTCAGGACGCCCGCATTCTGGAACTGGCACGGCCGATGATGATGGCATTGGCGTTCGGTCTGGTGCCAATGTTGTGGCTGAACGTGCTCCGTCAATTCGCGGTAGGCATGCGCAGACCCGGATCACTGTTGTGGGTCACCATCGGCTCTGTCGGGGTGAACGCAGCCATCAACGGCACCTTCATCTACGGCTGGTTTGGACTTCCGGTCCTGGGGTTGACCGGGATCGGTTGTGCCACCTCCTTTGTCAACCTCTTGACATGCTGTGCCTTCTTCCTGATCGTCCGCAGGGACACCCATCTTGCGCCATTGCTGTCGATCCAGGGCTGGCGCGCGGATCTGAGGACAGTTCGCGCGATCCTGCGACTCGGGATCCCGATCAGCTTGACATACGGATCAGAAGCAGGACTTTTCTCTGTCGCCGCACTCATCATGGGGAGTTTCGGTCCGACCGTGCTGGCTGCGCACAACGTAGTCATCCAATTGACATATATCGTCTTCCAGGTAACCATCGGCCTTTCGCACGGGTCGTCCATCTTGGTGAGTCGAGTGGTCAGCAAGGGAGATCTCGACGAAGCGAGAAGTACTGCCCGCATAGCTTTGACTCTCGGTGTCGCAGTAATGGGCGCAGTGGGCATCATATATGTGGCGGCACCCCGATTGGTGCTTGTCCCCTTTCTCGATCAAACAGAGGCGGCGGACGTTCTGCCTTTGGCGAAGACCCTTCTCTTCATCGCTGTCGTGCAGCAATTCTTGGACTGCGCACAGAATATTGGTGTCGGACTTCTGCGTGGCCTCGGCAACACCAAGAGCGGCTTTCGAATCACGCTCGTCGGCTATTGGGCCGTCGGGCTACCTGTGCTGTTGACCTGCGCCTATGGTTTCGGGCTACGCGGTCCAGGAGTGTGGATCGGATTGTGTGCGGGCTTGGCGGTCACCGCGACGCTGCTGTTGCGGCGTTTCGACCGCGACCTCCACAAGCGAGAGCCCGCGCGCACCGCCGCATTCGTTTGAAAAACCCAGATCCACCGAGTTACGAAAGAGATCGACATGCGTCTGAATAGCTATGATGAATGGTCGCCGCTCCGAGAAGTAATTGTAGGATCGGGGCTGAACTACACCACACACGAGCGCGAGCTGACGTTCGATATGTTCCTTCACGAGAACATTTCCGGCGACAACGACCTTGCACGCAAGCCATGGCTCTACCCGCCATTCTCGCCGCCGGCAGGGACCGATACACGGTCCAGAATCAGAATCTCGCAGCGCCATGTCGACGAACTGAACGAAGATATCGCAGGGCTCGTCCGCACGCTGGAATCCCTCCATGTCCGGGTTCATCGCCCCCTGGATATCGGACCTACGGTCCCCGAGGTACAGACTCCCGCATGGTCGGCGGCAATGATCCCTGCGCTCAACGTACGCGACAACGTAGTCATCATGGGCGATGAAATCGTCGAGACCCCACCGATGATGCGTTCGCGCTATTTCGAAAACCAATTGTTGAAACCAGTGTTCATGGACTACTTCCGCAAGGGAGCCCGGTGGTCGGTAATGCCGCGACCACTCATGACCGACGGATCGTTCGACTTCTCCTATGTCGAGGGCACCGGTTCGGCCGACGAGCCTCTGGCACCGGTCGGCCGTCCCGACGGCTCGCCTTATCACGTCGGCTTCGAGATGATGATGGATGCCGCGCAGATACTGCGCTTCGGCGAGGATGTCCTGGTCAATGTGTCGACAGCTCATCACCAGCTCGCCTTCGAATGGCTGGTCCGGCAGTTCGAAGGTCGCTTCCGACTGCATCGGCTCTACCGGCTCAGCGATGATCACATCGACAGCACCGTATTGCCGCTTCGCCCCGGACTGTTGCTGGCGCGCTCGCCCGAGATCGTGGATCAACTGCCCGTCGAGCTGCAGAAATGGGACCGCATCTACTATCCCGAACCAGCAGCAGACGGCTTCCCGAGCTACGACGACAACGATCTGGTGCTCACCAGCAAGTTCATCGACATGAACCTGCTGTCCATCGACTCCGAAACCGTGCTCGTCAATTCGGCGCACACCGAACTCATCGAACTCCTCGAGGCGAACAGAATGACCGTGGTACCGGTCCAGCATCGCCACCGTCGGCTCTTCGGCGGTGGATTCCATTGCTTCACTGTGGACACCGTCCGCGAAGGCGGGCTGGAGGACTACTTCTCCGGGTAATCGCGCCCGCGCTCAGACCAGCAGCGCCCTCGTCTGAGGTGCGCTGGGGTCTGCCAGCACCTCCGCGGTGTCTCCGTGCTCGACAACCATTCCGTCCGCAAGGACAAGGATCCGGCGGCAATACCTGGCCACAACTGCCATGTCGTGGCTGACGACCAGGACGCCGATCCCCCGTGCGATTCGAGTTCGCTCCACCAACTCCATGATCGATTCAGCGGTGCTGGTATCGAGTGCCGATGTTATCTCGTCGCAGATGAGTACATCCGGTTCAGTGGCGAGCGCGCGCGCGATCGCGACGCGCTGCCGCTGACCGCCGGAAAGCTCGTCCGGATATCGACCCATCAGATCGGCGTCCAGCTCCACACTGCCCAGCAGACGTGCGGCGCGATCAGCGACCTCAGCCTTTCCGGTCATCCCGCTGAGCCGCAGTGGTCGCGAAAGCGCTTGCAACACAGTCTGCTTCGGGTTGAGTGTGGACAGCGGGTTCTGCGGGATCAGCTGCACTCGCCTCCGGTCGCGGCGAGATCGGCGTGCGCGCCCGACAGCCAATTCGCGTCCATCCACCTCGAGAGTGCCCGACGCCGCGGAATGGATACCGGCCAGCACTCGGGCCAACGTGGTCTTCCCCGCGCCCGACGGCCCGACGACTGCGACCGATTCCCCGGCCCCGATACGGAGGTCGACCGATGCCAGTAGCCTTCTGCGACCCGCCATTGCGGATATCGCGTGCGCCTGCAGGGCGGGCGGCCCCGCGACCACGGGATCCGAAGGCCGCGTCGCCAGCTCCAGCAGTCCCACCTGTGGCTCGCCCAGCGCGACCACGTCATCCGCGAGTCGGTGCAGAACCTTGGTGTCATGGCCCGAAACCACCACCGCGACATCATCGTCGGCGGCCAGCGAACGCAGCAGCTCCGCTATCCCGTTCCGCAGCTCCCCATGCAACCCGGCGATAGGCTCATCAACAACAAGGACACCAACCTTGCGAACCAGCGCGAGCGCAAGCGCGACCCGTCGCTGTTCACCACCGGACAGTTCGCCAGGACGCCGACGCAGACAGTCCTCCGGCAGCCCGACGCGAGCGAGCACGGTACCCAGATCGGCGTCTCTGGAATGGTTCGCCGCTTCTCTGAGCAGTGACCGAACCCGCATTGTCGGATTCAGCGCGGCACCCGGATCCTGGCTCACGAAAGCGATGTGCCCGCGGCGGAAGGACTGCAACGCATCGGGACTCAGCGCGAACACATCCTGTCCGGCGACCCGCACCGAACCGCTCGATCGAGTCGTACCGCTGGAAAGGTGGCCGAGCACCGCACGCATCAGCGTGGTTTTCCCGGCTCCGGATGGACCGGTCAACGCCGTGACGGAGCCTTGGGGAACCCACAGCGACGTCGTTGCCAGCAATACCGCACCCGACGACGAACGGATCGTGAGATCCTCGACCTGCACCCCAGTCGTCATACGCTGCTCCGCCCACGCCCGAACGCCGCAACGGCGCTGTTCACACTGACCGCCAACAGACCGATCGCCACACTCGGCGCCAGCACCGCGGCGGGGTTCAGCAGGATCCCGGAGGCGTTCTCGCGGACCATCACCGCCCAGTTCGCGTCTCCGAGGGTGGTCGGCAGCTGTAGGAACGCCGCAGTACTCACGAGGTACATCGCCTCCACGAATCGTAGGCCCAATTGAGTGAGCAGTGTTTCGCGCAGGTTCGGGAGCAGCTCTCGAAAAATGAGGTAACTCAACCGTTCTCCGCGTGCCTGCGCCGCTTCGATGAAGCCCGACGCCGCCACTCCGGTCGCCGCCGCTGCGAACACTCGCGCCGAATACGGTGTACCCGCGATCACCGATACGACCACCAAACCCACGGCTCCGGATTCGGGCCAGGAGAGCATAAATAGCAGGATCGCCAACACCGGCGGCAACAGCATGCCCAGATCAGCGGTGCGTTCGATCCATGCCCCGGTTCTCGGATGCAGCGCTGCTATCGATCCGAGGATCGCGGCGAACGCGGTCACCAACAGGGCGATGATCGCGCCCAGCAGCAGCAGTCCCCAGCCGCCACACAACAACTGGCTCGTGACGTCTTGGCCGAGCCGATCGCCACCCAGCCAGGCCGCGCTGTTGGGCTTCTCGAAGGTAATACCGACCGCATGATCGACTGCGTGCGGCGCGAGCGCGGGTCCGACTATCGCAACGGCGACAACGGCGGCCGCGGGTAACACCGCCGGCCACAGCCTTCGGGAGGTGGTCGAGGTCGTCATCGTCGACCTCGATTAGCCCAGGCACGAATGGCGTCGGCCAGCAGCAAGACGCACATGATCGTTGTTCCGGTCATTGCCACGACTGCCGCTACGAGCGCGGTATCGCGGTCGGAGACAGATCCCGCCACCATGGCGCCCATCCCTGGATAGTTGAATATCGTCTCCACAACGAGAGCGCCGCCGAACAACGTACCGACCGAGGTTGCGAAAGACGTTGCGATCGTGGGTAACGCGAACGGCAGGACGTGACGGAGTAGGACAGTCCTTTCCGGGAGCCCATTCAGAACGGCGCTCTCCACATGTGGTGCGGCGGCCGCGTCGATCAACGCGCCACGCACCACCCTCGAATTCCAGCCCGCCTGTGGTATCGCCAGGGCCGCAACGGGCAGGATCAGCATCTCCGGGCTCGCCGGATATCCGGAGCGGTCGGTGAAAGTCACCGCAGGCAGCCAATCCAGCCACAGCGAAAAAACCAGCACCAACAGTGTTGCCACCACGAATTCCGGAACCGCGATGACGAAGGCGGAGCTCGGTTGCATAACGCGAGCGGTGAAGCCGGTAGGCCGCGCGGACCACCACAACCCGCACAGCAGCGAGATCACCACCGTGGCCAACATCGCGACCGATGCCAGCAGCAAGGTTTGTGGAAACTTGGCCGCCAACAGCTCATTCACCGATTGCCCCCGGGCCGTGGTGCCGAAATCCCCAGTAGTGGCCCCACTGAACCAGTTCCAGAAACGGACCGGCAGCGGCCGGTCCAATCCCAGCTCGTGCTCCTTCGCCGCTATCCGATCCGCTCCCGCATCACGTCCGAGGACGGCCCGTGCCGCGTTTCCCGGCAGCAGGTCGACCACAACGAATACCACTGCAAGCAGTGCGATCAACAGTCCGAGTCGCCGCACCACCAGTCCGGTGAATGCGATCAACTCGACAACCAAACGCGTTCGAGCTGGACTCGGCCGTATCCTCCTAGCTTCGGCAGACCCTCGACTGAACGGGACGCAACATCGATGCCATCCGCCATGCCCCACACGATGTAACCGCCACGGTCGTACTGGATCTGTTGGATCGCCTTACTCGCCTCGGTGAACTTCGCGCCTGCCGGCGCGGCGAGTGCGTCGGCATAGGCTTTGTCGAACTCCGCATCCTTGAAGCCGGTTTCGTTCCACTTCGTCCGCGACGACATGACCTTGCTGGCGAAGAACATGACCGAGTCATTGGTGCCCCAGTTCACTGTGTAGAACGGGGCCTTCAGCCAGGTGTCATCGTAGAAAGCGTTCGCTTCTTGGACGACCACCTCGATATTCAGCCCGATATCCTTGGCCTGGCTCGCGAACACCTTCGCCGATTCCACCTCACCCGCGGCCTCCTGCTTCGTGACCAGCGGATAGGTTTTTCCGGTGTCGAACTTCGCATCCGCGAGCAGTTGCTTTGCTCGATCGACATTGCGCTTTCGCTGCGCGATCGATGGGTCGAAGGTCGGATCAGCAGTGCCCAGAATATCGTTGGCCACACTGCCGTAGCCCGAAAGCACCTGTGCGACCATCGCCGGGCGGTCCACGGCAAGGCGGAGCGCTTCCCGCACGCGCGGATCAGCGAAAGGCCCGTCGGAGGTCCTCATCGCGATGACAATCGCGACATCATTCGGACGGCGAATGACCTGGAGGTCACTGCGGGCTTCTGCCGTTCGCCCCGCGACGGCGCCGACACTCGATGCGACGTCGATCTGCCCTGCCATGATCGCGTTGGCCATCGATTCAGGGCTCTCGAACAGGGTGACTTCGACAGCATCGAGCAAGGGGGCGCCGCCGTGCCAGTTGTCATTTCGCACCAGCCGGGCGTCGCCATTGTTGTAGCTTTCGAGCCGGAATGGGCCGCTACCAATGCCTTTGGTGAAGTCCGTGGTTCCCTTGGGGACGGCAAAAGTCATCAATCGCAGCAGCAACGGCAACTGGCTGTTGGGCCCCGCGCAAGTCAGCACAACCGCGTTCGCGCCGACCGGCTTGATGTCATCGACCGACGACACAGGCACCTTGGTTTCACCCGCGACTTCACGCAGACGCCGAAGCGACCACACCACATCGTCGGCAGTGACCGGACGACCGTCGTGGAAGGTGGCACCCTCGGCGATCGTGAATGTCCAATTCCGTTGCTCTGCATCGGATTCCCACTTCGACGCCAACCGAGGGGCCACACTCGGGTCGGTTCCGGGAACCGTCAGCGGATCATAGATGAGCGACATGATGAGGAAATCGCTTTCATTGCTCATCGTCGCGTGAGGATCCCGCTCGGTCTTGGATGATTTGCCGATTGCACCGATACGAAGCGTGCCGCCGCGCTGAGGCGAGCCACCAGAGCCATCGGACGAAGATCCGTCTCCACAAGCGGTGATCGCCAGTATCGCACTCAGTCCGAGGCCTGCTTTGAAGAGTTGACGCCTATTCAAATCCATCGCTCGACCTCACCGGGTTCACTTCGAAGGTTAGCCTCCGCTAACTCGATAGAGGCTAGCGTGGCGACTCACCGACAGGCAACACCTCAACTGTTGCGATGGCCGCTAATGGGGCGAGCCATCCGTCGACCACTGTGCCGATAGTCCTGGACGGTCGCCTGCACACGCTCGCCTTTCTCGGCACCATCCAGCAGGTCCCCACCAACGCCGCTCGGTGTCACCGGTTTCGGCCAATCGGGAACGACCGAAGACCTCTACCGACACCACGGCATCGACAGCATCCTTGCGGGCGTACTGCAACTCACGCGCCTATCCGACTGACAACGTGGGGGCGACGATATGAATCCCCAGGTGGCCACATCGCACGCCGAACTCCATTCGGGCACAGCCGAACTCGGCGACGCAAGCCGAGTCCGGGTGGCAGAAAGCGGCCTGACAACCCGGCCCTGTCCGGACACGAGGGGCGGTGTCGCTGTGTCGCCACGCCCGCCGTTGTCCAGGATTGCTGCGGATTGACGGCGCCAGCGGGGGCCGCTGCGCGGGCCGGAAAATCTGACCCCAGAACTGATCAGTCCCCTCCTCAGGACCATGGCCTCGACCTACAGCCAAACCCGAACTGCGGCCCACTCACGGACCCTGCTAGGCGCCATACACCCAGGCACGGGCTAGGGCACCAGCAGATACCACTCCGCGAACGGGCCCTGGATCGGCCACGTGTCGGCCATGATCTTGGCCGGACCCATCCCCACCCACAGGTCGACGGTCACAGTGTCGCCTTGCGCCGCATCGGTGTGCACGTATACGTCCTGGTTTCGCCCGCCCGCCGAGCCCACCCACCCCAGCATCACGTGATTGCCGCACGGCCCGCGCTGGTAACCCAGTGGTGTGACGTGCGCCAGCACGTGGCCAGGCTGATGCGGTGCGGCCTCCACCGCCACGCCGATCGCCCCGGCACAAAAATTCGCATCGCCGAAGGTATAAAGCGTGGTGCCTAACGGCGCCCATTGCGGTAGCGGATCCGCCTGCGCCGGTGTCACCACCGTTCCACACACCAGCGCACCGATTCCTACCGAAACCATAGCCCCCGCGACCATCCGCCGCACCGTCATCCGTCGATGTCCTTCCCACATAATCACACTCGCGGGCTTACTACCCGCACCAGCCATACGGCCGGGGACCGACCCCACCGACATCGCAGCGGCGAGTAGCGAGAGTCGTTCCAGCAGTGAGCGTATCGAACAACCTCGGCCGCAGCGAACGTTCAGGCGTCCTCACAGCGGTACGGAACGCAGCCCTCTTCCCGTCGAGATACCTTGGCCGGTAACAGTTCTGCGCCGATACCGGTGGCGGCGACCGACACGCTGACCGGCTCCCAGCCGCGACTGATCGACATGACGACTCGGTGCACTGCACACCGCCAAACCAAGACCAGCCATCCTGGCGCTGTTTACAGCACCTCCATTGGATGAACGCACTCTCCTGGACCCGGTCCTGACGCCAGACCTCCGATTCCGCTAAGAGTCAAGCTGCGGCGGATTCCGGCGGTGCAGTCGGGTGTGGGGTGAATGCCTTTGTGGGGTTGCAGGTTTGGCGGGTTTGCAGGCAGTGGTAGAGCTGGCCGAGCATGTTGTTGAACAGGTGCCGCATCGCTGCGGCGTGGCGGTCGCCGTGATCTCGGCGGTGTCGGTAATGGTTTCGATCGCGACCGGGATCGGATCCTCGGCGATATCGCCGGCATCGGCGAGAAGTTCACTCACGATGAATCCGGTTGGATCGTCGCTGATTCGCTTCCTGGACACCAGTTTTCCGTCACGATCCACGACTGCGATGTCGTGATGGCCTTCGGCCCAGTCGATTCCACAGAACAAGCCCACTCGCCTACCTCCATCAGTCAGGTGCTGTCTGGTCCAAGATCCAGGCGAGAACGCGCAGCGCACTACTTACGAGCCTCACGGGCTTGCCTCCGATGAGCTGTTCGCGATCCCAGCACACCCGCACGGCGCCAGTCTCGGTCAGAGCTCCAGGGCTCCCTCAGAAGATTCCAGACATCCAGTCGCGCAAGCAGACTCGAACCACGAACAATCCCACACTCCGACAGCGGCCGAGTCGAGACGACACACCGTCGCCTCGACCCGGCCAACTGACAAACGACGCATCAGGACCCGGCACCGATCTGGCGTGAGATCTCCCGACGATCCTGTGTTAAGTAGGTGTCCGTGCTCGCCGACGCACCGTTCACAGATAAGTAGTTGTAAGTAGCCACATCCGGAGCTGTCTGAACACCCATCCGATATCCGGATCGGGGACACGCCCAAGCCTGGCGCCGATCTCCACGAGCACTCGGTTTGCATCCCCGCTGGCAAAGTGGTTGGGGCTCATTCCCGTTGGCTTGCTCCAACATCGAGAGCACAGGACATACCCACGACATCGAAACTGACCGGAACCGTCGCGCTCGTCACCGGCACAAGTATCGGTATCGGCGCCGCCGCCCGCAAACTCGCCGACACGGTGCCTTCGTCGTGCTCGTGGCCCGCCGCAAAGGCGGTCAACAACCTGATCGAAACCTACAAGGACGACGCGATCTGGGAACTGATGTACTTCGGCCACCCACGGTAGCCGCGGCAATAGCCGAATCCTCCGCCCGTAACCGTGGGCGGACGCCGATTCGCACTGTCATGCTCAGCAAGTCGATATAACGATCCCGACACCAGACGAGAGGAACTACGGCCCGACCTGGGGCGGCAAGTACGTGACGTCACGCGCGACTGCTTCGTCGATCTGCTCGGGGGTCAGAAGGGCCACAGTGTGTGAGACCGCCCCTCCATATGCCGCAGTACGGATTGCGAGCGCAGCGGCAGCAACCTCGTCCGGAACATCGCCGATGACGAACAGGTCGTCTTCACCGAAAGCGAAATAGCAGGCTTCTACCTGGCCGCCCACGCTTTCGACCATCTCCCTGATGGCCACTCGGCGAGCGCTGCCACCCTGAGCGAGCAGGCCACGCGCTCCTTCCTGGGAGTAGCTGACCCGCCACAAATACTTGGGCATCTCGTGTCGCCTCCTCCTCGCGAGACCACCGCGTCCCGCATCCACTCGATGAGCCCGAGACTACGGTCTCGACTACCGCAAAGACGGCAATGTCCAGCAATGATGCAGCAATGTAATGGTGATCAGGCGGCAGCGTCACCGGCGCCCACGGCCGAGTACGAAGTCGCCGTCAGCCGCCACAGGCAAACACCTATCAACTGCCGACCGGATTCGGCGGAACCCGAGGTTCACCTGCGTATGGGCCGAGTGATAAGGAATGGCACGGATTCGAGTTCTCGCTGAGCCCGAATCCCGCCGTCGGACGTTCCGGTATTCGAAATGCCCTGCGATAGAGCCCTTCACGCAGCCGCGTACCGGTGTAGATTCCGCAGCATGCCGAGTGATGCCCAGCTGAAGATTCAGAACGCCATCCACCGTGCCCTGCTCAGAGTAAGCGGCGGGAAGCTGGGCAAAACCATCGTCGGGATGCCGACCCTCGAGCTCACCACAATCGGTCGCAAGACCGGTGAGCCGCGAAAGGTCATGCTGACCGCTCCGGTCATCGACGGCGAGACGATCGTGATCGTGGCCTCGCGCGGCGGCGACCCCACCCACCCTGCGTGGTATCTGAATCTGCGTGACAATCCTGATGTCGAGGTGTCGCTGCAGAGCGGTCCCCAGCGACCGATGGCGGCCCACGTGGCCACCGCGGAAGAACGCGCGGCGTTGTGGCCCCGGGTCGTCGCCGCGTACCAGGGTTACGCCGGCTATCAACGCAAAACCACCCGTGAGATCCCGCTCGTGCTGTTGACGCCGAATCAGTGAGATCTCATACGCTCCGGTCGCGCACTTCCAAGCCGCGTTGCCGGTCATTGTGATGGCGAAGCAGTCCGGTCTTCTCGAATTTCACAAGCTCACTCGGTCCGACCTCATCCCCGGGCTGTTCCTGCAGGCACGAGCGCCGAAACAGGTAGCGCGCTACTCACGTCGACACCTCGGGAGGGGAACAGACTGACTCCGGGGCACGGCCCCCCGAGCCTCCCGCGTCTCGGAGAGGTGATCATGAGAGGCGCAGTTTCCGTCGCCGCGCCGGAAGTCGGGCCTGCAGCGCAAACGCACGCTCCACGTGGCGACCATGGTCGACCTACGGCGGCCGATCCCGCTCATCGGCCGCCGGCCGGCCCGGCCTCCCGCGTCACCGGGCGCCGATCTCACCGCGTGAGCAAGCCGCCGCTCCGAACGCACGACACCCTCGCTCGTAGCCGTGAATCCGCTCGCGGTCCTGGTAGACCGGTAGGGGGGCTGGCATGTCGGACAATCTGATCCGAATGACGTCCAGGGACAAGGGATCCTGGGCACTCACGCCGTGCCGGCGTGGATCAGGTGCGGTCCTGAATTCATAGGACGAGCGGTTGTTCGGATGCCGTAGGTGGCCAACAGCTGTGTCGCGGAACGGTCTTCGACCCGATCGAAACCGAAGGACAGCAAGTTGCCGCGAATTTCGTCCGCGGTGAAGAAACTGAGCCACGGTTCGCCCACCGCGGCGACGCGATCTGCGCGTGCCTGTTGTTGTCCGGCCGCGGGATCGTGGAGGGTCGAGGAGACCGGGTACAGGTAGTCGAAAACCACCTCCGCGGATCCGCCGTGGCCGGCAATGTAGCGAAGAGTGTCCTCGACCGACGCTCTGGTCAGGTACATGACAACGCCGAGCCAGATGAACACCGCGCTCCGAGCGCGGTCAAGCCCTGCCTCGGCCAACCCGTCTGCCAGCGTGGATTGTTCGAAATCAATCGGGGCGAAGGTCAGCGATGACGGGATCGCGATTCCGGTCTCGGACAGTCGGCGCCGCTTCCACTCCTGGGTATCGGGGTGATCGACCTCGAAGAATCGCACGTCCTCGTGGGTATTGCGGTAGGCGGTAGTATCCAGTCCAGCACCAAGGATCACTACCTGACCAGCCCCGCGGGCGATCCCGTCCGCCACGGTGTCATCAGCGAAGCGGCTGCGCGCCGCGATGAACAACCGCCGGCGACGAGCCAGATCCTGATCGAGACCATTGTCGAATTCGCTTGCCTGCGAGCCAGATTCGCCGATGATCTGCAGAGCCAACGGATCGGTGAACACCCGTGGCTCGTCGACGACCTGATGATGGGCCCTCGCGCGCGCTACGGCCATTGCGGTTCTACTCGGTTGCCCGACCTGCATGCCCGCCACCTTACCAACCCGCTGGAAGACCCGGTCGGCCCCGAGGGGAAGAAACTCGGCGCGAGAACTGCTCGTCGGTCCAGAACACCACCCTGACGGACCCGAGAGCCATGACGTGTGGCTGCAACTACGAACCGGGCGAGGAGAACTCGCGTTCGACCGGTCGGGATGCGCAGGGGCCGTGCGGATGCAGGAACTCCAGTCGATGAGGACGGCTGGTGGGTGAGGCCACTAGCTCGTCGATCGGAGCCGCGTGCGTCGTGCCTGCTCGACCGCTGGACCATTCGTTACATGTTGACGTTTGATGTCGATGTGTAATACTCGCTTGGCCCGGCGATCACGAGAGGGAGGTGCGCCGTTGACCGACAACGCCCGAGAGGCGCTCGAGATACTTCGCGATGCGAGTCAATTCAAGTGGTATGTGATCCCGCTTCTGCTGATCGTCATCTACATCTATGCCGCCGAAATCGAACGGCGGAACTGGAATGTCCTGTTCGCTGGACTCGCCTTGTGGGGCATGGACTGGTTCAACGAGATCTGGAACGCCCTGGTCTTTCATTTCACCGATCGGGCGCCGGTCTGGGGCGCGGCCGGCCCAACCGCATATCAGATCCTCATCGGCCTCAATATCGAGATCTGCTTCATGTTCGCCATCATGGGGATCGCAGCGGCAAAGATGTTGCCGCCCCGCGAGACCCGCATCTTCGGCCTGCCCAACCGGCCAGTTCTCATCGCGGCCAACTCGGCCGCGGCGGTCGGCGTCGAAGTGTTGCTCAACAAGGTCGGGGTACTCACCTGGGAATGGTCGTGGTGGCAGCCGGGCTTCCCCGTCCTCATCTGGCTCATCGGCTATGTACCGTTCTTCGCGGTCTGCTTCTTTGTGCATGATCTACCCACCGTGCGTGCCAAAGCATTCACTCTGGGCGCGATCCTCGGTGTCGACGCCGTCGCGATCCTCGGCTTCGGCGCCGCGGGGTGGCTGTGATGCGACCCGAAGCCATCCGGCGTACCGCCGTTGTCGCTGTGACCGGGCTGGTATTGGCCGGGGTGACAACGCATTCGGTGACTATCGCGGACCCCGGCTGTGCGCCGGTGGGCACGGTCGGCACCCCGGAAGTGACAGTCGACGAATCCACTGCCGGACTGGCGGCATTGGCTCCTGCCGCCGTCGACCTGCCCGAGCGGATCCACTTCCGCACCCCCACCGACTCGTTCAACCGACGCTGGACATTCGCCAACCGCGACGGCCACGTATACGTGAAAGAGTCCGCCGCCCAGGGCGGTTGGCGCACCGTGGCGCTACCGGGCTGCTTGGAGGGTCGCGTCGTCGGTGTCTCCGCCGACGACGACGAGGTGATGATGATCGACCGCGACGGCCGGTTCTACACCATGGACCACGCGCTCAGCGCACCCCGGGACTGGAACTGGAGCAGCCGCTACGGCACCCCGCTGTGGACCGGCCCCGGAAACACGCTGCCCCCGGGCACTCGCACCTGGTCCTGGTCGGTTCTCTCACCCAACGAGGACCACGTCTGGCGAGATACCGCCGGCAACGATCACCCGGTCGGCGGAGCGAAGGTGTCGCACGTCTATGCGCTCACCCACGATGGTCAGCGCATCCAGTACATCGATCCCTGGTTACCGGTGGATCACAGCTACGAGATGGCGACGCCGCACGGCGGTCGGTTCCAGGCGATCGCGCTGTCCACGAGCGCATCGACCTCGCTGATCGTCAACCGTTTCGGCGACTTCTATACGCGCCTCTACGATTTCGACATCTCCGGCGCCGACAAGGTGTTCTTTCGCTACTCCTATCACGATCAGAGCGAACTGCCCGAGGCTCCCGACATGCTGTCGGAACGCATGGACAGCCGATACGCCGCGATTCAGCTGCCCGCACCGGACTGGATGCGGCAGCCGAAGGTGCCGGGTGAAATCACCGACCGCATCTCCATTCATCGGACCGGGCCCGGCTCGTCGGCCCGGGAACTGCGAGTCGAGGGCCGTGACGGCGGTCGAACCGGCTACTGGACAAAGCAACTCACCGACGAGTCGTGGACATTCGTCCGTACCGATCAGCCTCTTGCCGGGGCTGTGCTGGAGAATTCGCCGTCCGATCGTTCGCTCGATACGCTGGCGGCCCCTTCGCCGTACGACTATGACGGCGTCTTTGTGCAGGGGTGGAGAGCACAAGTGCACACCTTCGATGTGGCCGTCACCCCGACACCGCTTCGGATCGACTTCGGCGACGGTAAGCAGCTGGATCTGATTCTGCACACTGTCGACGGGTTGCGCCAGACGCCACAGCGGCCGGGAATCTCCAGTCAGCCACGATATTTCGACGGGACGATAGAACTGGCTACGGAGCTGCTGGCGGGCCTCGACGCGCAGCCCGCCGTGGTACGCGAATTCGTCCGAAACGTACTGGGCGGGAACCGTTTCACGGAAACCTCTGTCGATGTCACCGATACTCGGTTCCACATCGCCCGGCTGGATCTGACCTTGAACCGATCCTGATTCGACTCGACCGGCGCGGCGTTCCGGACCGCCGGTCGACCGGCGAGAGCGCGACCGGTCGGGTCTATGGGATGTCGGTGGCAGACGTTCGCGGTTGACTCGTCGGCTCCCGCGACGGTGACTCGGGCCGACGTCGGCGTAGGTCCGTCAACCGACCGAAAGAAACCCTTCGAGGGCCGCGACCTCAGCCACCTCGAACTGCTCGACACGACCCCCTTCAAGTCCGGATCGTGGTCCACCGCCTCGCCCCGCGCTGAACAGCCCGAAACCCGGAGACCCGGCCCTGTTCGGACCGGGTCTCATATTTTGCGGCAGAGGGCGACGCAAACCACAATCCGGACATATTCGACAATAGTGGCATCAATAGCGGCCGGCATCGGACCTGCGCGTGCCACCCCGAACCGAGGATGGCCCTAGCAGCGGTCACAACCGGACATCATTACGGCACCAATCAAGTAGCCATGGAAGATCTATTTGGAAAAATCAGCCTCAGTCGAACATATCTCGACACTAGAGGATTAACCCTCTTTCAATGTCCTTCATATCGATGCAGAATTATTGGGATCAATTCCATCTGCTCAACCCGAAGGAGTTCGCCATGCGAACTAAATTAGCACTCTTGCTGGCCGCAGTCGCCACAATATCATCCCTCGGGATGATCGCGCCTGCTATCGCGTCGGCGGAACCGTCGCCATCGGCGCCGGAAGTAGTGCAAGTAGTCGGCTCCGTGACAGTGTGCCTCTGGTTGCCATTCGGATCCGCCAGTATCGGTATTTGCATCTGAGTCCGGCTCATATTCCGAACTGCCGCCATGCGTCGAGCGCGAAGCTCCACAAAAAGCCTGGTCGGGGCCGCTCGGCAAAGGGCTGGACCGAGTATCCCACTGGCCCGAAGGGGATCACCACTTCCCTGGTCCATGCAGTTAGTCTGGCACTATTCCGGGTTGCCGCATCAGAACTGGTCAGTCTGTCGTCGAACCTATTGTCTTGACAATTGCATCGCACCGTCTTCTTTCTAATTCCGATAACCACATTGCCCACACCGTCACAAAATAACTTGGACACAAGAAACCGTGCCGGTGAGTACGCTGGCCGCACCAAACGGCATGATCAAGCCATGACGATCCGGCCCAAGACTACTTGGGCAGGGCGTTTTGCAATTCGCCGAGCACATGTTGCGCAATTGCGAGAATATTGTGTTCCTGTGCCAGATAATCCGCCCAGCCCTGCTCCTGGGCTTGGCGCAGGTGGCCTGGAAGCGGCTGGTTCAGTTCCGCAATGGCTTGTTGCAGTAGCGGTTCCATCTGGGCGCGCAGATCACCGTTACGTGCGGCTTGGTTGTCGAGTTCGAGGTTCCCGCCCGCCGCCGCGTAGTCATAGAGCTCGAATTCTTGTTGCTGAGCTGGGTCTACTTCTATTCGTCCGTTGATGAAGTGTGAATAGGACACGTATTTCGCGTCGGCGGTGCGCACCGCTGCAACGTGTGCAGGTGCATTCTGGTTGAAGAGCACGGCCGCCTCTTCGATGGTGGGTTCGTCGGTGGCGTGCACGATCCAGGGCCGCCCCGGTTTGCTCCTATCGCGGCACAGGGCAGCGATGTCGAGGCGATCGGCGAGGTGTGCGTACCTCGCGTCCCCGCGCCATGAGCTCCCGCCCGAGGCGATCGTCAGCAGCAGTGGGGTGATATCGGCGCTGGAGGTGAGCTGTTCACGGGTACTGGTCGAAGACTTGGGGCTGAGTAGACCGCGGGGATCGTGCACATACAGCGGTACCCTGATCGCCTCGTCGTAGGCGGCGCCGCCTTTACCGTGCAGCCCGTGCGAGCCCGCGTAGTCCCCGTGGTCGGAGGTGAAGACGATGACGGTGTTGGCGGCGACATCCGGGCGCTCGTACAGCGCGTCGAGCACTCGGCCGATCTGGATATCGACCTGCTGTTGCAGCCACAGATAGAAGTTGCGCATGTCGATCCACTGCTGCTCGGCACCGGGAGTTCCGTAGGGAGCCCACCCGAACGCGACGGCCGAGGCTTCCACCAATGCAAGCTGTAGGCGAGGCTTCTGAGCCAGCTGCTCGAGGCTTTCGTAGTTCGCGGGCAGGTCGTTCATCCAGCGTGGAATGTCGAGCTGCGCTTGGAGGCGTTGGGTCCATCGAGGCCACCATTGGATGTCGTGCGGATTGACCAACGACACCGTGCAGCACCACGGCGCTCGACCTGCTTCCGCATCGAGCCATCCGATGAATTGGTCGACGATGACCGGGTCCATCTGCAAGCCCTGTCCGGGCGCACCGTTGGGCGACGGATAGGTGCCGCCCATGAATCCATAATTCGCCAGCGATCCCGGAATCGTGTCCGAATCGTGGCCGAGATGCCACTTCCCCCACCACGTCGTCTCGTATCCGTGTTCGCGGATCATCGAGCCCCAAGTGGGGAACAACGGTGACAACGTCGACTGTGAGGTCATCATGCAACCGGTCTGATGAGAGTACAAGCCGGTCAGCAGGACTCCACGCGACGGTGTGCAGTCGTTGGCCGCGGTGTAATGCTGCTCGAATGACACAGCGCCTCTGCGGATTCGAGCGATATGCGGCAGTATCCCGTCCAACGCTTCTTGGTCGGGGAACCACATCGGCGCACGCATCTCGTCTACGAGCACAATGAGGATGTTCGGCCTATCAGGGTCGACATCGGCGCGGGCTTTACCGGCCCCCGTCGCGCCCGACGCCGCGGTGGCAGCCGTTGCGGCCGCGGCACCGCGGGCAAAGAAACCACGCCTGCTGATCGTCACGCTTCTACTCCGTTCACGGAATGTTGCACATGTCGACTACCTGGGATCCGATCGAGCAGTCGGAACCCAGCGAAAGCGTCACTACGGATCCGGGGAGCCTCACCTGGTACGCCGGACTCGACCGCAATCGGCACTATAACGTCGATGTACTCGTGGATTCGGGAGGCAGGCTGCATGGATTCCCAGTGCAGTCGCGCAGCGAAGGTCACCGAACGGAGCGATCGTCCGGGGTGTGTGCGTGTTCATCGTTGGGGCGCGTCGCCGCGTAGCGGGCAAGGCGGAAGGACCTGTGCGGAATAGATGCGTAATGATGGTGTCTCGTGGTGGATTACATGACGGTCTTCGACCGGGTTCGGGGCTCCCTGCTAGGCGGGGCGGTTGGTGACGCACTCGGATGGCCCATCGAATTCCTGCAGCTCCAGCAGATTCGCGAGCGGTATGGCCCTGACGGTGTGACGGGATTTCTACCGCAGTATGCCGAGGGCACGCCGCAGCAGATCACCGATGACACCCAGATGACCCTGTTCACCGCGGAGGGGTTGTTGCGGTCGGTGCCCGGTGTCGATCCCGTGCCCGCGCTGCGCCGGGCGTATCTACGCTGGCTACAGACCCAGCGGCAGGAGGGACCAGCATCGGATATCGATGGCTGGCTGGCCGGTCTGCCGTTTCTGTATGCGGTGCGTGCGCCGGGGAATGCGTGCATGTCCGGGCTGGGTCAGCAGGAACGGGGATATCTCGCGCCGCACCCGTTCGGTGAACCCGGTCCGGTGAATCCGGGGTCGAAAGGATGCGGCACAGTGATGCGCTCCGCGCCGTTCGGACTGGCCGGCATGGGGCCTGATCGTGCGTTCGCCACGGCCGCGGGCGCTGCGCAGTTGACCCACGGGCATCCCACGGGATATCTGGCGGCTGGTGCGTTCGCGGCACTGATCGATCGCGTGGTGAGCGGTATCGAACTGCCAATTGCCGTGCAGCAGACGGTCACCCAGCTCACGGAGATACCCGCAGCAGCGGAAACAGCGGCGGCACTGACACGCGCCGTCGAGTTGTCCGAGTATGCAGCCACGGCCGAACTCCTCGAGCAGGTAGGCGCGGGGTGGATCGCCGAGGAGTGCCTGGCCATCGCTGCGTTTTGCGCTCTACACGCGGCCAAGACGACCGATGTGCGCGCAGCACTGCTGTTGTCGGTGAACCACTCGGGTGACTCCGATTCCACCGGCGCGGTCGCCGGCAACCTGATCGGCGCCATCTATGGCGTCTCCGGGCTGCCGATGGATTGGGTATCTGCGGTCGAGGGGCGAGATGTGCTGGTCCAGGTCGCCGATGACCTCGTCATGAACTATGGACTCGGCGACCGGTCCGCACTCCATGCCCGATACCCGTTCGACGAAGGCCTGTGACAGGCCGCCCGTGACGTCTACGCGGGGTTGCGAACGGCCCGTTGGTAACCTCCGAACTCCCGACCGCTGACCACGTCCATGGCGGTGACCGAGGCGCCATTTGGTCGATCAGCAGCGAAAAAGGCGCGAGCCCTCGACCTCAACGATCTCGGGCCGCGGCGCTTCCGATCCTGGATGAGCGGGCCCGCGCTATCGGCTCGATGACCTGAGCGGCATGCTCGGCGAATCGTTCTCGATCGACCGCGGGTCCCTCAGCGACTCCTCGCCGATAGAGAAAGGCCAGTGCGCCGAAGAGTGCCACGGCGTTGAGACTGACGTCGACCGCGTCGTGTTCGGTCGCCGCGACATTGCGCACACCGATCGATCGGACGATCGGCACGACGAATTGCTCGATCAGTGCTATTGCTCGGGTCGCCAGCACCGGCGAAACCTGCGATTCGATGAACATGATCCGGCCTCGTCGCGGATCGATCATCAAATAGTCGGTGAATGCGTCGACCCCGTGCCGAATCAGGTCTGGTGTGGACGTCTGGGCGGTCGCTAGCGCCGATAGCAGCGCACCAAGCGCGTCGAGCACAACGATCTCCAGAACGGTGATCATGAGCTGGTCGATGTTTCGCCACCGGCGCAAACTCGGTCATGCCGTAGCACTGCTGTCCCGGACGCGGCGGCCGATGCCACGCGCGATACCCGAGGTGACGATGCGATTGGCCGGGTCGAGAAGCCACAACAACGGCTGGACGCCCGCCTCGCCTTCCAACGCGAACGTCCACGTCAATCTCGTACCGCCAGTCCTCTTTTCGAGGGCGATGTCCTCGCCGAAGCGGCGTAGGCCCGGGACGGATGCCGCGTCGACGGTGAATGTCATGCGCTCGTCGACATTCCAGCGGTAGAACCGTTCCTCGAGCCGGACCGCGCCTGCCAGTGTCACCACGCGCGTGGTGCCCACTCCGAAGGGCCGTGGCGAGGTCCATTCCATTCGGGTGATCATCGATGACCACGACACGAGGGCATCGTCGGCGCACAATGCTTCCCATACCCTCCCCGGAGGGGCCGGGAGATCGATGACGTGTACGTAGCGGCGGCCGGCCGTAGCGAGAAACGTGTCGTCGGATTCGTCGAGGGCGTACTTGCATGCCATGGCTGTCGTCCTTCTCGGGGTGCTCAGACCGCGATGGTGGTGACGCGGTCGAGATTGGTAGCGATGAACAGAGCGGCGGCGCGGTATGCCGAGCGCGACTCGGGGATCAGGGCCGCCAAGGCATGGAAGACGTGCATCTGATCCGGCCACACCTGCAACCCGCATCGCGCACCCGCTCGGTCGAGCCGGTCGGCGAGTTCGATCGAGTCCACTGTCAGGAACTCGGCGTCACCTACCTGGATCAGTATCGGCGGCAACATCAATCCACGCGTCGGACGCAATTCCAGGCGCGGATCGGCAGAACCGTCGGTGTATAGATCGACGAGGGCGCGGCCCGCGCCACCGACACGAACGCGTCTCGCCGGGTTCGCTCGTGTGCTTGTGCGGTTGCGAAACTCAGATCATTCATCGGCGAAATCAACACGACTGCCGCAGGCTGGGGCGCGTCGATACGGGCGTTCTCGATGACGAGATCCATCGCCAGGAAGCCGCCCGCTGAATCACCTGCGATGACTATCCGGTCCGGCGCGTACCCCTGATCGATCAACCACCGATACCCGTTTGCCACGTCGTCCGGGGCTGCTGGGAACCGGTGCTCCGGTGCCAGCCGGTAGCTCACGCTGAATACCAGCAGCCGGGTGGCGGTGGACAGTCGCGAGGTCACTCCGCGGTGGGTTCGGGGCGAGCCTGCAAAGAACCCGCCGCCGTGGATGTAGAAGACCACCGCGTCGGTGCGGGTTGCCTTGGGCCCCTGCACCCACTCGCCGTGCACTGCTGCCTCCCACACCGGTTCTATGTGCGTTCCGCGCAATGGCGGGCACAGCACCTGCATTGCATGGCCGTGCTATCCGAATGCCGTGCCGATTGACCGGAGCCATACTGGTGGCGGGACGAACTGTCACACCCGCCAGCTGAGGAGAAATCCGGGAGCGCACCGATCCTCGGACGATGGTCATGATGCAGGCCGGCCGTTGCGCTGTTCGACCTTGCGGACCAGCGCCTGCACTCCGGCGTCGCGGGCGAGTCGGTTGTCCAGCACCACGTTTACCGCTCCGCGCAAGAGGGCGTACGGCTCCCAGCCGCTAGGGGCGATGGTCCGCGCGGCTCGCCGACCGATGCCGTCGGCAATCGTCTCGGCGGCCTCGGCCGCGGTGATTCGCACGTTGAGCGGCCATGGCAGCATGTCGCCGAGCGCGCGGCCCAGGTCGTCGCGATCGAGGGTGTCGTGTGTCATGGCCGTCTCCACAACGCCGAAGTAGGCGACGCCGGCCGTAGCACCGACTGCGGCTAGTTCGACCCGGAGCGCGCGGCCGAGTTGCTCGACGCCCGCCTTGCTGATCATGTACGGCGCACCGCCCATACCGGGCGCGAAGGCAGCCGCCGACGAGACCACCACCACATGACCTTTCGCGGCGATCACGTGGTCGAGGGCCGGATGAACCGTATTGAACACCCCGGTGAGATTGATGCCGATGACGCGGTCGAAATCGCTGCCGTCCATGGTTCGCAACGTCGCCGGACGCGGGACCACACCCGCGTTCGCGACTACGACGTCGAGGCGGCCGAACCTGGCCACTGCCTGCGCGATCGCCTTGTCCGTCGACTCACGATCCGCGACGTCCGCAGCGATCGCACAGGCGCGATCTCCGAGTGCTTCCGCCGCGATGCGGGCGGCGCCTTCGTCGATGTCCACCAGCGCGACCGAAGCCCCGCGGGCGTACAGGATCTTCGCCAGTTCCAGGCCGATTCCCTGCCCGGCTCCCGTAATCAGCACCGTCTTGCCGCGCACCTCATATGAGGTGCTATCGATCCAGCGCAGCGGGTTGAGCTGTCCTATGTCCATCATGCACTCACTTCATAGGAGCTGGCGTCGAATCGGCTTGTACGACTTCGGTATTCGAAACTCCAGTTTGGGTAGAGGCCGGCATTGTGTCCGTCCGGTGTCTGGTAGTAGCTGTGGCATCCGCCGGTGAGCCACACCGTCGAGCGGCTTCGTTCCTGCATCTCGTCGAGGAACGCCTCCTGCGCTTCCGGCCGTACCTCCACGCGGCGTGCGCCCTCGGCCCGCATCGTCTTCAATGCGTCCACGATGTAGGCGATCTGTGACTCGATCATGTAGATCGCGGATTGGTTTCCGGCCGCCCCGAAGGGCCCCAGAGTGAAGAAGAAGTTCGGGAATCCTGACAGGGCACTGCCGAGATAACTTTGCGGACGCTTCTCGTACAGTTCGGCGATGGTGACGCCGCCGCGCCCGGTGAATCGCCCGAAAGCCTCGGAGACAGGCTCGAATCCGGTGCCATAGATGATCGTGTCGACCGGAATCTCGACGCCGCCGCGTGTCACGATCGAGTGTGCGCGCACCTCGGCGATGCCGTCCGTGATGACCTCGACATTGTCTCGATCGAGAGCGGGCAGATACGCGTCGGAGAAGATCGCGCGTTTACAGCCGATCATGTAGTCCGGAGTAAGCGCCTTACGCAGGTGCGGATCGCGGACCTGACGGCGCAGCTGCCACTTGCCGAGCAGCTCGTACGGGTGACGGAACCGTTTGTCCACGAACCCGATCAAGCCGAACCCTTCGATCAATGTGTAGAAGCTACCCCGAATCGCTTTGCCTGCCAGTGGCACTCGGCGCAGCAGCTGCCGCTCCAGTCCGAGCGTCCTGCGGTCCATTCGCGGCACGATCCACGGCGCCGATCGCTGGAACAGGGTCAGCGCGCCGACCTTGGGCTGGATCTCCGGGACGAATTGCACGGCCGAGGCGCCGGTGCCTATTACCGCGACCCGCTCCCCCGTCAGATCATGCTCATGATCCCAGTGCAACGAATGAAATGCCTTGCCCTGGAAGGTCTCCAACCCGCGCAACGATGGGTATTTCGCCTCGCTGAAAACGCCGGTCGCGGAGATCACGAAGTCCGCGGTGAAATCTCCGGTCACGGTGCTGACGCGCCATAGCGATTCCGCATCGTCCCACCGGGCATCGAGCATTTCCGCGCTGTAGCGGATGTGGCCCACCACATCGTGAGTCACCGCCACCGATCGGATGTACTCCAGGATCTCTTCCTGCCGGCCGTAGGTGCGCGACCATTCCGGATTCGGGGCGAAGGAGTAGCTGTACAAGTGCGATGGAACGTCGCACGCGCAGCCCGGATAGGTGTTCGCCTGCCAGGTGCCGCCGAGGTCATCGGCACGTTCCAGTATCACGAGATCGTCGAACCCGGCTTCGCGAAGCTTTATCGCCAGACCGATGCCGGCGAAACCGGCCCCGACGATCGCAATGTGCCGGTGTTCAGTGTCGGTAGCCATGGTCAACGGGTCCTTCCATGTAGCACCGAAACGAGTCGGTCGACGACGGTGTCGACCGCGGCGCTACGAGTGAACGTGGTAAACACGAGCGGTGACGGGAACCGTTGGCGCATCGTGGCTTTTGCGTAGGTGAATTCCTTGAGTCCGTCGGGTCCGTGCACGCGACCGAACCCGGAGCTACCGACTCCGCCGAGGGGCAGTGTCGGAATGGTCGCGTGCGCGACAAAGGCATTGATCGACGTGCCACCGGATCGGATGCGATCGGCGATCTGCCTGCCGTTGCGCCGAGCGAATACGGTAGCGCCGAGACCGTATTCGCCGGCGTTGACGCGCTCGACCGCCTCGTCCATGTCGCGCACCTTCGCGACGGTCAATGTGGGACCGAACGTTTCCTCGGTGACAGCCGACGAATCCTCTGGAACATCGACCAAGATCGTTGGTTGCACGAACTGCCCATCGATCGCTTCGGGCCCGCCCAGCAACGCGGTGGCGCCACGCGATATCGCGTCTTCGATATGCCTGCGGATCACCGCTATCTGCTTCGGCATGGTGATCGGGCCGATCTTCGAATCGCCACCGCCCGCGGTGATTCCGCTCGCGGCCGCGACCAGCTTCGCCACGAACTCGGCATGGACATCCGTGTGGACATAGATGCGTTCTACGGCCAGACAGGTCTGCCCGGCATTCGACAGTCCGCCCCATACTGCCGCGTCGGCCGCAGCGTCCAGATCAGCGTCGGCGTCGACGATCAAAGCGTCCTTGCCACCGCATTCCATCAGCACCGGCGTGAGGTTCTCTGCACACGCCGCCATGACCCGATTGCCGGTGGCTGTCGAGCCGGTGAAGCCGATCTTGCCAACGGCACTGCGACACAATGCCGCGCCGGTCTCGGCGAGACCGGTAACCACCGACAGCACCGGATGTTCCGGCACAACAGCGTTGAATGCGTTTGCCAGCCATATGCCGGTGCCGGTGGCGTACTCACTCGGCTTGAACACCACCGCATTTCCGGCCGCAAGCGCGAACGACAACGATCCCATCGGTGTGAACACCGGGTAGTTCCACGGGCCGATCACACCGACGACACCGAACGGCCGATACTCGACAGTCGCCTCCTGGTTGATCGCCAGCAGCCCCGGCGACACCGAGCGGCGGCCGAGCACCTTCTCGGCATGGGCGGCGGCCCACTTCAGGTGTTCGAGCGCCATCGCGATCTCGAGCTTCGCATCCGAAACGGGCTTGCCCATCTCGGTGTGGATGATCTCGGCCAATTCTGCTCGTCCGCGGGTGATCTCGGCCCGCCACGCATCCAAGCGTCGACGGCGCTCGGTGCAGCCGAGCGCAGCCCACCACGCGGCGGCATCGTGAGCCGTCGCGACGGTCGCGTCGACGTCAGCGGCAGCATGCACAGGGTAGCTACCCACCGAATGCCCGGTAGCGGGGTCGTGGACCTCGAAGGTGGAAAGAGCTTGGCTCGCACCCGTTTTGATTGTTGCCGTCATGGACGTCGTTGCCCTTTCTGCGCCGCGATCAGAGGTCGAGGACGAGTCGATCGCCCACCGCGCGCGATACGCAGCTGAGCATGTGGGTGTCGCGCTCACCGTCGGTGAGCGTTCGGTCGCGGTGATCCACGTCGCCGGCGAGCACCGCGACCTTGCATGTGCCGCAGAACCCTTGCTGGCAGGAGTAGACGACTCCGGGAACCTCGCGCCTGATCGCGGCGAGTGCGGTCTCCTCGGCACCCACATGAACAGTCGCACCGGTGCGCGCCAGCTCGACGTCGAATTCCTTGCCGTCCACGACCGGGAGAGCCGAGAAACGTTCCGTGTGTAGCGAACCTGTCGGATTGACAGTGAACATCGTCTGTTGTGCGGCCGCCAACACGGGCGGCGGACCGCAGACGTACACCGCGGCGCCGGCCTCCGCCCGCGTGAGCAGTTCAGCGGCATTCGGGATGCCGAACTCGCTGTCGGGCCGAATGTCGAGCTCGCCGCCCCGCAGCCGCTCCAGCTCGCCGAGGAATGGCATCGTCTCGCGGGATCGGCCGAGATACACCATCTTCCAGCGAGCACCGGCAGCGTCGGCCGCCTTGACCATCGGCAGGATCGGCGTGATCCCGATACCGCCGGCCACAAAGAAATACGACGGCGCGTCGATGAACGTGAACGCATTGCGCGGCCCGCGCACTCGGACGGCGTCGCCCGGGCACAACGCATCGTGAACCTCACGCGATCCGCCGCCACCGTCCGCAATGCGCCGAACGGCAATCCGGTAGCGGAAACGGTCGTTGGGGTTGCCGCAGAGCGAGTAGTGGCGTTGGCGTCCGGAGGGCAGGAACACATCGAGATGCGATCCCGGCTTCCATGTAGGTAGCGGCCCACCATTCGATGCGGTCAAGGTCAGACTCACCACATCCTCGGCCTCGATGCGAACGTCCTCAACGACAAGATCCAGTTCGAACCCGGTGCGACGCACCGGGTTCGACCGCGACAACAGAGATGCGGTGGACCCGACAACGAAAGCCCGCAGATACGCATCCATCACCGCGCCGAGGACACGCAGGGTCGCGGGCGGCGTGAATTCCGGTGTCACCGTGTCGGTTCCCATCGGCGGCCCGCTGCTCGCGCAGCGGGAGATCGGGCGAGGTAACGCAGCGCGGTGTCCATCGGGCCGAGCTGCGACGGATGGAAGCCCGGGCGCAGATAACGCGGCAGCTCGGTGAAGAACACCGTGAAGCTCGGGATAACACCGCGGACCGTGGCATTCACGAACTGCAGCGGCCACAGCCGCCCCGTGTTCGGCTCTGGGTCCTTCCGGTACAGGTGCGCCGTTGAGACGATGAACAGTGGTAGCAGGGTCGCACTGGCGAGGACTGCGGTGCGCGCCTTCCGCGCATAGCTGCCGTCGACGTACATGTAGGCGTCATAAACGACACTGCGGTGTTCGACCTCTTCGGCACCGTGCCAGCGGACCAAATCCAGCATCGTCGGATGCATACCCTTTTCCTCGAGGATGTCGGCCTCGAGGAGCCACTCGCCCAGCACGGCGGTGTAGTGCTCCATACCGGCGAACAGGCCGAGACGCTCTTTGAGCCAGGCGTCCTTCGCTCGGCCGGTCAGTCCGTGGCCACCGAGGATCCGGTCGACCAGCCACGCAATCTTTCGTACATACGATTCGACGTCGAGACCGATTGATTGCAGGTGGCGGCGGGCACCTTCGTGACTGCTCGCGTGCATCGACTCCTGGCCGATGAATCCCGCAACCTCTTCGCGTAGCCGCTCGTCCCGGATCAGCGGCAATGCTTCGGCCAGGCAGTTAGCCATCGCTCGCTCACCCTCGGGCAGCACAAGGTGCATGACATTGACGATGTGCGTGGCCAGCACCTCACCCGGGATGTAGTGCATCGGCACCGAGTCGAAGTCGAAGTGGACGTCCCGAGCATTGATCGCATGCGCTTCATCGCTGTAGTGGTGCTCCGCTGCACCGGAAGTCTCAGCCATGCACCGACTGTACATTGCAACATTTGCCATTGCAATGTCGCAGCAACAGATCGCCGGTGCATGTTGCACGAAGTCTATTCCTTGCTATTCTCGAGGCGTGATCTCCACAGCTGCGACCTCGACAAACAAGCCCGAGATCGATGATTCGGTGGAGTCTCGCATCCTGGATGCCGCTCTCATCCAGTTCGCAAAGGTGGGCGTCAAGAAGACGACGATCGAGGACATCGCACGACAGGCCGACGTCGATCGGGTCACCGTCTATCGGCGGATCGGCACCCGTGACGATGTGGTGCGGGCGGTCATGACCCGCGAAGTAGAGTCGGTGCTGGCCGAACTCGACGCGATAGCTGTGCGCACCAACGACGTCCATACCCTCGTCGCCGACATCTTCGTCACGGTGATCACCCGGTGGCGCACACACCCGCTGGCCAACCGGATGCTGGCACTGGAACCGGACCGCGTGCTCCCTCAACTCACCACCGATGGTGCGCCCGTGTTCACGATGTCGGTGGCTGCAACCGCCGCCACACTGCGGAGCGCTGTTCGAAACGGGCTGCTACCCGATGCCGCCGACCTGGATACCCGTGCGGAGATCGTTTGCCGCGTTGTTCACTCGTTCATCCTGCAGCCGCACACAACGGTCGCGCTCGAATCCGAAGATGCCCTTGGGGTATTCGCGCGAACGTATCTGGTGCCGATCATCACCGGCTGACAGATTGCTCTACTGCGGCGACCGTCCTGGACCGATTGGAGACTCTGATGTTCCCCGGGTTTCGTGGAGTCGGTTTGGTTGACTTCTTGGTCACGACACCGTCGAAGGAGACCCGTTCGCGCCAAGGCGCTATCCCGGAGAGTTCCGCCGCAAGGTCCTTGGATCTGGTCGCTGCCGGTCGCCCGGTCGCGCAGGTGGCCGCCGATCTGGGCATCAGTGACCAGACGATCTACGTCTGGCGCAAGCAGGAACTGATCGACACCGGCCAGCTATCCGGCGCAACCCGCGCCGAGCAGGTCGAACTGTCGGCGGCCAAACGGCGGATCCGGGAACTAGAGCAGGAGGTGGCGATCCTGAAACGGGCTCGTGAACTGCTGAAAAGACCGCCGTAGCCGCGTCGTTGCTCAGCGACCAGCGACAGCTCGACCAGCGACCCGACCGGGCCATCCGCGCACAGCACGGCGTCGGTCAACTCGAACAACGCATCCGCACGCCCGGTCAGGCAGTCGCAGAACGCCTGCCGGAACCCGGACAACTCCCCGAGCACACCGATCGGCACGCCATCCTGCACACTTATCACCCGCGGCCCTTGTGTTGATTGTCTTCTCTCGCAAGAAGAATCATCAACCAAGGGCTGCCTTCAAGATCAACCGGGTGCAGACCTCCCGCTCAACGATCAAGCAACAACCTTATCGCCGGATCGGGCGGATTTACTCCTCGACCCCCGGCTCGATTCCGGCCTGGCACGAGTGACGGTCGTCATGGACGCCCTGGCTTCTCCGCTGTGCAGGTTAGAAGTCAAACTATGGCCGCGCGGCGCGGAGGTGCAGCGAAGGGTGTTTCTCGTAGAGCGCGTCCAAGACGAGGCCGAGGAGGCGTTCGGGCCGATCGGGGTCGGGGCTGTGCCGGGGGGTGGTCAAGGCGATGCCCACGATGAGTTGGATGACGTCGCCTGCGTGGGCATCGGTGCGCACGCTGCCCACGCGCTGGGCGTGGGACAGGACCGCATGGGCGGCTTCGTGAATCGCGGCATGACAGTCGAAACCCAGGTCGACCGGCTCGGTCAGTGCGGCGCCACCCAGGCCGTGGTCGGTCCGTGCGTGGGTCAGGAAGGCTCGCAACCATTCGCGGAGTGCATCGTCCGGGTCGGTGGTCGACATCAGTTCCTCCGCCCGCGCGCGCAGTGCTTCGATGCGCTCGCGGAGTACGGCGGCCAACAGTGCCTGCCGGTTGGGGAAGTGCCGGTAGAGCGTGCCCGGTCCGACATTCGCGCGACGGGCGATCTCGTTGAGTGAGGCGTCCGGTCCCTCCTCGGCGAATGTCTCGGCGGCGGCGCTCAGCACGCGCTCGTAGTTGCGCTGTGCGTCGGCTCGCATGCCCGCCCCTTGCCATCCGGAGAAGTTCTCCGTATCGCACCTCGAGTAAATCGGAGAACCTCTCCGGAAAAGTCTGGGAGAAGTGATGACGGAACGAGAACTGGGCAGCGTCGGGATCTGGACGTTCGCGTTCGAGAGCCAGCCCGCCGGGCGAGTCCGCGAGGCGGCGGCCGAACTCGAGGAACTCGGTTACGGCACACTGTGGTTCGGCGAGGCGTTCGGCCGGGAAGCGATGGGGCAGGCGTGGCTGCTGCTCACCGCGACCGAGCGCGTCGTGGTCGCCGCGGGGATCGCCAATATCGCCTTCCGTGATCCGATCGCGATGGCGACCGCGGAACGCACGCTCGGCGACGCGTTTCCCGGCCGATTCCTGCTCGGACTCGGCGGCCACCGGGTCGGTGGGCAAACCGGCGTGTTCGACGGCTACCCGATGCCCGCGATCGGGAACCGGCCACTGGCGGTGATGCGTGACTATCTCGATGCGATGGACGCCGTACCACGGCACGGTCCCGTTCCCGACCCCGCGCCGCGCCGGGTGCTCGCCGCTCTCGGACCGAAGATGCTCGAACTGGCCGCCGAACGCACCTGGGGCGCGCATCCGTATTTCGTGCCCGTCGAACACACCTCGCTCGCTCGCCGGATCATGGGTCCGCGCGCGGTCCTGGCCGTCGAGCAGGCCGTGGTCCTGGACACCGACCGAACCCGCGCGCAGGCGCTGGCCCGGGCACATGTCGCCGGATATGTCGAGGCGGCGCCGCATCAGCAGGCGAATGTGCGGCGGCTGGGCTTCGGCGACGCCGATATCGTCGGCGGTCCAAGCGATCGTCTTGTCGACGCGATCGTCGCCTACGGTGATGTCGACGCTATCGAGCAGCGAGTGCGCGAGCACCTCGCGGCCGGTGCCGACCACGTCTGCCTCCAGGTGCTGACCGCCGACCCTGCCGAGCTGCCGATGCCGCAATGGCGCGAGCTCGCGGGCTTGGTAGCCGCCGTGCCCGTGTGAATGCCACACGGCGTCAAGGAGTTCGCGAACCGTTCTCGTTACTCGCCGCCCGCTGCATCGCGTTCGGACGATGCGAATGTCGAAGACATACGCCGTCCCTGGGAGAAATCACCCGCCAAACCCGGGCGGCTCACCCCCGCCCGCATCCGGCGGGGGTTTCGCAACATCCGACCGACAACCGCCTGCCGGCCAGCGCGCCGAAACCCTCCAGACCAGGTCTGGGCCGTCTACGAGGATCCCGAAACACCCAGCGAGCCCTACGACACGACCCCGGGAAACACACCAAAACAGCCAAAACCATCAAGGACGGGCAAGCAGCTTAAAACTCAAGCTCAGGCCGGGTCCGGCAGATGGATCGAGGCGAGTTTGGGGGGGTCGACGACGATGTAGATGGCGGTGATCCGGCGTTGGATGACCGTGAAGACGATGACGGAGAGGGGGGTTCCGTCGGGGCGCCAGGACATGTGGCCGGGGACGCCGTTGACCAGCACGGGACAGTGGCGGGCGACCTCACCGGAGAACATGCGGGCGCCGGCGGCGACCTCGGTGGCGCCGAGTGTGATGACCATGCCGTCGGGGGTGTCGACGGTCAGCTTCACGTCCGGGTCGAGGACACGCAGGAGCGCTTCGAAGTCGCCGCCGAGGGCGGCCGGCGCGGAAGGCTTGGACGACCTCTCCGTGTTCACGGCCGGGGCCCGCCGGCCGGTCCGTGGATTGGACCTTGCGGCGGGCACGGCTGGCGATCATCTTGGTGGCGTCGGCGGATTTGCCCAGAATATGGCCGATTTCGTGGAATGGGACCGCGAACATGTCGTGCACGACGAACGCCAGGCGTTCGCTCGGGGTGAGCGAATCGAGCACCACGAGCAGGGCGAGGCCGACCGAATCGGCCAACGCCACTTGCTCGTCCGGCGCAGGGTCGTCGTCCGGCGTCACCACGAGGGCCGAAAACTCCTGCCCATAAGCGGATTCGGGGTGGGCCTGGCGGGATCTCAGGAGGTCCAGGCTGATTCGGCCGACCACAGTGGTCAGCCAACCCGCCAGGTTGCCGATGTTCGCCGCGTCCTGGCGGACGAGGCGCATCCAGGCTTCCTGAACCACGTCCTCGGCGTCGGCGTGCGAGCCCAGCACGCGGTACGCGACGGCGCGCAGCCGATCGCGCTGGGCTTCGAACGCCTCGGTCACGAGGCTGGACGGGTGGGCGGTCACGGCTTCCGCTGTTGACGGAGCGAGATCCGGTTGCCGTCCGGATCCGCCGCCTCGATGCGGATCCCGAACGGGTAGTCCTCGGGTTCGGACTGTTCGAAGGTGACGCCACGCTGACGCAGGACCTCGAAATCTTTTCGCAAATCGTCGGATTCGAGGATGAGAGGACCGGGCGCGGCGTGCTGGCCCACGTCGGCGGGCTGTCCCGCGGCCGCCGCATGTGACCACAGGATGATCTGCACCGGGCTACCGGGAACGCCGACGGTGAGGAAACGTCCGTCGGGCCCTGGGAAGTCGATCCGCTTTTCAAGACCGAGCCCCTCGGTGTAGAACCCCAGCGCGCAGTCCTGATCGGTGACGTAGATCGTCACGTACATGATGTTTGTCAGCATCCTGTTCTCCACTTCAGTCGTTGGTGCGACGACCATTCGTATTCGGTCGTCGCACCTATGACGAGTGCCGACGGCAGAAGGTAACTGGACCGTCCGCCGAAGTGGCTACCGGGCGCTCGCGGTGTGGCTCGGCGGCACGCGTGTACAGGCCCAGTACATGATTTAGTCTGATCGAAACGGGACACACCTCATGCCGCATACCACGACTGTGGTGTGGGTCGAAAACGATCGTTCAGCCGCTTCACCTGCGTCTACGCCATATCAGCCCGATTTTCGGCGAATACTACGGCGTCCCCGGATTGCGCCACTCGATGATCGCAGCAACGATCTCGTCGGCAGCATCCTCCTGGATGTAGTGCCCCGCGCCATCCAGCAAGACAGTTCGATGGTCCACGAATTGTTGCTCCCATCGGCGGCGTTCGGGCGCACGGAACGCGACGTCCTTCGTTCCCCACACCAGCAACGCCGGACGGTCGCGTAGCACGGCCAGCCCTTGCTCGACTTCGGCGAGAAATGCTCTGCTGCGGAGGATTTCGCGAGGGAACACGTGCACCGGCCGGCGTGATTCCGGTGTCGGGAACGGGCCACGATACGCGTCCATCACCGCGTCGGGCAGTTTCTTGCGCCGGACACCGGCCGGGATGATCCGTTCGACGAAGAAATTGTGGTGCAGGATCAGCCGGCCCCCTATCGGACCGCCCAAGAACCGTGAAAACGCCTGGGTACCCGGATCGGACTTGGGCCACGCCCACGTGTTGCCGACCACGAACGCAACGAACCGGTCGGGGTGTCGCGTTGCGACGGCAAATCCGATCGGGCCGCCCCAGTCCTGCACCATCAGTGTCACATCACGCAAGTCGAGCCGTGTGACCAGCTGTTCGACCACGTGGGCATGCTCGGCGGGCGTGAATCCGTACCCGGGAGAAGCCTGCGAGAGTCCGAACCCGGGATAGTCGATCGCGATACAGCGGTACTGATCCCGCAACCCCTTGATCACGTCGCGGTAGAGGAACGACCACGTCGGATTGCCGTGCAGCAGGATCAGCGGCGGCCCGCTGCCCTCGTCGACATAGTGCACCCGCGAACCGTCGATCTCTTCGAAGTGGCTTGCGAATGGGTACAGCTCAGCAGGGATCCAGGCCGGTCTAGAAGGCGTGCCGGCATTACTACTGTCCATCGCGCATCGTCTCCTTCCCGCAGTGGTGGGTTCAACCGGAATTCTGCTCCGCTATCGGTCGCGCGTGCCGCACTTCCGAAGTTTGCAGCCGAAGTAAGCCATTCCGCCCGACCCACACGCCAGTGGGGCGTTTGTCCGCCCTGGACTCCTGGGTCGCCCCAGGCGAGATCTACTCAACTGGGCGGCCGTCACCGGCCACGCCAGTTGCCGCAAGCACGTCGCGGCCGGTTACCGGCAGCATTCGGGGGCGAGGACGAAACACAAGGCGGACAACGCATCTCGGCGTGCCGCATGGTGCACGCTCATCCCCTGGCGCGTCGACTCCACCAGCCCCGCGGTGCGCAATTGCCCGAGATGATGGCTGACCGTGGATTCCGCGAGCGCGACGGCCGCCGCCAGATCACGGGTGTTCATGCTGCCGTCACGCTGCGCGAGCAGCAACGACATCAGTTTCACCCGAACCGGATCCGCCAACGCCTTCAACCGAAGGGCCACCTCGAGCGCGGCCCGGTCATCGACGGGCGCCGCGGCCACCGGCGCGCAGCAGATCGGTGCGGAGACATCGATCTTTGGCAACGTTTTCGGTATACCGCCATCTTGGCATATATCGAAATCCCAGCGACCGAGAAACGAATCCGACCCGCACCACGGGCGCAGGCCGGACATTGTTTCGCTACGTCAGAGGCGCTCTTGCAGCCGCTTGGCGTCCCTGCGAACACCGAACGACGTGATGATCTCCATGATGCCGAGGACCACCAGCCAGATGCCGGCAACCCAAGCCAGCGTCGCCACCGACTCGACCGGCCAGACGATCAGCACGATACCCGCGATCGCGGTCATCATACCGAAGAAACCGATCCAACCGCGCCCCGGCAGTCCCGGCTCGGAGATCGCGGCGATCGCCGAAGCCACGCCACGGAACAGCCACGCAATGCCGATCCAAAGGCCGAGCAAGAGAATCGAAGTAAGCTCGTCGCGGAAACAGAAGACGCCGATCACGATCGACAGAACGCCGGTGATGAAGGCGAGCACCCGCATACCGGCACTCGCCGGCGCACCGAAGGCGGCCAGCAACTGCAGCACACCGGAAACCACCAGATAGATGCCGAAGATGATGCCCGCCACCAACAACGTCTTGCCCGGCCATACCAGAATCAGGACACCCAGGATCACCGAGAGGATGCCGGTGACCAGAACTGATTGCCACGCACTGCGGGCAAGCGCTTGCAGCGGTCCCTCTACCACGCTGTTTGTCGTCATATCGAAATGCTAGGCCCTACCGGCGCGGTTTTCTGACCATTTGCTGAACAACGCGCCGAGTGGTCGCGGCCACCCCGATCCGCCTATTGATGGGTGGGAGTTATGTTAACCATCCACGCGACGCCGAACTTGTCCGTGCACATGCCGAACTCGTCGCCCCACATCTGCTTCTCCAGCGGCACCGTCACAGCGCCTCCTTCGACCAGCTTGTCCCAGTAGCCGTGTAGTTCGGCGCTTTCGTCGCCGCTGAGGCTGATCGAAATGCTGCTTCCCGATTTGTATTCCATGCCGGGCGGGGTGTCGGAGGCCATCAGCGTGAACCCGCTCGGCGTCTCCAGCATGCCGTGCATGACCAGCTCCGCGCCCGGCGCGTCCTTGTCGCCGAACTTGCCGAACGTGTCGACGGACAGGGTTCCGCCGAACACCTCTCGATAGAACTCCAGTGCCACCTGGGCCGTGTCTCCGAAACTGATGTAGGGGTTGAGCCGGGAGACCATGGGACGCTCCTTGGGAGTAGGTTGCCGCCACCTGGGAGATTAGTCCCCGGACCGAGGCCGCGGCATGGATACCGGGCCTGTGGCATAAATAACGTCCGACTCGTCGACGTTTACTGCCAGAAAAGGCCGGGTAGTCATCCCTAAGTGACTCTCGTCGTGTGCACCACAGATGCGCGCGTTCGGGTCGGGTTCGTGAGTCTCGGGTGGCTAGGAGAAGAGGGTGGCGGTTGTACTCGTGCTGCAGGCACGTGGCCTCGGTGATCTGCTCACCGCGGTCCCGGCGTTACGTGCGCTGCGCAGAGCGAGGCCCAACGACCACATCGTCTTGGCGGCGCCGCACCGGTTGAAGCCGATCGTCGACCTGATCGCCTCCGTCGACGCCATGGTGCCGACCGGTGAGCTCAGCGCATTCCGCTGGGACGGCCCGCAGCCCGAACTCGCCGTCAATCTGCACGGTCCGAGCGCCGAAAGCATCGTCACGCTCACCAAGACCGATCCCGGCCGCATCCTCACCTACCGCAACGCCGCCTTCCCCGACCTCGAAGGCCCGGAATGGCAGCCGGACATGCACGACGTCGAGCGCTGGTGTCATCTGCTCGAATCCGACGGCATCGTCGCCGATCGACGCAACCTCGGATTGGTACCGCCGGTATCGACGACCAGCCATCGGGACTGCGTCGTCGTGCATATCGGTGCAGGCGCTGTGGCTCGGCGCTGGCCGCCGGACCGATTCGCCGCCGTCGTCCGCCATCTACTTGTGCTCGGCCGCGAGGTGGTGCTCACCGGCGACGAGACCGAACGGGATATCGCGTTGAATGTCGCCGCACGCGCAAGCCTGCCTACCAGGCGGATGCTCGCGGGCGAACAGAACCTGATCGAGCTGGCTGCCACTGTCGCCGAGGCCGAGCTCGTCATTTCCGGCGATACCGGCGTCGCGCATCTGGCCACCGCCTTCGGCACCAGGACGGTGCAGATGTTCGGTCCGACCCCGCCGCGCTGGGGCGGACCGCCCCCGCACCTGCTCGGCAGGCATGCGGTGCTCTGGGCGGGCCAGGTCGGCGACCCCGATGCCGACACCCCTGATCCGGGCCTGCTGCGGATCGGGGTCACCGAGGTGATCAACGCTGTCGACAAGCAGCTCACCAAGCGCACGTGGCCGGGCACCGGCACCGATCGCCGCCGCGCCACTTACCGCAGGGTGGGCTGAACAACCGCCTGCGGTCAGATTCCCTCTTCGGCTCGTGCAGTGCTGAGCGCGGCCGCGTACGCGGCCAGCGCGCTCGGCCAGAACTGTTCCAGATAGTCGCGTGCGTCGCCGAGCCCGCGCGGGTCGAGGGAATACAGTCGCCGGTTCCCGTCGCGGCGCACCATCACCAGCCTCGCTTCGCGCAACACCCGCAGATGCTGGGAGACCGCGGAGCTACTCACTCCGACGGTGGTCGCCAGCTGACCGACGGATAACGGCGCCGTGGGCAACGACTCGAAGATCGCACGGCGAGTCGGGTCGGCTAGCGCCTCCAGCGCACGAACTCCGTTAGTGTCCACTTAAGTAGTGTGATCAACTAGCATCCGATCGGTCAATTCGGCCGATTGGGGTATTTCACCAGGTCGGCTCGATCGCCACGCAGTTTCGTTATGTACTTGTGATCAATCAACAGGGCTTTTGCGTTGCTGTGACGGTAACCACATGATTGCGGCACCCGCATCACGCTCCCGTACGTTCGAAGCATGCCCGTGACCGTTCCGTTATCAAGCAGCCGTACCCGCCGATACCGCGTCGCCACCCGAGCAGCCGCCGTCACCGCGATCGTCAGCGCCGCATTCGGCGTGCTGGCCGCAACTGATCACCATCAGGCCGATGCGACTTCCGCAGGCCAGCTCATAGCAGGCAAGTCCCCCGCTGTGATGACCGACGCCGAAGCCCGCAACGCCGTTCAGTTCATCTCCTTCACACCGCCCGAGGCACCGACGCCGCCGGTAGTGCCCGAGGCCGTGATCTGGGAGCAGAACCGGATAGCCGCCGAAGCCGCCGAAGCCGCCCGGCCGCACACCGTCCGCCCGATCTTGGGCGTACTGACCTCCAACTTCGGCATGCGCTGGGGCGCACTGCACGCAGGCCTCGACTTCGCCGACCCGATCGGCACCCCGATCGCGGCCGTCACCGACGGCACCGTCATCGAGGCAGGCCCCGCCTCGGGCTTCGGCCTGTGGGTGCGCGTCCAGCAGGACGACGGCAGCATCGGCGTCTACGGCCACGTGAACGACATCCTGGCCGAGGTCGGCCAGGATGTCCGCGCGGGCGACGTCATCGCCACCGTCGGCAACCGTGGCTTCTCCACCGGCCCGCACCTGCACTACGAAGTGCACCAGCCGGGCGTCGGCCCGGTCGACCCGATGCCGTGGCTTGCCGATCGCGGCATCGACGTCGGGCACGCGGCCGACGACTGAGTCGCCCCGAATAGTCCAGCGGCGTTCGCGAGTTGATCAGGAGCTCGCGAACGCCTCCGGTTCTTCCCCTAATACTCCGGTATCAGCCGCGAATGGCGCTGTAGCGGGACGTGTTCGAGCGGCGCCGATTCCTACCGTCGGTGCATGCCGACGATCGACATCGACTCCGCAGCCAGGGATACCGCGCCCCGGCACCGCCGCACCCCGACCCGCGTCCGCCCCGCAGGCCGACTGCACCGCCCGCTGCTGTGGATGGTGGCCGCGATGGCCGCGCTCATGCTGGTCTCGGTGGGCGGCATGATCACCGACGACCGGATCTTGCTCGGCGAGTCGGTCTGGCTCAAACCCTTCAAGTTCGGCTTCGCCTTCATGCTCTACGGCTTCACGCTGGCGTGGCTGTTGTCGTTGCCGCACAAGGGAAGTCGGGCCACCTGGTGGCTGGGCACGGTGTTCGCGATCACCGGATTCGCCGACGTCGGCTTCATCGCCGTGCAGGCCGCACGCGGCACCTTCAGCCACTTCAACAACTACAGCACCGACACCGTGAACTCGATCGGCCAGCAGGTATTCATGTCCGGCGTCCCCGGCCTGTTCCTCGCGAATCTGATTATCGCGCTGATTCTTTCGTGGCAGCGAATCGTCGACCGGCCGATCGCGCGTGCCATTCACGCCGGCCTGGCACTCGCAGTCGCGGGGATGGCGATCGCCTACCAGATGGGATATACGGGTAAGCAGCGCGTCCGCGATGCGAACGGCGACATCGTGGAACTCATCGCCGGACACACCGTCCTCGACGACGCCGCACGTTCCGCGAACATGGCCCGCGACGGCATGGGCGGTATGCCGATCACCCACTGGAGCACGATCGGCGGCGACCTGCGGGTACCGCACTTCGTCGGGCTACACGGTATCCAGGTGTTGCTCCTCGCGGCCTTCGCATTGGCCTGGCTGGCCCCCCGGCTGCCATGGCTACGCACCGAACATGCGCGCGCGGAGGTCATGGGCGTGCTGGCCCTCGGCTACGCCGGGATGCTGTCGATCGTGACCTGGCAGGCCATGCGGGCGCAGTCGCTGATCCACCCCGACAGCGCCACCCTGGCCGCCACTGGTGGGCTCGCGGCAATCATGGGGCTGCTGCTCACCGTCATCTATCTGCGCAATCGCGCAACCGAAATCGACCGCGCAGACGATCCCACTCAGCCGCTCGCCGCCAAGTCTCGCCTCCGCACACCGGGTGCTCAGCCGCTCGGCTGAGTCACGCGCCACCGTGATCCCCGATCGTCAGCCGAACTACTCCCCGGCCTGCGGAGTCGTTCGGCTCGATTCGTCCCGAGACAATCGCGCCACTGTGCCCACGCGGCCTCGGCGCGCAACACCCCGACTCCACCATGCCGACCGGGAGTCAGCGCAAGCGTTCGGCGTCCCGGGTCAGCTCGAGCAGCGTCGTGCTGAGAACCTTCAGCTCCTCGGTGTTCGCGCCCTCACCGATCGCGGTAGCAACGTCCTCCGCGGCGCATCTCGCGGCGAACCAGCGGTCGGCCAGATCCGCCGCCTCCTGTGCGCTGAGCACAACGGAGTCGTCGGGAATCCCCGTCCCTTTCAAGCTGTTGCGGTGTTCGTAGGCGCGTTGGCGACACGATTGGCGGCAGTACCGGCGGCGACGTCCGGCCTCCGATTCCACGATCTCCCGCCCACACCACAGGCAGGACACCAGCAAGCGGCGCGACATGAGGCAGAACATTAGTGGTCGGTCCCACTGAATGAACCTGGAGGTCCCCAGGAGTGGCGACACCACGGCCGTGGCACGGCCAGTACTGCGCACCGACTACAATGGAACGGTTCACCGTCGCCGTGTCGGGAACTATTAGCGCAGGCCCGTTCGTTGCACATAAGGTCCAGCGAGCGCGAGCTCGTCCGGACACGGTCGCAGCGCAACAAGACTCGAGCACCTAGGGAGAGGCACACCATGGCAGATCGCGTACTCCGGGGCAGTCGGCTCGGAGCGGTGAGCTACGAGACCGATCGCGACCACGACCTGGCTCCGCGGCGGATCGCTCGGTACAAGACGGACAACGGCGAGGAATTCGACGTGCCGTTCGCCGACGACGCCGAGATCCCCCCGACCTGGCTGTGCCGCAACGGCCAGGAAGGCACCCTCATGGAGGGCACCACCCAGGAGACCAAGAAGGTCAAGCCGCCGCGCACCCACTGGGACATGCTGCTGGAGCGTCGCAGCAAGGACGAACTCGAGGAACTGCTCAAGGAGCGCCTCGACCTCCTGAAGACCCGTCGGCGCGCCTAGGTCGCAGGCCCTGCACATCGACGAAGGCCGCTTACCTCGAATTCGTTCGAGGTAAGCGGCCTTTCGCGTCTCCGGAACATTGCTGCCCGGCTGCGTGCCGGACCCATGCACGACAGCAACCGGTCTGCCGCATTCCTCGGCAGGCCGGTTGCGCGCTGTTCGGCACGATGAGGTGCTCGTTTACCCAACGACGACACCCACCGCGGCAGTGGCCGATCGCTCGATCGGCTAGTGGCTCGCGACCTTCCGGTAGCGCAGCAGGGCCAGCGGGACAACGATGGCAAGGATCAGCAGCGAGCAGCCGACGGCGTACTGGATGCAATGCTCGGCGGCCCAGCCGGTCGGGGGAACGAACGAGGGTGGCGCGCCGTTGTCGAACAGTTTTCGGCCCGCAGCCGAGACCGCGGTGATCGGGTTCCATTCAGCGACGGTGCGCAGCGGGCCGGGCAGTGCCTCTGCGGAGATGAAGGCGGAGGAGATGAACGTGAGCGGGAAAAGCCAGATCAGGCCCGCGCTCTGGGCTACCTCGACGGTCGGCGAGAGCAGACCGGTGAGGGCGCCGACCCAGGACATCGCGAAGGCGAACAGCAGGATCACCCCGAATGCCAGTGCGGCGTCGGCGATCCCGCCATTGATCCGCCAGCCGACCGTATAACCGCACCCGACCATCACGGCCAGGCTCAGGATATTCACCACGAGGTCGGACAGAGTGCGGCCCATCAGCACCGCGAGCCGTGACATCGGCAGCGTACGCATCCGGTCGATGATGCCCTTGTGCAGATCGCCTGCGAGCCCGACGGTCGTGAAAGCCGCATTGAAAGCGACCGTCTGGGTGAAGATGCCCGCCAGCAGGAATTCGCGGTACTGGCCGCCACCGAGCGAAGCGCCGAAGATGTACGCGAAAAGGAACACGAACATCAGCGGCTGGATCGTCGCCGTCACCAGCAGCGTCGGCACCCGCAGGATGGTCAGCAGGTTCCGATAGGCGACGATCGCACTGTCCCGAATGATCCGCGCCCGCGGCTCATGCGTAATCCCGTGGGTTGCTTCTTCTTTCGCCGTGGACGGCGACTTCGGCGCTTCGTCGCGCTCCAGTGTCGGGGTAGTACTCACGCCGACACCTCGCGAGTACTCGGCACGGCGGTTCGGTCACTCAAGACAGGATCTCCTCTTGTGCGTCATCGGTTTCCGGCGCGAGGCTCGCGGATGTGCGCGCCGCGGTGCCGGTGAGGGACAGGAATACGTCGTCGAGACTCGGGCGGTGCACGGTCGCGTCCACGACGCACACGCCGGCGTCATCGAGGCGCCGCAGCGCCTCGACCATGGTGCGTGAGCCGTCACCGACCACCACCGATGCCAGGTCGGAGCCATCGTCGCAGCTCGGCTCGCCGATACCGACCTGGGCGAGCACGGTCAGGGCGGGCTGCACGTCCTGCCCGGCGGCCAATGTGATGGTGAGCCGGTCACCGCCGATGGAGGTCTTCAACTCGTCGGACGAGCCGCGGGCGATGACCCGGCCGTGGTCGATGACGGTGATCCGATCGGCGAGCAGATCGGCCTCCTCCAGATACTGCGTGGTGAGCAGCACCGTGGTGCCGTCATCGACGAGATCGCCGATGACGCGCCACATGTCGATCCTGCCGCGCGGGTCGAGCCCGGTGGTCGGTTCGTCGAGCACCACTACGTCGGGCCGGGCAACCAATGCCCCGGCCAGGTCGAGGCGCCGCGCCATGCCACCGGAGTAGGTGCCCGCCCTGCGATGCGCGGCATGGTCGAGCCCGAAGGCACCGAGCAGCTCGGCCGCACGAGATGTCGCCTGGCGCTGGGACATTCCGTACAGCCGGGCCACCATGCGCAGGTTTTCGTAGCCGGACAGGTTGGCGTCCACCGCCGCATACTGACCGGACAGGCCGATGCGCCGCCTGGCCGTCGCGGGATCACGCAGCACATCGATGCCCGCAACCCGCACCGTACCCGCATCCGGACGCAGCAGCGTGGTGACGATGCGGACCGTCGTCGTTTTGCCCGCACCATTGGGACCGAGCAGGCCCAGCACCGTTCCGGCCGGGATCTGTAGGTCTATCTCGTCGAGCACCCGTACCCGGCCGTAGCTCTTGACCAGGCCGAGTACTTCCACCGCCAAACTCACGATTGCACCTCGTTTACGGTCGGGTCGCTCACCTGTGTGCCTCCTTCGCAGTGCTGCTGCCGAGGACCTGGGGGCTGCACATCGAGATGCCTGCGCAGCACCGGCCCGATCACGGCGAGCGAGTCCGGTGTCGTCATGGCCGAGTGTCGGCACGGCAGTTGGTGGTCATGGATTTGCCCCGTGACGAACGGCTCCCAGGCCGCCGCGCAGCGGGTGGGGTCGATTCGGTTGATCTCGTCATGGGCAGCGGTGAAGAACAGCAGGTCGCCGTCGAAGGTGCGCGGCCGGAAGCAGTGCGCCTGCACTGTGCCGTTGGTGTAGCCGGCATAGAGCCGCTCCAGGTGTTCGACGGTGAGCGCCGCGAACGGTCCCGGCTGGGACCGCAGGAGCTCCGCGGCATCGCTCAGATTGATTGCCGGGTCGAGCTCCACGCCGTCCGCGAGCAGGTCGGCGCCGAATTCGCCGATGATCTCGGCGACACTGGGGATGGCGTGTTCGAGCCACTCGTCGGAGAGTTGATAGCTATCCATCATCGCCAGCAGCGCGACCTCGTCGCCCGTCTCCTGCAGTTGGACGGCCACCTCGTGCGCAATCAACCCGCCGAGCGACCAGCCGAGCAGGTGGTAGGGACCTGCCGGCTGGATCGCCTTGATGTGCGCCACGTAGTGGCCGGCGGCCTCCGCAATGGAGGCGAACCCGTCCTCCCCCGCGACATGCGGCGCTTGCAGCCCGTACAGCGGCCGGTCCGACGGCAGATGCGCGAGCAGACCCGAATAGCACCAGGCCAACCCGATCGCGGGATGGATGCAGAACAACGGCGCCTGTGTGGAAGCCGTGCTCGGGCGGATCGGCAGTACCGGCCCCAGCGCTGCGGCGATGGCCGTGGCGGCGGTGCCGGGTCCGTCCAGCCTGGCCGCGATGGCGGCCGGGCTGGACTCGCCGAACATCAGCTGCACCGGGAGGTCGATCCCGGAAGCTCGCAGCTGCGCAACAACTTTGGTGGCGAGCAGCGAGTTGCCGCCGAGTTCGAAGAACCCGTCGTCGGCACCCACAGACTCGACACCGAGCACATCGGCGAAGGCCGTGCACAGCGCAACCTCGGTCGGCGTCGCCGGTACGCGGTAGCCGTCCGCTGCACGGAACACCGGCTCCGGCAACGCTTTTCGGTCCAGCTTGCCGACCGGGCTCAGCGGCACCTCGTCGATCAGCATGATCGACTGCGGCACCATGTAATTCGGTACCAGCTCAGCGACGTGCTCGATGAGCTCGGCAGCGGCGACGACGGTTCCCGCGCGCGGCTTCACATACGCCACCAGCGCGGTGACGCCCGCGGGCGTGTGATACCCGATGGTGGTGGCGAATTCGACAGCGGGGTGGCGGGCCAGCGCGGTGTCGATCTCGCCGAGCTCGATACGGAAGCCGCGGATCTTGACCTGATGGTCGGTGCGGCCGACGTACTCGATCTCGTGTGCCGACGCGGCCTGCCCGCTCCAGCGCACCAGGTCGCCGGTGCGGTACATCCGTTCGCCCGGTTTTCCGTACGGATTGGCGACGAAACGCTGAGCGGTAAGCCCCGGCCGATTCAGATAGCCACGGGCCAGCGCATTGCCCGCCAAGTGCAGCTCACCGGTCACGCCGATCGGCGCAGGGTGCAGGCGGGTGTCCAGGATTGTCGCGTTGACGCCGCGGATCGGGCCGCCGATGGTGATCGGTCCCCGGGGCACCATCGGTTGCGAGATCACCGTGACGATGGTGGTCTCGGTCGGCCCGTACACGTTGTACAGGTTGCGGCCCGGCGCCCAGCGGGTGACCAGGTCCGGCGGCAACGCCTCGCCGCCGACCAGCACATGCGCCAGCTCGGTGACTCCGGTCGGGTCGACCGTGCCGAGCGCAGAGGTAGTGATGAACGCGTGGGTGATGCGCTCCTCGATGAACACCTGTGCGAGATCGGTGCCGCCGACGACGCCGGCGGGCGTGATCACCAGCGTGGCCGCGCCGCCGAGTGCGAGCAGCAGGTCGAGCATCGCGGCGTCGAAACTCGGCGTCGCGAAATGCAGTACCCGGCAACCGGGTTGGACGTCGAAGCGCTGCGCGGTCTCCGCGGCGAAGTTGGAGAGCCCGCCGTGGGTGACCACCACACCCTTCGGGGTACCGGTCGAACCGGATGTGTAGATCACGTACGCCGGATTGTCCATGCGCAGCGCGGACGTCCGCTCCCCCTCCATGATCGGTGTATCCGAGGAGTCGAGCACCGTGGCGCGGAATTCCGGATCGTCGAGGACGATCCACTCCGCACCCGCGGGCAACTGATCCCAGTACTCTGCGAGCGTGATGCCCAGCGCCGCACCGGAATCCGACAGCATGTGACTGATGCGCTGTTCGGGGTACAGCGGGTCGATGGGCACGAACGCGGCACCGGCCTTGGCCACCGCGAGCACCGTCGCCACCGATTCGATTGAGCGCGGAATCCCCAGCGCCACCAGGGTTTCCGGCCCGACGCCGCGGCCGATGAGCACCCGGGCCAGCCGGTTGGTCCACCGATCGAGAGCGTCGTAGGTCACCTCGGTGTCGTTCGCGCGCAGCGCGACCGCCTTCCGATCGACCTCTACCGCCTGTGCGAACAACTCCGGGAAGGTCACCGGACGGTCCGGTTCGCTCCCGCGCACGGGAGCGAGCTCGGACCACTCGGCAGGATCGAGCAGTTCCAGATCGCCGATCGCGGTGGTCGGATTGGCGGCGATGGCGCCGAGCAGGCGCACCATCCGCTTACCGAGCCGGACCGCGGTCTCTTCGTCGAACAGATCGCTCGCGTAGTTCACCGACAGTGTGATGCCATCGGGTTCCCGCTGCGCGGTCTGCGATTCGACGAGGGTGAACTGCAGATCGAACTTCGCGATCCCGGCGTCCACATCGACGGCCTCGATCCGCAGCCCGGGCAGCTCGAGCACCCGCGCCGGATGGTTCTGCACCGAGAGCATCACCTGGAACATCGGGTGGTGTGCCTGCGAGCGGGCCGGGTTGAGCACCTCGACGAGTCGCTCGAACGGCAGGTCCGCATGCGCGAAGGCGTCCAGGTCGGTGTCGCGGACATGGTGCAACAGGTCGGTGAACCTGTCATCCGGATCGATGCGGGTCCGCAACACCAACGTGTTGACGAACATGCCGACCATCCGATCCAGGGCCGGGTGGCCGCGCCCGGCGATCGGTGTGCCGACGGCAATGTCGTCGGCCGCGGTCATCCGGTGTAGCAGCACCGCGAGCGCGGCGTGCAGCACCATGAACATGCTGACGTTATTGCTGGTGGCGACCGTCTGCAGCTCCCGATGGGTGAGCCCATCGATCGCGCATTCCACGAGACCGCCGCGATAGGACGGCGTGGGCGGGCGCGGCCGATCGGCGGGCACGGCCAGCAGCTCCGGCAACCCCTCGAGGGCGCTACGCCAGTAATCCAGCTGACGACTCACCACCGAAGCAGGATCGGACTCGGTGCCGAGCGTGTCCTGTTGCCAGAGTGTGTAGTCCGCGTACTGGATCTCGGGTTCGGGCCATTCCGGGCTCTGCTCGTCACAGGCTGCCCGGTAGGCCATCGCCACATCGGCGGCCAGCGGTTCCAGCGACCATCCGTCCATGGCGATGTGGTGCACCACCAGCAGCAGGATGTTCTCGGTCGACGCGGCCCGCTGCACCGAGTTGTCGGCGCCCGCCGGATCGGCGGCGGGAGCCACCGTAATCAGTCCGGCCCGGATCGGCGCCGTCTCGGCCAGATCGAATCCCGGTGCGGCGAAACGCCGCACCGCATCGGACACGTCGTCGGGTCCCACGGTCGCGACGAACAGGGTGACCGCGGCCGCTGCTGGGTCGAGGACGACCTGTGACGGTTCCCCATCGATCTCGGTGAATACGGTGCGCAGGGTCTCGTGCCGACGCTGGACCGCGTGCAGCGCGCGGACCAGTGCATCGACGTCGAGCTCGCCGCGCATCCGCAGCACAACCGGAATGTTGTAGGCGCCCGCGGTATGGTCGGCTGCCGCGCCTTGCGTGCTGATCTGGTTGAAGCGGTTGAGGAACCACAGCCGACGCTGCGCCGCCGACAAGGGAATTCGTTCCGGGCGGTCGCGCCGGACCAGCTCCGGCCTGACCACCTCGCCTGCCGGACCGGAGTCGAGCAGTGCGGCGAGCTCGGCGACCGTCGGCGACGCGAAGACGGTCCGCACCTCGAGCCTGATATTCGTCGCCGCGGCCAGGCGGGCCACGAGTTGGGTTGCCAACAGCGAGTTTCCGCCGATGTCGAAGAAGCTGTCGGCGGCGCCGACGGCGTCCACACCGACCAGTTCACTCATCACGCCCGCGACGAGACGCTCGGACTCGGTTTCCGGCGCGCGCTCGACGGTGTCGGCGACCAGCTGTGGTTCGGGCAGCGCGGCACTGTCCAGCTTGCCGGTCGGCGTCAGCGGAATCCGTTCCAGCACGGTGATGATCGCCGGAACCATATGCGCGGGCAGTTGTTCGGCGGCCTTGGCGCGGACCTTGTCGATGTCCACGCCCACCGCGTCGTCGGCTGCCTGCACGAACGAGACGATCCGATCCACGCCCGCGATATGCCGCACCTCCGTGTGTGCGAACCGCACGTACTCGCTTTCGGCGAGCGCCGCGGTGATTTCGCCGAGTTCGATGCGGAATCCGCGCACCTTCACCTGGTGGTCGCTGCGACCGAGGTACATCAGCTCGCCTGCACCCGTCCAGCGCACCACGTCGCCGGTGCGGTACATCCGCGAGCCCGCCTGGTCACAGGGGTCGGCGACGAACCGGGACGCGGTGAGCGCGGGGCGTTCGAAATAGCCTCGCGTCATACCGAATCCGCCGATGTAGAGGTCACCCGGCACGCCGACAGGCACTGGACGCAAGCGCTCATCGAGCACCAGCGCCCGCGCCCCGCGCACCGGCGTACCGATGGTGATCGGTTCGTCGACGGCCAGCGGCCTCGAGAACGTGACGACGACGGTGGTCTCGGTGGGACCGTACACATTGAACAGCTGCCGTCCCGGTGCCCAGCGGGCCACCAGGTCCGAACCATAAGCCTCGCCACCGACCATCAGCCCGCGCAGGTTCGGCAGGGGCCACCGATCGTGATCGATGGTGGCCAGCGCGGCCGGGGTCATGAAGGTGTGGGTGACGCGCTCACGCTCCATCAGCGCGGCGAGTTCGTCGCCGCCGTAGGTGTCCGGCGGGCAGATCACCATCGTGGCACCAGATCCCACCGCGAGCAGCAGGTCCAAAAGGGCGGCATCGAAACTCGGTGAAGAGAAGTGCAGCGTGCGCGAATCCCGATCGACCTGCATGCGTTCGCGGATCTCGTCGGCGAGGTTCGACAGGCCGCTGTGCGTGACGGCGACGCCTTTGGGTTTGCCGGTGGAACCGGAGGTGTAGATGAGATAGGCGAGTTCGCTGACACGCACCGTCCGCAGCCTGTCCACATCGTCCACCAGGCTGTCGTCGAGCTGGTCCAGCTCCGCAAGGAACTCGGGATCGTCCAGCAGCAGCCACTCCGTGATGGTCGCGGGGCCGGCCGACGACATGTCATCCGCGGCCGTGCTCGTCCCCAGAGAGTCGGCGTGTTCGGACATTGTCACACCGACCGAGCAGCCGGAGTCGACCAGCATGTGCCGGATCCGGTCGGCCGGGTACTTCGGATCGATCGGAACGAACGCCGCGCCGGACTTCGCCACCGCGAGCATGGTGGCGACCGATTCGATGGAGCGGGTCAGCCCCAGCGCGACGCGATCGCCCGTGCCCAGGCCGCGCCCGATCAATGCGCGCGCCAAGCGATTCGAGCGCCGGTCGAGCTCGGCGTAGGTGAGGGAGGTGGCGCCGTAGCGCACCGCCGTACGGTGCCCGTGCACCTGCGCGGTCGCCGTGAAGTAAGCGGCCAGGGTGCACCGCGGGGTGGTCGGACCACCGTGAGCCGGTGCGAGCGTGCGCCGTTCATTCTCGGTCCGCGCGTCGATGTCGCGCACCAGCACCCGCGGGTCCGCCGTGACAGCGGCCAACACCCTGAGAAAGCGGTCGGCCAGGGTCTCGATAGTCGGCGCATCGAAAAGTTCGGTGGCGAAGACGAATTCGAACTCGCGGCCCGGCTTACCGGGCCCTCCGTCACGACCGAAATGCGCGACTCGCAGCTCCAGGTCGAACTTGGCCAGCGCGATGTCCAGTTCCTCGGCGCGCAGCGCGAGGCCGGGCAATTCCAGGGTGGGGGCCGCCGCGTCCTGCACCGTCAACGCCACCTGGAACAGCGGGTGACGACTGGTGGCCCGCGCCTCGCGACCCAGTTCTTCGACGACGCGCTCGAACGGAATATCCGCGTGTGCCATGGCGGCCAGCTCGGTGTCCCGGTCTGCGCGCAGCAGCGCCGCAAACGAGGTGTCGGGGTTCACGTCGGAGCGCAGCACCAGGGTGTTGACGAACATGCCGACGAGCTCGTCGAGTTTGGTGTCGGTGCGGCCCGCGACCGGGGTACCGATCACCACGTCACGACCGCCGGTCACGCAGCGAAGCAGCACCGCAAGCGCGGAGCGCAGCACCATGAACAGACTCACGCCCTGCTCACGGGCCAGCTCACCGAGTGCGTGCTGCACCGGCTCCGGCACCGTGAAACTCACCGTCCCGGCCCGCAACGTCGGGTCGGCGGGGCGCGGGCGGTCATAGGGCAAGGGCAGTTCGTCGGGCAGACCGGCCAGCGCGGTGCGCCAGTACTCCAATTGAGTTCCCGCGATGCTCTGGTCGTCGGACTCCTCGCCGAGGCAGGCTCGCTGCCACAGCCCGAAGTCGGCGTACTGCACCGGCAGCGGCGCCCACGCGGGCGCGCCGCCCTCGTGCCGCGCCGCGTAGGCGGTAGCCAGGTCCTTGGTCAGCGGGTAGAGCGACCAGCCGTCCGCGGCGATGTGATGCACCACGATGCCGAGCAGATGACGCTCGGATCCGGTGCTCAGCAGCATGATTCGCAGCGGTATGTCCTTGGTCAGATCGAAACCGCGGCATGCAAGCGTGTGCAGCGCGAGGTCCGCGCCCGTCTCGTCGGTGACGGTCCGCGCGAGGGTCGGCATAACCCGCACAGTCGGCAGCACGATCTGCTGAGCGCCGATGTTGTCCTGTGGGAACACCGTCCGAAGCACTTCGTGGCGATCCACCACGTCGGTGAGGGCCGCACGCAGCGCTGCGACATCCAGATCGCCGTCGATTCGAATGACGAATGCGATGTTGTAAGCGCTGGATTCGGGGGAGAATCGGTTGAGAAACCACAGTCGCTGCTGCGGCAGCGACAATGGAATGCGTCCCGGACGTGGGGTGTGCACAGCCAGCGCCATCCGTTGCGTCCGGGGCGCTTCCGTAATGCGCTCGGCGACGCCCGCGACCGTCGGCGCCTCGAAGATCTCCCGCACCGGCAGGTCGACACCGAATTCCGCGTGCAGCGCCGCGGCGAGCCTGGTGGCCAGCAGCGAGTTGCCGCCGACGTCGAAGAAGCTGTCCTCCACACCGGTCACCGGCCGCCCGAGAATAGCGGCGAACACCGCCGCGACGCGCCTCTCCAGCTCCGTGCTCGGCGCGCGGGAGGATCCCAGCGCGGCGAAGACCGGTTCCGGCAACGCTTTTCGATCGAGCTTGCCCGCGGGACTGACCGGCATCTCGTCCAGCACGATGACCGACGCAGGCACCATATATCCCGGCAGTCGCTGCCGCGCGGTCTCACTGACGGCGGCGGCATCGACCGCCGCATCGGCGGTCAGGTAGGCCGCGAGCCGGGGCTGACCCCGCTCGTCGATGTGCACAATGGTGATCGCCGAGCGCACCCCTGGATGCGCGCGCAGCACGTGATCGATCTCGCTGAGCTCGATGCGGAAACCACGGATCTTGATCTGGTCGTCAGCGCGGCCGAGGAAGCGCAGGTGCCCGGTCCAATCGGCGACCACCATGTCACCGGTCCGGTACATCCGTTCACCTCGCCTGCCGTGTGGATTGGCCGGGAAGCGTTGTGCGGTAAGGCTGTAGCGGCCATGATAGCCGCGGGCCAGGCCGGGGCCCGAAAGATACAGCTCGCCGGGTGTCCCGGGCGGGACCGGATGCAGCCGCCCGTCAAGCACGAACAGGCGCATGCCACGGACAGGAAGACCGAGCGGCACGGGTGCGCCGACGACCATCGGCCTGCTCGCGGTCGCGGCGACAGTAGCTTCCGATGGTCCGTACATGTTGTGAATGCGGTGTTCGGCCGACCAGGTCTCGACCAGATCCGCTGCGCATGCCTCACCGCCGACGATGACCGCATCGAGGTCTGGTAGGCCCTCGGGCGGCACGGTCGCCAACGCCGCCGGGGTGATGAAGGCGTGGGTCACCCGCTCCTCGCGCAGCAGCGCGGCGAGTTCGGCGCCGCCGTAGATCCCTGCCGGCGCCACCACGATCGTCGCGCCCGCCGCGAAGCCGAGCAGCATCTCCAGGACCGACGCGTCGAAGCTCGGCGAGGAGAAGTGCAGTGTCCGTGCCGAATCCGTGACGCCGAACAGATACATCTGCTCGCTGGCCAGGGACGCGAGCCCGGCGTGCGTGACGATGACCGCCTTCGGCTGTCCGGTGGAACCGGAGGTGTAGATGAAATATGCCGGATGGCTGGTGCGCATCGGGTGGTGACGATCCGCGTCGGTGATCGGACCGGTGGAGTAGTCCGCGCATTCAGTTTCCAGTGCGTCGGAGCCGAGCACCAGCCAGTCGACGTAGGTCTTGTGGTGCTTACCGCGGGCGGCAGGCCAGGCCGGCATGGCGGGCAGGCAGTCCGGGATGGTCAGGCCGAGTATTGCGCCCGAATCGGAGATCATGTGCCCGATCCGCTCGACCGGGTAGCTCGGGTCGATCGGCACATAGGCGGCGCCGGTCTTGGCGACGGCCCAGACCGCGGCGATCGAGTCGAGGCTGCGCGGCAGCGCGATAGCGACCACGACCTCAGGGCCCGCACCGTGCTCGATCAGGGCTCGTGCCAGGCGATTGGACAGCTCGTCGAGCTCGCGATAGGTGGTGTCGACGCCAAGGTAGCGCACCGCGACCGCGTCGGGCAGGCGCTCGGCGATATCGGTGAGCAGCCGGGCCAGGCTGATCGTCGGCTCGGCGGGCGAACTGGCGATCGGCACCAGGTTCGCGGTTTCGCGTCGGTCGAGAATCTCCAGATCGCCGATCGGCATGGTCGGCGCGGCCACCACCGCATTCAGCACGGCGACAAACCTGCGCGCAAAACTCTCGATCGTGCGCCTGTCGAAAACATCCGTGGCATAGCCGAATTCGACGGCCAGCGGCCCATCGCAGACGCTGTCGTGAATCTCGAGCTGCAGATCGAACTTGGCGACAGCGGATTCGATCGGCAGCACCTCGGCCCGCACGCCGGGCAAATCGATGCGCATCTCCGGCGCACGGTCATAGGACAGCATCACCTGGAACAACGGATGGCGCGCTGCCGAGCGCTCCGGGTTGACGACCTCGACAAGACGCTCGAACGGGACGTCGGCGTTGGCGAAGGCGTTCAGGTCGGTCTCGCGCGCCACATCCAGCATCCGGTCGAAGCCGGCGGCGGGATCCACATCGGTGCGCAGGACAAGGGTATTGACGAACATGCCGACCAAGTCGTCGAGCGCCGGGTCCGAACGTCCCGCGATCGGCGTGCCGATGGCGATATCCGTTGTCGCGCACAGCCTCGCGAGCAACGTCGCCAGCGCGGCATGCAGGACCATGAACATGCTCACGCCTCGCGCCGCCGCCAGTTCGGTCGCGGCACGGCGGGTCGCGGGGGAAATCGTGAACTCGACCCGATCACCGGTGGTCGACCGGCGCAGCGGGCGCGGGCGGTCCAACGGCAGATCGAGCTGATCGGGCAGGCCCGTCAGTGCCGTGCGCCAGTAGATCAACTGTCGGCTCAGTGCGCTGGCCGGATCGGCTTCCTCGCCGAGCAGCTCCCGCTGCCACAGTGCGAAATCGGCGTACTGCACCGGCAGCGGCATCCACTGCGGCGCGATGCCGATCGACCGTGCGGCGACGGCCGTCATCAGGTCTCGTGCCAGCGGCGCGATCGACCAGCCGTCACCGCAGATGTGGTGTAGCACAACGAGAAAGACATGCTGGTCGGACCCTGTGTGCCAGAGCGCGACCCGGATCGGCGCCTGACTACGCAGATCGAAACCGTACCCGGCGAATTCGGCGGCGAGCGCAGCCACGTCCGCACCGACCGCATCGATCGGATCGAGGGTGAGCGGGATTTCGGCGGCCGGATGCACGACCTGCCAGGGCCCCTCCGCCGAGTCGGGAAAAGTGGTGCGCAGGCTCTCGTGGCGTTCGATCACGTCGACGAGTCCGGCCCGCAGTGCCTTGTGGTCCAGCGGACCGTCGATCCGGACCGCGAGCGGCATGTTGTAGGCGGCGGCGTGTTCGGCGAATCGGTTCAGGATCCACAGTCGTTGTTGGGCCAGCGAGAGCGGAATCTTCCCCGGGCGTCCGACTGGGACCAGTTTCGGGGAGAACGTGTCCGGGTTGTGAGTGGCGAATCGCTCGGCCAGTGCGGTGATAGTCGAAGCCTCGAACAGGTCTCGGATGGTGAGACCGGTACCCAGCGTGGCGTTGATTCGGGCTACCGCCCGCGCGGCGATCAGCGAGTTGCCACCGAGGTCGAAGAAGCTGTCCTCCACGCCGATATCGTCGGTCTGCAGAACCTCCGCGAAGATGTCCGCGAGCACCCGTTCCACCTCGGTGCGCGGCTCGGCGGCGGACCGGCCCGCCGGACGATGGGCGTGGGTCGGCGCAGGCAGGGCCTTGCGGTCGATCTTGCCGTTCGGGCTGAGCGGTAGTTCGTCGAGCGCCACGAGCACCGAAGGCACCATGTAGCCGGGCAGACTACGGCGCAGAACCGCGAGCAGCGCGCCGGTGTCCAGGCTCGCGGCGTCGATGTTCGCCGCCGCGGCAGGCACGACGTATCCGAGCAGTTCGTCACCGGTTCGTCCGGCCTGAGCCACGCACACTGCACGCGCGACCCGCTCGTCCTCGAGCAGAGCCGCCTCGATCTCGCCGAGTTCGATGCGCAGGCCGCGGATCTTGACCTGGAAGTCGCTGCGCCCCAGGTACTCGAGGACACCGCGGTCCGTCGCGTCGGCCTGCCAACGCGCGAGGTCACCGGTCCGGTACATCCGGGTGCCCGGCGTGAACGGATTGGCCACGAAACGATCCGCGGTCAGCCGCGGCTGACCGAGGTAACCGCGAGCAAGCTGAACACCGGCCAGATACAGCTCCCCCGCCACCCCCGGCGGCACCGGTTGCAACCGCGAATCCAGCACATAGGTTTGGGTGTTCCACACCGGTGATCCGATCGGCACACTCGGCGGGTCGACGGGGCAGGGCCAGTAGGTGACATCGACCGCGGCCTCGGTGGGTCCGTACAGGTTGTGCAGCTGCGTTCCGTGCAGCGCCGCGTAGAAATCACGGACTGTGGCCGCGGGCAACGCCTCACCGCTGCAGAAGACCCGACGCAACCCGGTGCAGCCGCGCACATCGGTATCGGTGACGAACAACGACAGCATAGACGGCACGAAATGTGCTGTGGTTATACCTTTTTCGGCGATGGTGTGGGCCAGATAGCTGGGATCCCGATGCCCATCCGGTGCCGCGATCACCAGTCGGGCGCCGATCTGCAAGGGCCAGAAGAACTCCCACACCGACACATCGAAAGTGGCCGGAGTCTTCTGGAGTACCGCATCGGTAGCGTCGAGCGGATATTCGTGCTGCATCCAGCGCAGCCGGTTGACGATCGCAGCGTGAGTCACGCCGACGCCCTTGGGCTTTCCGGTCGAGCCCGAGGTGAAGATGACGTACGCCAGGTGATCGGCGCGCAACGGTGCGCGCCGGTCGATGTCATTGATCGGGCGCGCATCGAATGCGAACAGCTCGACGGTATCGATGGCCAGCTGCGCGGTGCCCGTGGGCAGGGTGAGCTCGTCACGTGCGGCGGTCAACACGCATACCGGTTCGGCCTGGTGCAGGATCTCCTCGATCCGCTCGGCCGGGTGGTCGGGGTCCAGCGGCAGGTAGGCCGCACCGGTCTTGACGATCGCATACATACCGACGAGGAGTTCCGTGCTGCGCTGCAGGCACAGTGCAACCACGGATTCGGGGCCCGCGCCACGGGCGATGAGCAGCCGGGCCAGCCGGTTGGCGCGCTCGTCGAGCTCGCGGTAGGTCAGTGTCTCGTCGCCGAATTCGAGCGCCGTCGCCTCCGGGCAGATCACGGCACGATCGGCGAACAGGCCGGCGAGGGTGCCTTGTCGGGCCGACGTCTCGGTGGCGTTCCACCCGGTCAGCACGCGTTCGCGTTCGGCATCGGTGATCGCCGTCAGCGACAATGCCGGGGTGCCGGGTTCGGCCGCGAGGAACCTGGTCAAGAAATCGAGGAAGCGGCTGTGGTGCGTTGCTACTTCGGCATCACCGTAGAGCCGTGAGTTGGCCTCGAAATCGACATGGATGCGGTTGCCATCGCCGTTGTACAGGTTGATCGATAGATCCTCGACCGGGCCGGTCGCCAGCACGTGCAGCGTGCCGAGCAGGCTGCCGAACTTCAGCTCGGTATGGAACAGCATGATGTTGACCATCGGTCCGAAGAATCCGCGAGCGTCGCGGGAGTAGCCGCAGTCTCGGCGGATGTCGTCATGCTGATAGCGCTGATGACGCAACGCTCCGGTGATCTGCAGTTCGGCGGCACGGACCGCATCGCGCACGGTGGTCTCGGGACCGAACTGCAACCGGATCGGCACCACATTCGACACCACACCGGCCGAACGGCGCAGCGCAACGGTGGTGCGCGCCGAGACCGGCAGGCTCAGTACCACGTCGGGATTGCCGGTCACCGACCGCACATAGCTGGCCAGCGCCGCGACGAACAGGGTCGAGTTGTGTGTTTCGCACGCGGCCGTCGCCGCGTCCATCGCCGCCGAGGTCGCGTCGTCGAGGACAGCCGTGGCGCGTCGCCTGCCCGCTTCGAGCCCCGCGGTGGTGTCGTTCACGTTCGACAGCGTCATCGGCTCGCCCGCACCCGCCAACTGCTCGTGCCAGTATTCGCGGTCGGTGCGGAACCGGCTCGAATCGCGGTAGGTGGACGCGTCGGCGTAGATCGTGGCCAGTGGCGTTGCCCGCGAGACCACCGGTTCGGTGTGGCCCTCGATGGCGGTGTAGATCTCGGCGGTGCGGGTCAGCGCATTCATCGCACCGTAGCCGTCGATAACAATGTGATGGGCACGTGCGTACCAGATGTAGTCCGAATCGCCGGTCCGCAGCACCACATTGGCCGTGAGGGGATCGTGTTCCAGATCGATCGGCGAGCTGGCATGCTCGTTCATCCAGCGCAGCGCGGCAGCGTGCGGATCGGCCTCCTCGCGCAGATCGATCCTGGCCCAGCCCGGGCGCCGTTCCGGATCGATCACCTGGTGCGGGACACCGTCGATCTCGACCAGGCGCACATGGCCGACCTCGGTTTCGGCGCCGAAACGTTCGATCGAATAGAGCAGCATGCCGATGTCGAGATCGCCGTGAATCTCGACATACTGAGCGATCGTGAGCGGCACATCGGGGCGGATCCGCTGCGCATACCACAGGGCCGTCTGCGCGGGCGAGAGTGCAAAGGGCTGGGCCGAGAATTCACCGGAAGAACATTGGGCTACACGGTCCGTGGCCAATGAACTCATCAATCACTCCATTTCTGCCGCTGTTGACGCACTCCCCGAGCACCGCCACAGCAGACGCGCACGCGCCAGCCGTAGGACGTGATCCACGCCCTATGATTCGGAGCATCACATCGGCCGGATGGCCGACGTTTTGGATTTGTTTCACATCCAACGCCGTTGGCGGCAAGCCACTTTCGCCAGCTACGTCTCCGCAAACTGACAATTTCGGCGAAAATAGGCCCTAGACGGCGGGATATGGCGACAAGCGGGGCAGTAAATCTCAGTTCTGGCTACAGCATGGCGAATGGTGCACAGGACCGCGGGGCGGGCATCCGCCAGTCACACCTGCCCCAAAAGATACCGAATGTTCGGTTATTGGAAGTGTCATCGCTGCGTGGAGAAGATCAACCGCCGCATGGAACCATCGGCGGCAGCGTGGATCGAACGCGCGCCAGGATCAACCGACCGGCTCATCGAGGGAAGCATCCGCACCGGTCGCTGTGCTACCGCGGGCATTGCGCCGCCGGGTAACCGTGAACACCACAGCGGCAGTGGTCAGGATAACCGAGAGCAGTTCCGGCGCGGGTCCGATTCGGGTCGCAAATGTCATCGAGCTGCGCACGGGTAGCTCGGCGACCAGCGCGGCGGGCACAAACTTGGCGGTCTCCTGCTGTACCGCACCGTCCGCCCCGATGATCGCGCTGACACCGGAGGTCGCGGCGACGACGAGCGCGCGGCCGTGCTCGACCGCGCGCACGCGCGACATGGCCAGCTGCTGGTAGGTCATCTCGCTGTCGCCGAAGGTCGCATTGTTGGTCGGCACGGTCAGCAGTTGGGCGCCCGCCCGCATCGAATCACGGAAGGCCCGATCGAAGGCGACCTCATAGCAGGTGGCAACACCGATCTCGACGCCGTCGGCGCGCACCACACCGTCGCCGTGACCGGGCACGAAATATCCGGCACGATCGGCATATTCGGAGAACAGTCGGAAGAAGCTGCGCATCGGCAGGTATTCGCCGAACGGCTGGATGATCTTCTTGTCGTGCCGCTCCCCCGGACCCGCCGCGCCGTTCCATACGATCACCGAATTGGTCGTCGTGCGGTCGGCGTTCACCAGCACCGCGCCGACCAGAATGGGCGCACCGATCTGCTGCGAAGCCTCGGTGATCAGCGCGCCCGCGTCGGCGTTGCGCAATGGGTCGATGTCCGACGAGTTCTCCGGCCAGATCACGATGTCCGGCTTGCGAACCTGCCCCGCCGCGACTCCCCGAGCCAATTCCTCGGTACGCCGGACATGGTTGTCCAGCACGGCGCGCCGCTGCGCATTGAAGTCCAACCCGAGCCGCGGCACGCTGCCCTGGATCGCGGCGACCGTGATCATCCGGTCGCCATCCTCCGGGTCGGGCAGCGCGGACCGGAGGATCGCTCCGGCGCAAGGCATGATAGCCAGAGTTACTGCCGCAGTAATAATCCCGAGGCGAGTGGGCCGGCTACGGGTTGCTTCGGCGTCTGCACGCGCTGCCATCCGCAGCTGGAGAACAAGTGCCGCCGCCGCAGCACCGGTCAACGCCACCCCGAAGCCGATCAACGGAGCGCCGCCGAGCATCGCCAACGGCAGATACCATCCGTCGGCCTGACCGAATGCCACACGGCCCCACGGAAACCCACCGAAGGGAAAGCTGGATCGGACCCATTCCGTCGTCGTCCAGGCCAGCGCGACCCACAGCGGCCAGGCAGGCAACGTGCACAACAGGCGCACCAGCAGTCCGAAAAGTCCGATATACACCGCACACACTGTCGAAAGCGTCAGCCACGGCACCGGGCCGACGTAGATCCCCGTCCACGGCAGCAGTGGAACGAAAAACCCGAGGCCGGCGAGGAATCCGTAGCCGAATCCGCCGCGTAGCCTGCCACTGCCGCGCACCGTCAGCGTGAGCACCGCGATGCCGAGCGGCGCGAGGAACCACCACGGGCGCGGTGGGAAGCTGCCGAACAACAACACACCCGCGAGCACCGCCGACACCGACCGCCACCACACCGGATGCCGTCCGATGAGGGTCGTGAGATACCGCCACACGGCAGCGACCCACTCGCGGTTCACCGGTGGCCGCCTTCCGCCACCAGACCCATCGGCCCGTCTCCCACCGGGTCCCCACTGGCCATCGACCATAAATCCGATCGCATCGACCCGCGGCCTGCTGAGTTCGTCACGGTCGCGCGCTCCGCGATGCAGGCCGCGCGGTGGCATCGAGATCCGATGTCATTGTGATACCGCCGGTTTCACGCTTCATGAATCGTTACTCCGCGGTGCACGGTGCGCAAACAGGTCGGCAGTGCCGCATCGAGGTCCAGCGGGGGCAGTCCGGGGACTCGGGAACGCGGGTCGGTGGACCAGCGCTGGACCGTGTCGGCGGCTGCGGCGACGACGAGTTCGTCGGCGTCCCACACCGCGTAGGAGGCGGGAGCTCCGGGGATCAGCGTGCCCGCGATGCCGTCGCGAACTCCGCCTGCTCGCCACGCTCCCCTGGTTGCTGCGGCGAAGGCGGCGCGCGGCGAGAGACCGTGGCCGGAAGTACGGTGCTGTACGGCGGCGCGCACGGCCGACCAGGGGTCGAGAGCAGTGACCGGTGCGTCCGATCCGATCGCGAGCGCGATACCGGCAGCGGCCATCGCGGCGAAGGGATTCAAAGTGGCGGCGCGGTCGCCACCGAGTCGGGCGGCGTACATTCCGTCCTGCCCGCCCCAGGTCGCGTCGAAAGCGGGTTGAACGCTGGCGATTACACCCCAGGCGGCGAGTTTGCCGATCTGCTCGGCATCGATCATTTCCGCATGTTCGACGCGGTGCGCGCGCACGGCGACGGCCGGTCCGCCCAGAGCTGTCACCACCCGCTCGAATCCGGCGACCACCGCGTCCATCGCGGCGTCGCCGATAACATGGAAGCCCGCCTGGATGCCGGCCTCGGTGCACGCCTGCACGTGTGCAGCGATCGCGTCCGCGTCGATGTAGCCGATGCCGGAGCCGCTGGAGTCGGCATACGGCTCACGCAGCCAGGCGGTGTGCGAACCGAGCGAGCCGTCGACGAACAGATCGCCGCCCAGTGCATGCACACCGAGTTCACCGGCCAGGGCCCGCGCCTCGTCCGCGGTGCGCACCAGCTCACCCCAGTACGCCCGAACTTCCACACCGTGCTTGAACCCGAGCAGTTCGCGCACGTCGGTGCGGCCCGCGATCTCCGGTCCAGCGCACTCGTGCACGGCGACGATGCCACGGGCGGCCGCGGCATCCAGAGCCGCCCGGCGGGCCCGATCACGGTGGGCCCGATCCAATCCCGCGAGCACGGTCGTGCGCACCAGGTGATGCGCGGTGGCGCGCAAGGGTTCACCCCTGGTGAATCCGGTCGCGCCGGTTATCTGGGGCACGGCGTTCAACAGCGCGGTGGACACCACTGCCGAATGCGCGTCGACCCGTGACAGGTAGACCTGACGGCCGATCCCCGCCGCAGCGTCGATCTCCTCGATAGTCGGCGGCCTGCCTTCGGCCCAGCGCGTCTCGTCCCAGCCGTCACCGAGGATCGCCCCTTCGGGATGTGCGGTCGCGTATTCGCGCAGCAGTTCCAGGCAGTGGGCGAGCGAACGCGCGAGCGACAGGTCCAACCCCGTCAGCTTCAAGCCGAGCGCCGTCACATGCACGTGCGGATCGACGAACGCCGGTGCCACGAACGCACCGCCGAGGTCGATGATCTCCGCATCGGGATGCAGCGCCCGGCCCGGTTGCTCAGCGCCGAGCCACACCACGGTCCCGTCGGTCACCGCCATCGCCGTCGCGTCGGGTGAACTTGAACTGTAGAAGCGACCGCCGATCAGCAACTGGGTACTCACGGGAGACCAGTCTGCCGTATGTGGCTCGTCAGCCTTTCAGCGCCGTTTGCGGTGACTCGTCGGGCGGCAACGCCAACAGCGCCATGACTTCGGCATACGCGGGCGGCGACGAACCGTGCCCACTGCCCGAAGCGCGGCAACCCGCCTCCACAGCAATGAGCTCCAGCCGCAGCGCCGCGGCCGTGAATCCGGAAATAGATTGTCCCGCAGCCGCCGCCGCCTGCCTGACGGCTGCGGCCAACTCCTGGCTCACCGTCACGGTGAGCTGCTCGGTGGCCATCTGGGCACGATAGCCCTTCGGACCGCCGTGGGGAAGTAGGCGGGTGCCCAGCGGTCGAAAGCGCTACGTGCCGAACCGGTCGCGAATCGCGGCCTGCTCCGCCAGTTCGAGTTCGATGAAGGCGCCGATCATTGCCCGCCATACCGATTCGGCGACCGCGGGCGCCAACCCCGCCGCGGCGGCGCGCTCCCGCGCCAAGGCGACTACCTGCTCTACCCGGGCGGGCGCTCGCACCGCGTGCTCATCGGTCTTGTGTGTGGCGGCCATGCGCACCAGTTCCTGGCGGTCGGCCAAGAGCCGGACAAGGTCCGCGTCGATCGCATCGATGCGAGAGCGGACCTGTGCGAGTGACTCCGGATCAGACATGTCGGTAGACCTTAGGCCACAGCATGCCCTTCGGCGGTGCGAGCGCGATGGGTCAGCCGCGGTCGATCGCGCGGCGAGTGCTGGTCCGTCCGTCGTCGTACCACTCGGTGACGACGACACCGTCGACGACATCGTCGCGGCGAATGATGTCGTCACCGTCGATGACGACACCGCGGTAGGGCATCGCCGCGGCCAAGCGGCCGAAGCGGCGCGCACCGAACGCGGTCACCACGGGCCGGACCAGGAAGCGGGTCGGCGGCAGCAGCAGAAGCAGACCGAACAACGAGGTGACAAGGCCGGGGATGAACATCAGCAAGCCGCCGACGGCGACGAGCACGCCATCGGCAGCCGCGGTGCCGGGGGCGATCTCACCGCGGCCTGCGCGTCGGAACTGTTCGAACACCCGCCTGCCCTGCGAGCCGAACAGCAGCATGCCCGCGGCCGATCCCGCAATCAGCAGCAGGATGGTGGGCACGACACCGATCAACTGGCCGACGCCGATGAGCGCGGCGATCTCGACGACCACATAGAGCACGAACAACACGGCAGGCATGGCGATCCTTTCGGACGATCTACCCGATCCAACGCACCACAGCGCGGATTTTCTCCCGAACCGGGCTGATAGCTTGCTGAGATCTGCCGCTTGCCGACCCATATCACCCGCCAGGACGAACCAGTCCGGTCTCGTATGCGAGCACCACTGCCTGGACTCGGTCGCGCAGTCCGAGTTTGGTCAGCACCCGACCCACATGCGTCTTGACGGTCGCCTCCGAAAGGTACAACTGCTCGGCGATCTCCGCATTGGAGCGACCGGCGGCGATCTGCTCGAGCACCTCTCGCTCCCTCGCGGTCAGCACGTCGAGGACACCGGGGTCACGCATCCCACCCGGGTCGTCGGCAATAAGCCGATCCAGTAGCCGCTTGGTCACTTTGGGCGACACCACCGCGTCCCCCGCCGCCACGCTCCGAATGGCGGAGATCAGATCCTCGGGTGGGGTGTCCTTGAGCAGGAAGCCGCTCGCCCCCGCCCGCAGCGCCCCCAAAGCGTGCTCGTCGAGATCGAACGTCGTCATCACCAGCACTCGGCAGCCGTCGCCGGCATCGACGATCCGCCCGGTCGCGGTGACACCGTCGACGACGGGCATCCGCACGTCCATCAACACCACATCCGGCCGCAGCTCCTTGGCTCGTGACACCGCCATGGCGCCGTTCTCGGCCTCTCCGATCACCTCGATGTCGGGATGCGCACCCAGCACCATCTTCAACCCCATGCGCATGAGTTCCTGGTCATCGACAACGAGAACAGTGATCGGCACCTGCCCAATCTATCGTCCCTGCGGGTCCACCCCGCCGGTCCCGCCTCGCCCACCTTCCGATCCCGTGCCGCCCTGTTTCCTTCCCGGACCGGCAGTCTCGGCTGCCCCATCACGGAAGCCGTTGCACTGCTGGATGATTCCGGCTCAGCCTCAGGTCTCGTCAGAGATGTCGAGCGGAATAGTCGCGCACACGCGCCAGGCGCAGTCGGTAGCGCGGCCCGTTTCGAGGGTGCCGCCGAGGACGGCAATGCGTTCACGCATTCCGGCCAGCCCCATACCGCCGCCCTTGATCGCGTTGCCGTTCGGGTCCTGGACCGGGATACCGCCGGAGTCGGTGACCTCGATCAGGACGTCGGTCTCCCGCCGCAGCACCCGGACCCAGGCTTTCGGGTGCGGGCCTGCGTGGCGCAGGGTGTTGGTCAGTGATTCCTGGACGATGCGGTGCACACCGAGGCTGACCTCGGGCGGGATGGTGTCGAGTTCCCCGGTCAGCTCTAGTTCGACGGCGAGGCCGGTGCCGCGCATCATCTCGACGAGCTTGGCGATGCCAGCGGTCCCGTGCTGCGGCACCTGCTCGAGCGCTGGTTCGATACGCAGCAGCGCGACGGTGCGGCGCAGTTCGCGCAGTGCCTCGCGGCCGGTGCCTGCGATGGCGGTGAGGGCTTGCTCGGCGGCGTCGGGGTCGCGACGCAGTGCGTACCTCGCGCCGTCGGCCTGCACGATGATCACGCTCACCGCGTGCGCGACGACGTCGTGGAGTTCACGCGCGATACGGGTGCGTTCGAAGGACACCGCGTCGTGCGCACGCCGTTCCCGGTCGTAGTCGGCGACCGCGAGTCGTGCCGCGACCTCGGTGTCATAGGCGTGCCGTGCACCGATGAATTCCGCGAGCGTCCAGCACAGCAGGAAGAACATCGCGGTGAAGATGGCGTCGCTGCCCGCGGGCTTGTGTAACAGCAGGAAGGAAAAACTGCTGTCCACCGCGAGTCCAGCCGCGAACCACAGACCCTCGCGGCGGCCGACATAGGCGACCAGTGTGTAGAGCATGATGCCGAGCCCGAACAGTGCGATGTGGTCGGCCTTGTCCTCCGCCAAATATCCGACCACCGTGGAGGTGATCGACAGAGCTAGCATCGCTGCCGCCATCGCACGCGGATACAGCCGACGGAAGGCCACCGGACCGGGCAGCAGCACCCCGATGCCGAGATAGGCGAGCTTGTGATCGGAATTGGCCACGCCGAGCACCTCGAGCAGCAACAACGCCATGGCCAGGCCCGAATCCGCGACAAGGGGCCTACCGCGAAGCCACAGACTGAATCGGCGCACAAATATCAGCCTATGTCGGGCTCGGACACACTCGATGGGCCGATCGGGAGATCCCGCGTGTCGGCCGGGCGTGATCAGCTCGGCGCGCCGGTTCGACCTTCCGCGCATGTCGGCCCGACCCACACAGACCAGCGCTCCCGCCGATCTCATCGATGCGGCCGACCCCGGCTCGGGCATGCCCGGCGACCCCAGCTCCCGCATGGCGAACGCTCGGGAGATCCGCGCGCAGCGGCAGGTCGACCGCCGCAGCACATGGGTGCCGACGATCCGACCCCCGCCCGTCTGGTTTCCTGACCGCGTGGATTTTGCAGACTGGGCCGCCTTACTGGTTGCCGCTACGGCCGCGGGTTGGGTCGACGCGGTGGTCGGTGGCGGCGGATTGATCATCTTGCCGACCCTGTTCCTGGTATCGCCTGGGATCACGCCGCAAACCGCGCTCGGCACAAACAAATTCGCGGCCGTCGCGGGCACAGGAGCCTCGGTAGCGACCTTCGCGCGGAAGGTTCCGATGCGCTGGCGGGTACTGCTGCCCGCCGCGGGCATCGCCGCGGTGGCCGCCGCGGCCGGTGCTGCCGCGGTCTCCCTCATCGACCGCGACCTGTTCATTCCGATCGTGATGGTGGTGCTGGTCGGGGTCGCGGTCTTCGTCACCCTGCGCCCAGCGATCGGTGTCACGATCGCGACGCATCCGCCGACGCGGCGCAAATTCATCTTGGTGGTCGCGCTGGCCGCCGGGCTCGTCGGTTTCTACGATGGCCTGCTCGGACCGGGCACCGGCACGTTTCTGATCATCACCTTCGCGACGCTGCTCGGCACCGAGTTCGTGCGGGCTGCGGCGATGGCGAAGGTGATCAACTGCGGGTCGAACGTCGGCGCGCTGATTTTCTTCGGCGTGACCGGTCACATCATGTTCGGGCTCGGCGCGGCCATGGCCGTGTGCAATGTGGCGGGCGCGATCGCCGGCTCACGCATGGCTTTACGCAAGGGCGCGGAGTTCGTGCGGATCGTGCTGCTCGTGGTGGTGATCGTGATGGTGGTTCGGTTGGGCTGGCAGCAATTCGGCTGACGAGGCAAGCGCAGTGCTCAGCCGACCGGATGGGCGTGCATGGTGGAGTTCGAGGCGAGCCAGGGTTGCAGCACCCGCGAAGTCGTTTCGTGGATGTGCTGGTGCAGTCGCTCGCCGTCCTCCGCACCGGCGTGCGGACTCTGGAACAGCACGGTGAGCGCACCGGAGACAGCCCCGACGACCGCACCGACCAGCGCCGCGGCGCCGACCTCGTCCAGTTCCGAGGGAAACGCGTGGTGCAGTTGCCTGGCGATCTCCCGCTGGGCGACCAACTGTGCGTGCGCCGCACGCCCGCTCACCGCGGGCACGATCCGCGAGACCTGTGCGCGCAATGCGGCGATCCGCGCGCTCAGATCGTCGACGAGATGTTCGCCGGGATTGTCGCCCGCCGCGCGCAGCGCACGCAGCAGCACCTCCACTGGACGTTCGCCGGGGCGACGGCTGGCGATCGCGGCCACCGCCGCGCGCACGCGTTCGTCCTGTTCGGGGAACAGCAGTTCTTCTTTGCTCGCGAAGTAATTGAAGAACGTGCGGGTGCCGACCTCCGCCACGGCGGCGATGTCGGCCACCGTCGTTTCCTCGTAGCCTCTATTCTCGAATAGTTCGACGGCTGCCTCGAGGAGGGCGCGGCGGGTACGGTCTCGTTTGCGATCGCGGAGGGCGGATGGCGGCACGCGGGCACAGTACGGCATTTGGCGACTTGGGTACGGTAGGCGACGGTTTCGCGCGTGCCGTTACCCATTTGCGATGGTCGAAGTCCCGTCCACCCCGATTTGCGACGACCGGCGCGGCGTCCTGCAGCATGCACTTCCGATAGCAACGAACCTCTGATCTGTGCGTCGCGGTTCGCCAGGGCTCGGCCGAACATTCACCCATTCAAGCGTTTTGGGCTGTCGCGATACGGGGCACCGCGCAAGCATCGTGTGCCGCTTTGCAGTTCATGCAACATTGCGCCGTAGGCATACTCGCGCGGCGTGTATTTGCGGTGCTGCGCCACTGTAGCGAGGGGAGCGACTAAGTTGGTCCGGGTGAGCATCGCGACTTCCAAGGATGTGGACGCCGAGTTCCTTTCGCTGCCGCTGACCGCGCTCGCCGATGCCGCGTTGTCCGCGGCGAAGGCGGCGGGGGCAGAGCACGCGGATCTGCGAGTGCACCGGCTGGTCACCCAGTCGATCCGCTTGCGAGACGGCCGAGTGGAGGCAATCACCAATGCGACCGATCTCGGTTTCGCGGTCCGCGTGGTGGTCGACGGCACGTGGGGCTTCGCCTCGCACGCCGCGCTCACCCCACAGGCCGCGACCGAGGTGGCCCGCCGCGCGGTGACGGTGGCAACGACGTTGCGTGCGCTGAACCGTGAGCGCGTCGAGCTTGCCGCGGAGCCCCGCTACGACAATGTGCGATGGGTGTCGTCCTATGACATCGACCCCTTCGCGGTGTCGACCACGGACAAGGTCGCGCTGCTGCAGGACTATTCGGGCCGACTGTCTGCCGCCGACGGCGTCGACCACGTCACCTCCTCGGTGCTGCAGGTCAAGGAACAGACCTTCTACGCCGACACCGCGGGCTCGACCATCACCCAGCAGCGGGTACGGCTGTATCCGCAATTCGAGGCGATCACCGTCGATTCCGCGGCGGGCGTCTTCGAAACCATGCGCACCCTCGCGCCCCCCGCGGGACGCGGCTGGGAGTACCTCACCGGCACGGACAGCACGTGGGACTGGGGCGGCGAGCTCGCACAGATCCCCGGGTGGCTGACCGAGAAGGTAAAAGCCCCGACCGTGCAGGCAGGCCCCACCGATCTGGTCATCGACCCGACCAACCTGTGGCTGACCATCCACGAGTCCATCGGCCACGCCACCGAATACGACCGCGCCATCGGCTACGAATCCGCCTACGCCGGTACCTCGTTCGCGACGCCGGACAAGCTCGGCACCCTGCGGTACGGCACCCCGATCATGCACGTCACCGGCGACCGCACCCAGGAGCACGGTCTTGCCACCGTCGGTTACGACGACGAAGGCGTTGCTGGGCAGCGCTGGGATCTGGTGCGTGACGGCGTCCTCGTCGGCTACCAACTCGACCGCGTGTTCGCTCCGCGTCTCGGGCTGGACCGCTCGAACGGCTGCTCCTACGCCGACTCGCCGCACCATGTTCCGATCCAGCGCATGGCCAACGTCTCGCTACAACCCGATCCCACCCACGACACCACGACCGAAGAACTCATTTCGCGCGTCGAGAACGGCATCTACATCGTCGGCGACAAGTCGTGGTCGATCGACATGCAGCGCTACAACTTCCAGTTCACCGGCCAGCGGTTCTTCCGTATCCGGGACGGCAAGCTCGATGGCCAGCTCCGCGACGTCGCCTACCAGGCGACGACCACCGACTTCTGGGGCTCGATGGAGGCCGTGGGCGGACCGTCCACCTGGCGGCTCGGCGGTGCGTTCAACTGCGGCAAGGCCCAGCCGGGTCAGGTCGCCGCGGTCAGTCACGGCTGCCCATCGATTCTGGTGCGCGGCATCAACATTCTCAACACCCGGACGGAGGCGGGCCAGTGAACGCGATCGGTACCGGCCTGATGCCCGCGGGCGCGGTCGTCGAGCAGGCGCTCGCCCTCTCGCGCGCGGACGAGGCAATAGTGATCGTCACCGACGCCAACGAGGCTTCACTGCGGTGGGCAAGCAATTCGATGACCACCAACGGCTCCTCGATTTCCCGCGACTGGGCGGTGATCTCGGTCTTCCGCGACGGACCGAACTCCGCGCGGGTCGGCAGCATCAGCTCGACCAGTGTCGACCCGAAGGACATCGAGGCCATCGTGCGTGCCAGCGAGGCAGCCGCCCGCACCGCCGAACCCGCCAAAGACGCGATGCCGTTGCTCACCCCCGACATCGACGACGCAGCCGACTGGGCGGCGGCGCCGGGCAGCACCGGCATCGAGGTTTTCACCGACCTCGCCCGCGACCTGTCCAAGGGTTTCGACGGTGCCGAGCGCCTCTACGGTTTCGCCCATCACCAGATCCACACCACCTGGCTCGGCACCTCGACCGGTATCCGACGCCGGTTCGTGCAGCCCACCGGTTCGGTGGAGATCAATGGAAAACGCGGCGAGGGGGCCGATCTGGCCAGCGCCTGGGTCGGTGTCGGCACCGCGGACTTCACCGATGTCGCCATTCCCCGCCTGCTCACCGAGCTCGCTCGTCGCCTCGATTGGTCCAAGCGGCGCGTCGAGCTGCCCGCGGGCCGCTACGAAACCCTGCTGCCGCCCTCGGCAGTCGCCGACCTGATGATCTACATGGCCTGGGAGATGGAGGGCCGCGGCGCGCAAGAGGGTCACACCGCCTTTGCCCGCGCGGGCGGTACCCGAATCGGTGAGCGGCTCACCGACATTCCGCTGACCCTGTACTCCGACCCGTGGGCCGGTGGTCTCGAATACCGTCCGTTCGTCGCGACATCCGCTTCCTCGGAGGCGCTCTCGGTCTTCGACAACGGCATGCCCGCACAGCGGGTCGACTGGTTGCGCGACGGCGTCATCGAATCTCTCGTCTATCCGCGCGCCACCGCCGCCGAATTCGATGCGCCCACCACGCTGCCCGCCGAGAACCTGCTGCTCACCGGCGGCTCCGACGCCGATCTCGACGATATGATTGCCCGTACCGAACGCGGCCTGCTGCTCACCACGCTCTGGTACATCCGCGAGGTCGACCCGGCCACACTGCTGCTGACCGGACTCACTCGTGACGGCGTCTACCTCGTCGAGAACGGGGAAGTCACCGCCGCTGTCAATAACTTCCGCTTCAACGAGAGCCCCATCGATCTACTGCGCCGCGTCAGTGAAGCGGGTGCGACCGAGACCACGCTCCCCCGCGAATGGAAGGACTGGTTCACCCGAACGGCCATGCCGCCGTTGCGAATTCCCGACTTCCACATGTCTTCGGTCAGTCAGGCGACCTGACCGACGTGGGCAATGGTCGGCGGCCGATCGTCCGACCGTGCCCAGCGACAGTCAGGCGACGGGTGTGATTTCGATGCCGATGGTGGCCGCTTTGCCACGGCGCAGTGTGCTTCCGAGAATTACCAGCGGGCCGAGCAGCCAGTACTTCTTCTTGAGTAGCTTGCGGACCCGCTCGGTGCCGTCCGCATCGAGCACCCGCCCGGTGCCCTCGATCACCTCGCCGTGCGGCTTGCCCGAGGCGCTGCACGGCTGCACCGTGACGGCCGGGTTACGGCGCAGCCGTTTCACCTTCCAACTGTCGGTCACCGTCCACACATACAGCTTGCCTGCGTCGGCTGCCGCCCACACGGCGGTGCCGACGGGTGTGCCGTCCTTCCGGAACGTTGTCAGCAGAACATAATCCGCCTTGCCGACGGCCCCGAGCGTGTTCGTCATGAGGGCAGCGTATTCGGTCGGTCGGGCATCCGGTATTCGCCCGCTTCCAACCGTTCGAGCAGGCCGTCGGTCCACCCGGCCAGGTGACCGAACACTCCGCTCCACAGTTCGAGCAGGTCGGTGGCGTGTGGTGGTTCGTAGCGGCCGGGGAACGAGGGGATCATGGCGAGCAGGTCGTTGCGGACGGCTTCGCTGCGGCGGCGCTGTTCGCGCAGCTTCTCGATGACGTGAGCACGCGGCAGCGCGTCCATGAACGCGATCGCGGCGCCGAGTTCTTCCATGTCGATGCTCACCAGCGCCTCGTCCATCAGCGCGCGAAACTCCGCCTCGCCGGCTTCGGTGACTTCGAACAGGGTGCGGCCGGGGCCCTGATCGCTGCCCTCGGTCCCGAAGGCGTTGAGTTTGCCTTCCTGGGTCAGCTGCCTGAGCGCGTGATAGATCGAGCCCGGTTTGACGTTCGTCCACGTTTCCGCACGCCAAGACAACAATTCGCGGCGCACCGCATAGCCGTAGGTGGGTTGACGCAACCGCATCACACCGAGGACGAGCAGCCGCACGGCCGACATGAACGAGCTCCTTTCATCACAGCAACAGTCATGCTACTCAAACTTGACTTCCGCCAGAACGGCACCCTAACCTCGGGTAGTCAAATTTGATCACTGCAGTGCGGAGGCAGATATGGGCGACACGGCGGTTCCAGTGCTCTGGAGCGGCAACCTGACCGACACCCTGGACTTCTACCGAACCCTCGGATACACCGTCACCTACGAGCAGACCCGCCCCTACAACTACGGCGCCGTCGAGGCCAACGGCTGCGCCCTGCATTTCGCCTCCGCACCCCGCGGCACCGAACTCCCCACCGAACAGGTCGGCTGCCTGGTCATGATCGATGATGTCGCCGCCAAGCACCGCGCCTTCACCGAGGCGCTGCGCACCCGCTATGGCAAGGTTCCCGCGAAGGGCTGCCCGCGCATCACCCGATTCCGGCCCGGCCAGAGCAGGTTCACAATGGTCGACCCGGTGGGCAACTCCGTGATCTACATCCAGCGCGACGAACCGACGGAGGTCGAGTACGGCGGTTCGCGTGAGCTCGAAGGCCTGGCACGGGTTTTGGACAACGCGCGAATCCTGCGTGACTTCAAGAATGACGACAAGACCGCCATCCGCGTACTCGAGGTCGGACTCGGACGATTCGGCGCCGAAGCCCCCCGCGCGGACAAGGCACGGGCACTGTCCGCGCTGATCGAATTGTCCGTTGCCACGAACGAATCCGCCCGTGGCGAACGGTGGCGCACCGAACTGCGGGCAATGAAGCTGTCCGAGGCCGAGCGCATGTCGGTAGCGAAAGAACTGCGCGCGGCCACCGATCTGGCCGACTGGCTATCCGAGAAAGCTGACCTGAGCCGCCCTGTCATCCGACCAGCGTCAGGACCTCCGGTCCATCGGCGGTGATCGCCACAGTGTGCTCGGAATGCGCGGTGCGCGAGCCATCGGCCGACCGAATCGTCCAACCGTCGGGATCGGTGTAGATCTGGCCGGTCGTAGCCGCGAACCAGGGCTCGATGGCAATCGTCAGCCCCGGCCGAAGCCGGTATCCGCACCCGGCGCGCCCCGCGTTCGGTATGTGCGGGTCTTCGTGCATGGTGCGCCCGAGGCCATGCCCGCCGAATTCGGTGTTCACCGGATACCCGTAGCCATGCGCCACATCCGCGATCGCGGCGGAGATATCTCCGATCCGATTGCCGGGCAACGCCACTGCGATTGCCGCAGCCAAGGCCTCCTCCGTGGCCCGCACCAGTTGGACATCCTCCGGCGCGGCCCGGCCGACGATCACGCTGACTGCCGAATCCGCCACCCAACCGTCGACGCCGATCGCCAGATCCATGCTCAGCACATCACCATCACGCAGCACGTAGTCGAACGGAAGCCCGTGCAGCACAGCGTCATTGACCGATAAACAGACGGTGTTACGGAATGGGCCCCGCCCGAACGACGGCGCGTAATCCCAGTAGCACGACTCCGCGCCCCGCTGCCGAATCCGTTCCCGCGCAATAGCTTCCAGGTCCAGCAGGTTCACGCCGACCTGCGCGCGCTGCCGCAGCACTGCCAGGATCTCCGCGACGAACTCCCCCGCAACTCGCATCCGCGCAATCTCGTCGCGGCTCTTCAGCTCCACCATCAACCTGCTCCGTTCGGTATTTTAATACCACCCTAGCCGGTGCGGTATTTTAATACCAGCCACTTGCGGTATTTAAATACCGCTCATACGCTGATGCCATGGTTCGCCTCCCACTGACGCCTGCACAGGTCGAGGCCGGTCGCCGCCTCGGCACCCAACTGCGCGCCGCTCGCGCGGACCGCGACCTCACCGAAACCGCTGCCGCAGCAGGAATCTCGCCGGAAACCCTCCGCAAGATCGAAACCGGCCGCCTCCCCACCCCCGCCTTCGGCACCATCGTGTCCGTCGCCGCGGTTCTCGACATTCCCCTGGAAGAACTCGCTGACACCTGGCGCTCAGCCGGCCTCGCCGAATCCGCTTGACGACCCTGGGCGCGAGCTCGAACACAGGACCCACACCGTCATCGCGGCGCTCCTAACCGCCTGCGGGCGCGGCTACTGCCCGCAAGAAACAGATACCCAGCGTTGCTGTGTCGTGTGGCTCCGTTAACTGCCGAGAGCATGGGCTCCCTCATACCGGCACCGGCGAGCCCTTACTCCCCAGCGGCGGCGCGAGGTGTAATGACGATGCCGACAGACCGATCCGCGCCCCTGATCAGCTTGTGCCCGCGGATGGCGAGTTTGCCGACAAGGCCGTACTTGTCAGCGACGAGGTCGCGCACTCGCTCGGTGCCCTCGGGGCCCAGAATCTCGGCAGTCCCGGCGAGGACCTCCCCGCCACCGGTCCGACCGCGGTTATCGCACACCTGGACGGTGACATCTGGATTGCGCCGGATGCGCTTGACCTTCCAGGTGTCGGGGTTGGTCCACACCACGATACGGTCGCCGTCCGGCGCCACCCAGACCGGAGTTCCGACCGTAGTGCCGTCCTTCTTGAAAGTAGTCAGCCGCGCGTACTTGCTATTGCTCACTTCATTCCACGTCATGACAAAACCGTAGGCCGCCGGCGGGGCCGGAGACATCGGTCTACGGTCACATTCCGAACTACGCGCCACGACGTACTTCCATCGCCCGTGAGCTGCCGTTATTCCCCAATCGGCATCTCCTTCACAGGGAACCCCGCGTGATGCCACCGACGTCACGACCCGCAACAGCTAGTCGGCAGATAGTTGGGCGGGCATCGAGCGGTAGCTGTTCAGATTCACCAGGCCACGCGGGATCGGCGGGCCGTCCAGACGCAGATCCGGGTACCTCTCGAACAGCGCGCGCAGTGCGACGGCGCCTTCCAGTCGGGCAAGGCTGGCCCCCAGGCAGCCGTGCACCCCGCTGCTGAACGAGAGATGTTCCGCGGCGTTGGCCCTGGTCACATCGAATCGTTCGGGATCGGGGAAGACGGTGGGGTCCTTATTGGCGCCCGCCAGCAACAGCAGGACCAGGGAACCGGATTTGACGTGCTGATCGGCGATGTCGACATCACAGCTCGCGATCCGGCCCGTTATCCGTATGGGACCGTCGTAGCGCAGGATCTCCTCGACCGCCCCCGGCCACAGCTCTGGCCGCGCCGTCAGCATGTCCAATTGGTCCGGATGGCTTGTCAGCAGCGCGATTCCATTGCCGAGCATGTTCACCGTCGTCAAGAATCCGGCGTCCAGCAGCAGGGCCGCGTTGGCCACCTGCTCGCGTCGGGTGAGCTCGCCACCTGTCACCAACATACTGAGCACATCATCGCCCGGTTCGGCGCTGAGCCCGGCGATGTGCTGTTCGAAGTACCGCTGCCCCTCGGCCAGGTCTTCGATGGCGCGGCGGAAAGTGGTCCAGGTCAGGCCTCGGTCGAGCAGCGGCGCACCGGTATCTCCCCACTTCAGCATGGTCGAATGCATGTCGGCGGGCAACCCGAGAATCTCGGCGATGATCGCGATGGGCAACTGCGCGGAGAAGTCGTCGATCAGATCCGGTCGCGGCGTCGATTTCAGCCGTTCGAGCAGGTCATCGGTTACTTCGACAACCCGTTCCCCCAGTTTGGCGATCGCCTTCGGCGTGAATGCTTGCCCTACCAGGCGTCGGTAGTGGGCGTGTTCCGGCGGATCGGTCACCAGCATCGAGGGCGGTTCCGCGAGGTTGGGAAGTTCCAGATCGGTCTTGGTCAGCACCCAGCGGATCGGCTTCGGCAGGGCTCGATTGTTGGGCGTGACCACACCGAAGCGACGGTCCCGCAGGATTAGTCGGCACAGTTCGTGGTCCGCGGTCACGCGAACCCTCGATATCGTGGGCATCCGTCCCCGCCGCCGGATCTCCTCGATGGATCGAGGCGCTCCGAGCCCGCGATCCGGACCGGCCAGGATCTGTGCGAGGGGATCGCCCCGACGCGCCGACCACACGAGATAGGACCTTGCCAGGCGATGCAGGACCAGCCACCGAATCCACGCGCGCGTTAACATTGTCACCTCCCACGCTGGACTGTCCCTATGGTAGAGCGCCGCCGACGGAACTGTCGGCTAATCTTCGGCTAGCCTCCGTTGGCGATGGTGACGGAGGGGGCCGGAAGGCGCCGCGTATGGCCGACACGGTGGTCGAACGGACCGACTCCGGCTTGTGGTCCCGGTTCGCAGGTAGCGTGGTAGAACGGACTTTGCCGGGATCAGCAACCCCCGACGATGCACATCGCCATGATCATCGCCAGGTACCGGCCACCCGCTCGCGCGTTACCGAGTTTTCCGAATCACCAGGAGGTTTGGGGATGTGATGGAGCGACCTTCAGATCAGGTGCGCGGCACAATGGACAGGCGCGGTTTCATCAAGGGCGTCGGCCTGGCCGCTACGATGCTGAGCCTTGCGGGTGGAAGCACGCTGGCGACGGCCCGGTCCCTGGCGCGGGCCGACGACGACGGCCTGAACCCGAGCGCGGCGGTATACCGCGCACTGGTGCCGGAAATCTTCGCGCCGCTGCCGGATCCGGCCGACCATGTGCCTGCGATCGTCGTCGGCTCTGGGTTCGGGGCGTCGATCACCGCGCTGCGCCTGGCGCAGTCCGGGACCGAGGTCGCGGTGCTCGAGCGTGGGTCACGCTGGCCGAATGATCTGTGGCGCGACATCTTCACCGTCGACACGATTCCGGATGGTCGCGGCTTCTGGCATCGCACCTCCTTTACCGGCGTGACCGGGATCCCCATGTCGTTCGATCCGTTCGGCGGTGTCCTCGACGTTTCCAGCTACCCGGGCATCGACGTCTGGCGCGGAGCGTGTGTGGGCGGCGGCTCGGTGGTGTTCACCGGGGTGATGATCGAGCCGGAGCAGCGGTTCTTCGACCATGTGTTCGGCGGTGTGGTCGACTACCACGAGATGCATGACGTCTACTACCCCAGGGTCCGAAATATGCTGCGGCCGAGCCCGATCCCGGACGACATCTATCACTCCGTCGCGTTCGCACACGCGCGGGCCTGGGATGATCAGTTCCGCGCGGCCGGCTATGTGCCGCAGCGCATCGACGGCATGTGGAATTGGAACGTCATCCGCGACGAACTGGCCGGACGATCGACGCCGTCGGCGACGGTCGGCTGTTCGAACCTCGGCAATTCCAACGGCGCGAAGTTCGATCTGAATCAGAACTACCTGCGCTATGCCGAGAACACCGGCGTTGCCCGGATCTACCCCGGCCACCGCGTGGACGCCATCGCCAAGGAACCGGGAGCGTCGGGTCGTTATACCGTTACCGTGACCAAACTCGCACCTACCGGCGAGGTGCTCCGTATCCGGACGCTGACCTGCGACAAGCTATTCCTCGGTGCGGGCTCCATCGGCACCTCCGAGCTACTGGTGCGCGCACGGGAGACCGGCGCGCTGCCGAACCTGAACGAGCACATCGGCGAAGGCTGGGGCAGCAACGGTGATGTCGGCCTGGCACGGCCGCTCGACTCGTTGGACGTAGGTCTGCAGGGCACGCCGTCCGCGAGCCGGATTCTGGACGAGGCGGGCGCACCTGTGTCGCTGGAGAACTGGTTCATCCCCGGCGCAACGCCTTTCGACATCGGCACTCTCGCGTCGCTGGGCATAGTGCTCGACGACACCCGCGGCCGGTTCGTCTACAATCCGGCCGACGGGCGGGTGGACCTACAGTGGCCTGAAAACGGCGCTGCCGGCTACCTCGCGCGAGCGCAGGAGGTCAACGACAAGGCGGCCTGCCAATGCCTGTCCCTCGCCCCACCGGTCATCGGTGGGGACGCCTCATTCACCTCGCATCCTTTGGGCGGCGCAGTGATCGGACGCGCAACAGACGGGCACGGTCGGGTGCATGGTTATCGAGGCCTGTACGTGATGGACGGGGCGGCTGTGCCCGGCAGCACTGGAACAGTGAACCCGTCGTTGACGATCAGCGCGCTGGCTGAGCGCAATATCGAACAGATAATCCGTTCTGGTGAGTAGTCGAGGCCACGATGCACGCAGGATACCGTTGTGCACGCTCCATCGAGTAACGTGCCCGCATCATTATCGTCGAAATACGGATAAATAATAAGCACGATCAGGAGAAGCATGTCGGAACCTTACTTCTTATTTGTCTTATTTGTCCGAATAGAACAGTAAAGGCACGGAGAGTAAGTCCCCCGCCTTGCTTCCGAAAGCCGCTGCCCCACCGCCTGCGACATGTCGCAGTACCCGAGGAGGCATTCGAGGTCACTGCGGTCCACTTCGACCCAACCCGCATTTCCTCTGACGTCGCATCAAAAACACAGGTCATGGTAGCCATTGCCCTCGCTGCCGGTGGCTGGGTCATCAATCCCGACGGGCCGGCCGCCCTAGCGATCAGGCAGAGGCAATCCGCAATTGGGCGTCGAGTCAAGTGCGTTGAGGTGTCCGAGTAAGTGCCTCGAGATGTCGAGCCGAGGCGGATGGTCACGAGTCGAACGGGGGCCGCCATTCGGGCCCGATGGACCTCACGATCTTCATGGATAAGTCGCAGAGCGGCGCCCTATCAATTCCGCAAATTCAGACATCATTTCACCGCGCGGATCATGGGTCCGAAGGTATGCGCATACCAATCAGTCGGCTTATACTGGGCGCGGTCGGGTCTGGAGGCAAGTGATGACCGTTCTGCGACCGCAGTTCCCACCCGACGCCGGATCGGGCGGGGATACCGGGCCAAACGTGTCGGTCACTCAGCCAGTGCCGCTGTCTGCGGGGCAGCGGGGGCTGTGGCTGGCGCAGCAGTTGAGCCCGGATGTGCCGATATGTGAGGCGCAGTATCTCGAGTTCCATGGGGATCTGGATCTGGAGGTATTGCGTGAGACGTCGATTCGAGTCGGCCTCGAATTCCAATCGGGGTATCTGCGGCTGGTCGAGGTCGACGGTGAGCCGTATCAGTTGTTCGACCCGTTGCTTGATTCGACGGGGCCGGTCATCGATATGCGTGGTGAACCGGACCCCATGGCCGCGGCCTTGCAGTGGATGCGCCGGGAGTACACCGCACCCCTGGATATGACCCGCGACCGGTTGGTCGCATGGGTGGTTGTGCAGGTCGGAGATCGACATTTCCTGTGGTACTGCAGGATTCACCACGTCGCATTGGACGGCTACGCCGCGATGATGGTGATGAACCGGGTCGCGGCGCTGTACACGGCGGCGGTGCAGGGCCAGACAGCAGAGCCGAACCGAGCGGCGGACCTGCGCACCCTCTACGAGGCCGACTGCAGTTACCGGGAGTCGAAGCGGTTCACCAGCGACCAAGCCTATTGGGTGGACAGACTCGCCGATGTCGAGGACGAGTCCAGCCTCGCCACCGGGTACGCACCCGCGCGCGCGGACAGTGTGGTCGCGAAAGGCGAACTCCCCACGGGGACGGTAGGGCGGATTGATCATTCCGCGAAAGCGTTGGAGGCGACCCCTGCCGCGGTGGTGATCGCCGCATTCGGAAGTTATCTGGCCCGTATGACGGGGCGAGACGAGGTCCTGGTCAATATTCCCGTGTCGGGTCGCACGACCGCGGTGCTGCGGCGGTCGGGGGGAGTCTTCGTCAACGTCGTGCCGCTTCCGATCGTGCTCGGCACTGAGGATACGGTCGCGATGCTGGTGCGGCGGGTGCAGTCCGACCTGATAGGAGCGTTGCGGCACCAGCGGTGCGGCCTCACCGACATTCGAGCTGCCGCGGGATACAGCGGGCAGCGGCGTTTCGCGGGTCCGATGGTGAATGTCATGTATTTCCCCCAGCAGATCCGTTTTGGATCGGTGACCGGGGAGTTCCATCTCCTGAGCTCGGGGCCCGTCGAGGATTTGTTGGTCGACCTATATCAGACCGGAGACCCGCCGCGAACGATTCTCCACTTCTTGGCCAATCCCAACCTCTATACCGGCCCCGAATTGTCGGCGCATTGCACCGGATTTTTGGAGTTCCTCGACGCGTTCGCAGCCGCCACGCCTGGCACTGATCTCGGGCAGGTCCACCCCAGCAGCGCCCGCCACGGCGCGCGGATCCGGCGCCGCCGCCAGAACCTGGCGTTCTGGCGCGCCACGCTCGCGGACCTTCCCGGGGAGCTTTGTCTACCAAACGACAGGCCGCGGCCGGTGGCGATATCGAATCGGGTTGCCACTGCGAGTTATTCATTGCGTGCCGGTCTGGTTGGATCGTTGAAAGTGATTGGGCAGCAACATAATTCGTCACTGTTCATGGTGATTCACGGCGCGTTGGCGGTTCTGCTTGCCCGGTTGAGCGGTAGCACCGACATTCCGATCGGCACACCGATCCCCGGGCGTGGTGCAGCCGCGCTCGACGACGTGACCGGCATGTTCGTCAACACTCTGGTGTTGCGGACCGACATCGATCTCGATGAATCGTTCACCGATCTGCTCGGCCGGATCAGGCAGGTCGACCTGGATGCTTTCGAGCATGCCGACGTTCCGTTCGAGCAGTTGGTGGATCAGCTCGTTGTGCAGCGATCCCAGTCCCGGCACCCGCTGTTCCAGGTGCTTTTGGCATTCCAGAATCTGGAACGAGTTGAGCTCGAGCTGCCTGGTCTCGCGGCGTCGGTGGTCGACCTGCCTACCGAGGTGTCACGCTTCGACCTGCACTTCGTGCTGTCGGACGACCGTGACAGCGGCGATATGACGGCATCGGTCACCTATGCCACGGATTTGTTCGACGCGTCGACCATCGATTCTCTTGTGCATCGGTGGATCCGGGTACTGGAGTCGGTTGCCACCGATCCCATGGTTGCGGTCGGGACGATCGAGGTGCTCGAACCTGCCGAACGAGCCGATCTGTTGACACGCGCCGGTGCACCGGCCGTGGTGCCGACCACCCTGGCCGACCTGCTGACCACGGCGGCCGTGCAGGATCCCGATGCCACGGCGATCGTGTTCGACGGGCAGCAGCTGAGCTACCGAGAGTTGGACGAGCGTTCGAACCGATTAGCGCGGGTCCTCATCCAACGGGGTATCGGCCCGGAAGACATCGTCGCGATCAGTATGCCGCGCTCTATGGATTCGGTCCTCGCGGTATGGGCGATCACCAAATCGGGAGCTGCTTTCCTGCCGATCGACCCGACCTACCCCACCGAACGCATCACCTACATGATGACCGATTCGAAAGCGGCCATCGGTCTGACCATGACATCCGTACGCGCACGACTCCCCGACAACATCGACTGGTTGATACCGGACAACCTCGACAAGGACTTCGGTGCCCAGCCGATCTCCGATCCCGAACGCACAACCCCGCTACGACCGCAGCATCCAGCGTATCTGATCTATACCTCGGGCTCGACCGGTGTGCCGAAGGGCGTGATCGTGACGCATGCCGGGTTGGCCGCGCTCAGTTCCGAACAGCGGGAACGCTATGCGGTGACTGCGGTTTCGCGGACCCTGCATTTCGCGTCGCCGAGCTTTGATGCATCGGTCTGGGAGTTGCTGCTTGCGGCGGGTGCCGGCGCCACGATGGTGATCGTCGTGCCCGGCATCTACGGTGGCGCAGAGCTGGCTGAGCTACTGCGCCGCGAGCGGGTGACCCACGCCGTGATCACGCCGGCGGCGTTGACTTCGGTGGATCCGGACGGGCTCGACAACCTGCGAGTCGTCGTTGCTGCCGGTGATGCTTGCCCGCCGGAACTGGTGCGGCGCTGGACGGCCGACGGTCGTGAGTTCTTCAATGCTTACGGTCCAACCGAGGCCACGATCATGACGAACCATGGCACTCCGTTGGTGGCGGATGCGTTGGTTACGATCGGCGGCCCGATTCGCGGTGTCTCGGAATGGGTGTTGGATCAGCGGCTGCAACCCGTACCAGTCGGTGTAGCGGGTGAGTTGTATATCGCGGGTGCTGCGCTGGCCCGCGGATATCATCGTCGGGCAGGTGTGACGGCCGAGCGTTTCGTAGCCTGTCCCTGGAGACCCGGTGAGCGTATGTATCGTACGGGGGATGTGGTTCGGTGGACGGCCGACGGAGCGGTCCAGCATCTCGGCCGTTCCGACTTCCAGGTGAAAATTCGGGGCCTACGCATCGAACTCGGTGAGATCGATGCGACGCTCGCCGCCCACGAGACCGTCGGTTTCGCCACCACCATCGGCCACCGCAACGATTCCGGGGCCGAGTCGCTGGTTTCGTATGTCGTTGCCACGCCGGATCACTCGATCGATACCGCAACCCTGACCAAATACCTCACCGACCGGTTACCGTCCTACATGGTCCCGCCCTCGATCATGGTGCTGGACCACATTCCATTGACACCGGTGGGCAAACTCGACCGCAAGGCACTACCGAAGCCGGTACACGCCGACAACAAGGCGTTCCGAGCGCCTGAGACGCTGATAGAACACACGATCGCTCGAGTGTTCACCGATGTACTGGGTATCGACACAGTCGGTCTCGACGACTCGTTCTTCGACATGGGCGGAGACAGTTTGGTCGCGACCCGGGTTGCGATGCGACTCGGGGCCGCGCTGGAAACCGAGGTTCCGGTGCGGCTGTTGTTCGAGGCATCCACGGTAGCGGCGCTCGCAACCCATATCGAGCGGCATGCCGGCACGGGGCGACAACGCCCACCACTGATCGCCTGGCCGCGCCCCGAGCTCGTGCCGTTGGCACCGGCCCAACAACGGATGTGGTTCTTCAACCAGTACGACACCAGTTCGGGGGCATACAATGTGCCGATCGCCATTCGGCTGCGTGGCGAGTTGAGCGTCGACGCCCTGCGATCGGCCGTGGTTGATGTGCTACGCAGACACGAGTCTTTGCGGACACGATACCCGGACCACGACGGAATGCTGATCCAGCTGATCGAACCCGCCGACGAGGTCGACTTCGAGCTCGGCCTGGTATCGGTTCCGCCGAGCCAACTGGACGCAACGGTAACCGAATTCGTCACCGAAGGCTTCGATGTGAGCACCCGGGCACCAGTGCGTGCCCGATTGTTCCGCACGGCCGGTGGCGAGGAGCCCGAATACGTGTTGACCGTTGTGGTGCACCACATCGCCGCGGACGGTTTCTCCATGACACCGCTGGCCCGCGACGTGACGACTGCGTACACCGCACGGATCCGCGGAGAACGCCCTTCGTGGACACCGCTGCCTGTCCAGTACGCGGACTACGCACTATGGCAACGAGCCGCCCTCGGCTCGCCCGACGATCCGGAATCGCTTTGCGCCCAGCAGATCCGGTACTGGACCGAAACTCTGGGCGGAGTGGCCGAGGAGCTTCGTCTGCCGACTGACAGACCGCGGCCGGTGGTGGCGTCGAATCGCGGTGCCACCATCGACTACACGCTGGACGCGAAGTTGATGCAGTCGCTGGAAAGGTTCGCGCGGCAACAGAATTCGTCACTGTTCATGGTGGTCCACAGCACGCTCGCAGTCCTACTCGCCCGGCTGAGTGGCACCACCGACATTCCGATCGGCACACCGATCGCCGGGCGCGGCGCAGCAGAACTCGACGACGTGGTCGGCATGTTCGTCAACACACTGGTATTGAGAACCGACATCGATCTCGCCGAATCATTCACCGACCTCCTCGGCCGCACCAGACAGGTCGATCTGGATGCCTTCGACCACGCCGACATTCCATTCGAACAACTCGTCGACCAACTCGCCCCGCAACGGTCCCAATCCCGGCACCCGCTCTTCCAGGTGATGCTGGCATTCCAAAATCTGGAACAAGTGAAACTCGAACTGCCCGGCCTCGATATATCGATAGTCGACCTGCCCAACGAGGTGTCCCGCTTCGATCTGCAGGTCGTATTGTCCGACACCCATGACAGCGGCGAGATCGCAGTAACGGTCACCTATGCCACGGATCTGTTCGACGCACCAACTATTGATTCTCTGGTACATCGCTGGATCCGGATACTCGAGTCGGTCGCCACCGATCCCACGACTCCGGTCGGGATGATCGAGGTACTCGAGCCCGCCGAACGAGCCGATCTACTGGCGCGTTCTGGTGCGCCCGCGACGGCGACCACCACTTTGGCCGACCTGTTGACCGCGGCAGCTGCTCGAGATCCCGAGGCCACCGCGATCGTGTTCGAGGGGCGGCGACTGAGCTACCGGGAGTTGGACGAACGTTCCAACCGGATGGCCCGACTACTCATCCAACGCGGAATCGGCCCGGAAGATATTGTCGCGATAGGTATTCCACGCTCGCCGGAGTCGGTACTCGCGGTATGGGCGATCGCCAAGTCGGGAGCAGCGTTCCTACCGATCGACCCGACCTATCCCCTCGAGCGCATCACCCACATGCTGACCGATTCGACAGCGGCCATCGGATTGACCGTGGCATCGGTGCGCGCCCGGTTACCCGACGATGTCGACTGGTTGACAGCCGACAACCCCGACACTGCCATCAGTGCCCAGCCGATCTCCGACCGTGACCGCATACGCCCGCTGCGAGTCGATGATATCGCCTACGTCATCTACACCTCCGGATCAACCGGACTACCCAAAGGCGTCGCGGTCACCCACCGCGGACTCCGCAACTGCGCCACCGAGCACCACGATGCCATGAACATCGAATCGCGTTCTCGTATTCTGCATTTGGCGTCACCCAGCTTCGACGTATCGGTACTGGAATTGTTGCTGACGTTGTGCGCAGGCGCGACCATGGTCATCGCACCCAGCGATATCTACGGCGGCGACGAACTCGCCGAACTACTCGACCGCGAGCACGTCAGCCACGGCCTCATCACACCGTCCGCATTGTCCACCATCGACCACACCCGTTGGCCACTACCAGAGTGGGAACACCTAGCAGTCGGTGGTGAGCAGTATGGCACCGAGTTGGTCGAGCGCTGGAGCGGTGGGCGCGACATGGTGAACGATTATGGTCCGACCGAGGCGACGACCACGACAAACCAGAGCGCTCGGTTGGTGGCGGGCGAGTCGGTCACGATCGGTGGCCCGATTCGCGGTGTGTCGGAATGGATACTGGACCAACGACTACAACCCGTACCAGCCGGTGTAGCAGGCGAACTGTACATCGCGGGCACACTCCTGGCCCGCGGATACCACCACCGAGCAGCCCTGACAGCCGAACGGTTCACAGCCTGCCCCTGGATACCCGGCGAACGCATGTACCGCACCGGAGACATAGTCCGGTGGACAACCAACGGATCGATCCAACACCTCGGCCGATCCGATTTCCAGGTAAAAATCCGCGGACTACGCATCGAACTAGGCGAGATCGACACAACACTCACCACCCACGAAAGCGTCGGCTTCGCCACCACCATCGGCCACCACAACGAATCCGGCACCGAGTCACTGGTCTCGTATGTCCTTGCCGCACAAGGGCACTCGATCGACACCACCACCCTCACCGAACACCTCACCAGCCGGCTACCGTCCTACATGATCCCATCCACCATCATGGTGCTCGACCACATCCCGCTGACACCGGTCGGCAAACTGGACCGCAAAGCACTACCAGATCCCGTATTCACCGACACCACACCGTTCCGAGCACCCCAAACACCCCTCGAACACACGATCGCCGAATCGTTCACCGGTGCATTAGGTATCGACACGGTCGGTCTCGACGATTCGTTCTTCGCCCTCGGCGGCGACAGCATCATGTCGATCCAGCTGGTCACTCGAGCCAGGGCGGCGGGTGTGGTGTTCTCGGCGCGCGAGGTTTTCGAACGTAAAACGGTGGCCGGGCTGGCCGAGATCGCCGTTCTCGACGACAGCGCCGCGGCGACCTCCCTCCCGTCGGATCTGGATCTGGTCCGGCTCGGGCAGTCCGAGATCCAGCGACTCGAAGACAGCTATCCGGCGTTGAGCGACATCTGGCCATTGACTCCGTTGCAGGAGGGGTTGTTGTTCCATGCGCTGGTGTCCGAGGAGTCGATGGACGCCTACTTGGTGCAGTTGGTCCTCGAGTTGCGTGGGCAGGTCGATCCGGAGCGGCTGCGCCGAGCCGGGCAGATGCTGCTCGACCGGCATGCGAATCTGCGCACCGCATTCGTCACCGACACCGCCGCCGGACCGGTGCAGGTGGTCAATGAAGACGTCGAGGCGCCATGGTCGCAGCTCGACCTGTCCGGGCTGGATGACAGTGCACGGAATCGCGAGTGGGATCGACTGATGTCCGCGGACCGGGCGACCCGGTTCGACCCTGGCAGCGCCCCGCTGCTCCGCTGGATGCTGGTCACCACGGGGCCGGAGCACTACCGGCTCGTGCTGACCAATCATCACCTGCTGCTCGACGGCTGGTCGACGCCGCTGCTCCTGAAAGAGTTTCTGATCCTCTACGCCACCGACGGCGACGCCGCGATACTGCCGCGTACACGTCCCTACCGGGACTTCCTGGCGTGGATCGTAGGGCGGGACCCGGCTGTGTCACTCGATGCCTGGGCCCGCGCGTTCGACGGCGCCGACGGGCCGACCCTGGTGGCTCCGGCCGATCCCGGCCGCCCATACACCGAATCACGGGATGTGCTCGGCGAACTGACCGAGGAACAGACCGCGGCGCTGACCGGCCTCGCGCGGGCCCGTGGAATCACCCTCAACACCGTGATCCAAATGGCATGGGCGATCGTGTTGGGCACATTGACGTCCCGGGATGACGTGACGTTCGGCGCTACGGTGTCCGGACGGCCCCCGCAGATCTCGGGCATCGAATCGATGATCGGGCTGTTCATCAACACACTGCCGGTCCGCGTCCGTCTCGACCCCGCCGAGAGCTTGGGGCAGCTGCTCGACCGGATCCAGGCCGAGCAGGCCGCGCTGCTCGATCACCACTACGTGGGCCTGACCGACATCGAACGGGTGGCCGGGCCAGGGACGGTATTCGACACGATCACGGTGTTCGAGTCCTTTCCGATCGATCGTGGTGGGCTGACCGCCGATACCGACATCGGCGGCATGCGGCTGCTCGACGTGACCGGCACCGACGCCGCGCACTATCCGCTGGGAGTGGTTGCGCGTGTCGACACGCGGCTGCACCTCAAAATCAAGTACCTGCCCGAACTCTTCGACCAGGACACGATGGATGCAACCCTGCAGCGGATCCTGCGCGTGATCAGCGTCGTTGCGGCCGACCCGGATCTGCCGCTGGCCCGGCTGGATCTGCTCTCCCCGGCCGAACACCGGGAATTGACGCCGGTGTCGGGTGACCCGGCTGTGCCGGAGCAGGTGTTGCCGAAGGTGCTGGCGGCCGCGGCGGAGCGCGATCCGAGGGCGGTCGCGGTGGTGTGCGGGGAACGGCGGTGGACGTACGGCGAGCTGGATGCGGAGTCGAATCGGTTGGCACGGTTGCTGATCGGTCGGGGTGTGGGGCCGGAGGCGAGTGTTGCGGTCGGGTTGCCGCGGTCGGTCGATTCGGTACTAGCGCTGTGGGCGGTGGCTAAGTCGGGGGCAGCGTTCGTGCCGGTGGACCCGCAGTACCCGACCAGCCGGGTCGAGCACATGCTCTCCGATTCGGGTGTGGCGGTGGGAATCACACTGTCGGAGTGGTGTGATCGGCTCCCTGCGGCGGTGCCGTGGTTGGTCCTCGACGAGTCGGCGGTCGAAGCGGAGGTTGCGGGGTTGCCGGCGTTGCCGGTGACCGATGCGGAGCGAACATCGCCGGTGCGGGTCGACAATGCGGCGTACGTGATCTACACCTCCGGCTCGACAGGTATGCCGAAGGGTGTGGTGGTGTCGCATCGAGGGCTGGCGAACCTGGTGGCCGAACAGGGTTCGCGGTTCGACATCGGACCGACCGCGCGGGTGCTGCATTTCGCGTCTCCGAGTTTCGATGCGGCGATGCTGGAACACCTGTGGGCGTTCGCAACGGGTGGGCGGCTGGTGATTGCGCCCCCGACCATCTACGGCGGGGGCGAGCTGGCGCAGATCATGTTGCGCACAAAGGTGACCCATGCCGCGCTGACGCCCGCCGCTTTGGGGACGGTCGATCCGGACGGGCTCGAGGACCTCCGGACCGTCGTGATCGGTGGCGAGGCGCCCTCACCCAAGTTGGTGTCACGGTGGGCACCGGGCCGGAGATTCTTCAACACCTACGGTCCGGCGGAGGCCACGATCATGACCGATGTCGGTGCGCCGATGGTGGCAGGTGAGGCGGTGACGATCGGCGGACCGATCCACGGGGTCGGTCAGGTCGTGCTCGACGCATGGTTGCGACCAGTGCCGGTCGGGGTCGTCGGGGAGTTGTATCTGGCGGGCCCGGGTCTGGCTCGCGGTTACCGCAACGGGATAGGTCTGACGGCGTCGCGGTTCATCGCCGATCCGTTCGCAGGCCCGGGGCAGCGCATGTATCGGACCGGCGACCTGATGCGGTGGCTGCGGCTACCGGAGGGAAGTCTGGCGCTCGATTATGTGGGCCGGTCGGACTTCCAGGTCAAGGTGCGTGGTTTCCGCATCGAACTCGGCGAGGTCGAATCGGCTCTGCGAGCCTGCCCGGTTGTGGCCGATGCGGTAGCGACTGTGCACCGGGACCCTGCCATCGGCGACCGATTGATCGGGTATGTGGTGCCCGAGCCCGGCACCGACCTCGACGCGGCCGCCGTCCTCGCGTTCGTCGGGGAGCGATTGGCCTCGCACATGGTGCCCGCGACTGTCGTGGTGCTCGACGCGCTACCGATGACGGCGAACGGCAAGCTCGACCGCACCGCTCTGCCCGCGCCGGACTTCACCACGCGCCGCGGCGAATTCCGGGCACCGGCCACCGAGGTGGAAACGGCTCTCGCGAGCCTGTTCGCCGAGGTATTGGGTATCGACACGGTCGGTCTCGATGATTCGTTTTTCGCCCTGGGCGGCGACAGCATCATGTCGATCCAATTGGTGACTCGGGCCAGGGCGGCGGGTGTGGTGTTCTCCACGCGCGAGGTGTTCGAGCGTAAAACCGTGGCCGGGCTGGCCGAGATCGCCGTTCTCGACGACAGCACCGCGGCGACCTCTCTTCCGACGGAACTGTCCGGCGGCGGCGTAGGGCCGATACCGGTGACACCGATCATGTGTTGGATGTTCGAGCGCGGCGGCTTCGACCGTTTCTGTCAGTGGGTGATGCTCACTCTGCCGACCGGCATCGACGCCACCGGAATCGATGCCACCGTCCAGGCAGTAATCGATCAGCACGACATGCTGCGGTCTCGACTACGCCCGGAACCCGCGCACACGTTGGGCTGGGCGCTGCGGGTACAACCGACCGCGATGCCCGCTGCCGGATTGATCCGGCGCGTGCCGGTGGATGCGGCACCCGACAGCAGCGTCTTCGCCACGCTCGCCGACGCTGAGGCGAATGCCGCGGCCGAACGCCTCGACCCCGCAGCCGGGGTCATGCTCCAGCTGGTCTGGTTCGATTGGGCCGGACAGCCGGGACGGCTGCTCGTCGTCGCACATCACCTGGTCATCGACGGCGTATCGTGGCGGATCCTCGTTCCCGATTTCGCTGCGGCATGGGCTCAGCTCAGTGTCGGGCAGCAGCCGCGGCTCGCGCCTGTCGGCACCTCGATGCGACGCTGGGCGCATGCTCTGAACGCCGCCGCCGAAAGTCGCGATGAACTCGACTGGTGGCGGTCCACGCTCGGCGTTGCCGATCCACCGATCGGTACCCGCCCGATTGACCCGGTCGTGGACGTGCAAGCCACCGTCGCCAGTGTCGAGGTGGCGCTACCTACCGAGGTGACCCGCGCCGTACTCACTACCCTGCCCCGAGCCTTCCACAGCAACGTGGACGACGCCCTCATCGCCGGGCTCGCGCTGGCGCTGACTCGATGGCAGTGCCGCCACGGCAACACCGTCACCGAGGCGCTGCTCACCCTGGAAAGCCACGGCCGCCACGACACGGTTCTTCCCGGTGCCGACCTCACCCGCACCGTCGGATGGTTCACGACCACCTACCCGGTGCGGCTCGACCTGTCCGATATCGACATCGACGACGCATTCGCCGCAGGGGCTGCGGCCGCGGCGGTCCTCAAGTCGGTCAAGGAACAACTCCGGCAGGTCCCCAACCACGGGATCGGCTATGGGCTACTGCGCTACCTCAACGCCGATACCGCCCGCATCCTGCGTGAACTGCCCACCCCCCAGCTGAGCTTCAACTATCTCGGTCGGTTCGGCACCACTCCCGCAACGTTGCGCGATGTCGGGTGGATGCCCGTCGGCGACGACACTGTGGGCGGCGGCGTCCAGAATCCTGACGCACCCGTCGCAGCCCTGCTCGGCATCAACGCGGTCACCATCGACACATCGGACGGGCCTACTCTTACCGCCGCCTGGGAGTATCCGACCGGCCTGCTCTCCGACGCCGAGGTCACCGACCTCGCGGGACTGTGGTGTGACGCGGTGACCGCTCTGGCCGCCCACGCGTCCGGGCCCGGTGCCGGCGGGCTGACCCCCTCGGACGTCGACCTCGTCGACCTCGACCAAGACGCGATCGACCGGCTCGAAGCCAAACGTTCGACACTGGTCGACATATGGCCGCTCACGCCGCTGCAGACGGGGTTGCTATTCCACGCCCAGCTCGCCGACGGGGCCCTCGACGCCTACATCGTGCAACTCTGTTTGGAACTCGGCGGGCACGTCGACGCGGACCGGCTACGCCGCGCCGCGCAGACTCTCATCGGACGGCACCCGAACCTGCGGACCGCGTTTGTGCGCGCCGGCGCCGACGCCGACGCCGGGAAAGCGGTCCAGGTGGTGCACCAGCACGTCAACGTGCCCTTCACCCAGATCGACTTGGCCGAGCGCGATGACACCGAGGCTGCGCTCGAACAGCTCATGGACACCGACCGCCGCACCTGCTTCGATGTGACCGCGGCGCCACTGCTGCGACTGACACTGATCAGCACCGCACCCCAGCAGTACCAACTGCTGGTGAGCATGCATCACATCCTGATAGACGGCTGGTCCACGCCACTGCTGATCCGGGAACTGCTGACCCTCTACGCCACCGACAGCGATGCCACGGTGCTGCCCCCAGTGCGCCCCTACCGCGACTACCTGATGTGGCTGAACTCCCAGGACCAGGATGCGGCGGAAGCCGCGTGGGCACAGACACTCGAGGGCATAGCCGAACCGACTCTGCTGGCGCCCGCGGACCGCGGCCGTCGGCCCACCATCGCCGCACGCGAAATCCGGGTGCAGCTGAGCGAACAGCGCACCGCGGCCCTGGTCGCGGTGGCCCAGCAACAAGAGGCCACGCTCAACACCCTCATCGAAGCCGCCTGGGCGATCGTGCTCGCCACTTCCACCGCCCGCGAGGACGTGGTCTTCGGCACCACCGTCTCCGGGCGCCCCCCGCAGATCCCCGGCGTCGAATCGATGATCGGGCTGTTCGTGAACACCGTGCCCGTGCGGGTCCGGCTCGACCACCGCGAAACCCTGGCCCAACTACTACGGCGAATCCAAACCGAACAAGCCTTGCTGCTCGACCATCACCACCTCGGGCTCGCGCAGATCCAACGCGTGGCCGGGCCCGGCGCAATGTTCGACACCGTGACCGTCCTCGAGTCCTACCCGGTCGATAGGGCCGGGCTGTCCGAAGACACCGACATCGCAGGAATGCGTGTCCTCGACGTGCACGGACACGACGCCGCGCACTATCCGCTGGGTCTGGTGGTCCACCACGACACCCAACTGCATCTGACCTTCAAATACCTGCCAGAACTGTTCACACAACACCAGATCGACGCCATCGCCGATCAAATGGTGCGCGTGCTCGACACCATCGCCGAACACATCGACCTCCCGCTGACCCAAGTTCAGCTGCTATCGCCGGTTGAGCGAGCCACGCTGGTACCTGTTCGCGGTCGGCCCGGTGCGGTGATGTCGGTGTTGCCGCAGGTGTTGACGGCCGCGATGACGCCGGACACGGAAGCGGTGGTATGCAACGGCGTAAGGCTGTCCTACCGCGAACTCGATGAAACGTCGAACCGGTGGGCGCGGGTACTGATCGAGACAGGGATAGGTCCGGAATCGTTCGTGGCCATAGCATTACCGCGCTCCATCGACGCCGTGATAGCCGTGTGGGCGGTCGCCAAATCCGGCGGTGCGTTCGTCCAGATCGACCCCACCCATCCCCCCGCCCGGATCACCAGCATGGTCACCGATTCCGGTGCCGCCGTCGGGCTGACACTCGGGATCTACCGAGACCAGCTACCGGACACCACCAGCTGGCTCGCCCTCGATGACCCCTCCTTCGCCGCCAAGACAGCGTCGGTCTCCCCCACTGCGATCACCGACCCCGACCGCACCTCCACGCTACGGCCACAACACCCGGCCTATCTGATCTACACCTCGGGCTCCACCGGGACCCCTAAAGGAGTTGTGGTCACCCACAGCGGTATTGCGAACCTGGCCGCAGACACTCGGGAGCGGTTCGGCCTCACCCCGACCGCTCGAGTGCTGGCCGCCGCCTCTGTGAGCTTCGACGTCTCGATCCTCGAATGGCTCAGTGCTGCAGCCGCCGGCGCCACACTGGTCCTCGCCCCTGCACCAGTAGTCGCCGGCACCGAACTAGCCGAGTCGATCAAGGCCGAACACGTCACCCATGCCGCCTTCACCCCAACGGTGCTCGCCTCGCTGCCCCCCGATGAACTCGACACCCTCGGCACTGTGATGCTCGGCGGCGAGATGTGCCCACCAGGCCTGGCAAAACAATGGACACCGGACCGCACGGTAATCAACTCCTATGGGGCTACCGAAACCACAATCACTAGCTGCGCCGACGCTCCTATGAGCACAACCTCAGATAGCCCGATGACAATCGGCGGCCCGACCCGGGGATTCACCGTTGTCGTACTCGACCGCAGACTGCGCCCCGTCCCACCCGGAGTAGTCGGCGAACTGTACGTGTCCGGGCCAGGCCTCGCCCGCGGCTACCACAAGCAGCCCACAACCACGGCAGCCCGATTCGTCCCCGACCCGTACGGGCCGACCGGGACACGGATGTACCGCACCGGCGACCTGGTCACCTGGACCGCCGACCGAACACTGCAATACAAAGGCCGCAGCGACCTGCAAATCAAAATTCACGGCCATCGCATCGAACGCGGCGACATCGAAGCCGCGCTACGCAGCCACCCCGATATCACCTACGCCGCCGTGGCAGTCCACACCCGACCCGACGGCGCCGACCAACTCACCGCCTACGTCGTCCCTACCCCCCACACCACACCCGACACCATCGCACTGACCACCTACCTCGCAACCCGACTACCCACCCATATGATCCCCACCGCGATCCTCACCCTCGACCGAATCCCCCTCACACCCACCGGCAAACTCGACTACAAAGCCCTACCCGCACCCGAGCGGCGACCTGCCCGGTTCAGGTCGCCGTCCACCCCACTCGAGGCGACCGTCTGCGACGCCTTCACCCAGACTCTCGACATCGAACGCGTGGGCGTCGACGATGGCTTCTTCACCCTCGGCGGCAACTCGCTGGCCGCCACCCAACTGGTGGCGCGGCTGGCGGAGTCGACCGGTGCCGACGTGCCGGTGCAGTGGGTCTTCACCGACCCCACACCGCAATCGCTGGCGCGGCGCATCGACACCCGCCTACGCGGCCTCGACGAACAGGATCTCGGCGACGCGCTCTCTGTCGTGCTCCCGCTGCGTGCCGCCGGTACCGACCCGCCACTGTTCTGCGTCCACCCGGCCATCGGATTGGCCTGGGGATTCAGCGGACTCGTGCAGCACCTCGACCCCGACCGTCCGGTCCAAGGCCTGCAGTCCCCCACACTCACCGACCCCACCGCACAATTCGACACGCTCGACCAACTCGCCGCCCGCTACGTACGGGAGATCCGATCTGTCCAGCCGCACGGCCCTTACCACTTGCTCGGCTACTCGCTCGGCGGCACTATCGCCCACGCGATCGCCGTCCAGCTCCGCCGCGACGGCGACCCCGTCGCGACCCTGGCGATGATGGACACCCGCGTCATCACCGCCCGTAGCATCCGCACTCCCGCACCCACCATCGTGGACCTGCTGACCGAGTTCGGCGGTCTCACCGGTTCCCAGCTCCCTGCCGACCTCACCATCGAGGCCGCGGCCGAGTTGCTGCACCGGCAAGGCGGACTCTTCACCGCCCTCACCCCCGAGCATCTCGTGATCCTGCACCGCGACTACACCCGGCTCATCGACCTCACCCGCGACTACCGGCCGGCACCCTTCGACGGTGACCTGATCTACTTCAGCTCCGCCACCGACCCCAGAGACGACGATCCCTCTCCGGCTCTCGCATGGCACGACCACATCACCGGCCGCATCACCGAGCATCGCATTCCCGCCCGGCACGAACGGATGACCGACCCGGACGCACTCCGCGCCATCGGACTGGTCCTCGCCGAGCATTTCCGGTCCACCGATACTTCCTCGCCGGAGGCCCCCACCCACGCAAGGACAAGCCGATCGTGAACACCTACCGACTCATCGGGACGCGCACTGGCGTCGAACCGTCCAACCTATTCGCTCTGGACCCGGCAACTGGTGCGACCGAGCACCCCAACGCTGCCGAACTCCGCCGGTGGACCCGCGAATACTTGTGCCAACCCCACCCGGCCCTCGGCCGACCCGGCCCCGTCTGCCCCTACACCGGCCACGCCATGGAACGCCGATACCTGTGGGTCGTGTTCATCGATGGTCGCTACATCGACATCGAGCGCCTAACCGCCATTGTCGACGACCTATACGAACTGTTTCCCGCCCTGCCACCCCGGGACGAACCCGATTCCAAATTCAAGGCCGTCCTTGCAGTATTTCCCGATATCACCGAATACGCCGATATCGAAACTGTTCAACAGGACCAGAAAACCCGGTTCGTCGAGAAAGGTCTGATGATCGGCCAATTCTATCCGGGCTGCACCTTCCCTGGACTACACAATCCGGAATTCCCGGCACTCGACGCCCCCCTGCCTATCCTCGCTGTACGCCATATGGCTCCCACCGACTTCCCATTCCTCAACACTCGCCACGAATGGATCGACACCTACCTCAGACTTTTCGCCCCCGACCTCCCCGAGTTCATCACCTCCGCGATTTCCCACAAACTCGTACAAACACCCGACGGCGGGGAAGGAACGCCGTGAGGTCGGCTGCGTCGATAGCAACCGAGTCGTTGGGTCGCTGGCGTCGGAGATGACTTCGGGCTCTACCGCGACGGTTCCTTCCCGCCGTCCATCGTGCTCGATCAGCGGTCGAGGGCACAGCCGCACCGGATCGCATGGCCGGATTCGGGCGTCGTGCTCCGTTCCCCCGACGTTACGATCTGACGAAAGATCACCTCAACGCTCGCAGGCCGCGCCCATAGAGCCGAATCCCGGCCATGTGAATCAGCCTATGTCACAGCAGCATCCCGGTGGAGGTTGCGCTACTTCAAGTCGTCGACAGCGGCGGGTTCGATCGGACAGCTCACCGTGCGTGGCACATCGATCCGCGCATTTCCGAGCACGGGTGGGCTCGACGCATTATTCGAGACGGTGGCTATACGGACGGTTTCGACGGGAACCGATTGGTCGCCGAGAATATCGAGTGCCCCAGCCCCGGCCAGAATGAAGCCAGCGGTAGCGACAATGAGCTTCGAACATGTCATGACCTGCTCCCGCTGGTTGGGCGAGCTTGCTTACCGAGCCCGAGCCGTCCCGTGGATGCCTCGCGCTCCATTGGTCGCTAGAAATTTGCCGTTGGGTTCAAACCGTAAGTCGCGATTCGCTAGTTGATCAAGACACAGATGGGTTACGAATTCGATAATTCGGGGTGTCACTGCCTGGTATCCGACGAGATTCGCGGTAAATCGCGGTCTCACGATGCCAGTCTGCGCTTACAGTGGCTCACTCCGGTTGCCGTCTTCGTAATGGGCGACATCGAGCTGAAGCCGCCGACAGTCGCCTCGATGTCAGCCCGGGCCCAACCCGGGCGTCGCCACCGTGGACGCGGGCAATCCCGTGGCAATCGGTCTTGTCGCCCAGCCCGCTCCCAACCTCACCGCCTGGGGGCCAGGCACTCGATGCAGCAGAAGGAGATCATTCGGGCCCGAAATAGCCTATGTCGCATCCGATGGGCGAAACATGGTGGGATGCTTGCTGATCCGTTTGTGTCGGTGCGTGCCGCTAGTCTGCTGGCATGGTCGGACCGGACTCGGCGCTGCGCCGACTGATGCGCGAGGCAGGGAAGCTGCTGCAGCCGTATGGCTTTCACGGCTCGGAGGCTATCTGGGTGCGAGTCGTGCCGGGTGGCGTGGCGTCGGTCGGCCGCACCCGGACACTGCGCACCTGGACCGGAGGGCAGCAGGTGCTCAGATTCGGACTGAGCTTGAGCGCTACCCCGACCGCCTGGTGGGAATTCTGTAACTGGCGCAATGCGCAGCTGGGTCTCCCGTTCACGCCGCTCGAGCAGGCCACCGGCCCCGGCCTGATCGGCGACCACGGCCTACCGGATGACCTCACCGAGTTGTGGTCTCTACAGGTCGACCCGACACAACCGGGCCGACAAGCGCTGCAGGCAGACATCGACGCTATCCGCGCCGAGCTGCCCCGGCGCGTGCACGCCTACGCGCGCCGGGCGCTGCGGCTGCTGGAACCGGACCGGTACCTCGACGAACTGTTGGCCGACCCGAACCCGCGGATCGAGACCTGGGAGGCGATCATCGTCCTGCTCGCCGACCGCGGACCAGGACTGCAACTCGACGACGCATGCATCCAATTCCGGGCATGCCTCGCGGAGCGGGACGCGGCGGCGTACGCAGAGAACCTCATCGCGTACGCACAAGGCCGTGCCGCCCTGGTTTGAGTAGGTACGGGCACTAGTTCAAGCCGTGCGCCGTACCACCGGCGGGATGCCGAGCGGGCGCGCTTCCGTCGGCACCCGAGACTGGCATCAGAACCGGGTACGACCCCGAACTCGACGACTACGACCTCAGTCTGGAAGACGCTGTCATCGATGACTGATTATGGATACCAGCGACGCTCACGGGGTCGGTATCCCGCCGAGGACATCGCGCCGCGGTGGCCTACCTGGCGGGGTCCCGGCGGCCGCTATGTCACAGGCACCACCCTCGCCGTGGACGGCCCGCCCGGCCGGCCGCGAGTAGACAGGGGACCCGGCCGGTGGCCGCCAATCGGGGATCATGCCTCTGTTCGAGGCTGGGCCGCGCCCGCTGCGGTTCGGATGATGTTCGCGACCACGTCGGGGCGGGAGACATAGACGGCATGGCTTCCCGGGGTCTCGATGACGGTCGCACCGATCCGTTCGGCCATCGAGGCTTGCGCCGCGGGCGGGATCATCTTGTCCTCGGTGGCTCGCAGGTACCAGCTGGGCTTCAGCCGCCAGGCGGCCTCACTCACGGTCCCGCCGAGCGCGTCCAAGCCCCACGGAACTTGGGAATCGGCCAGGAACGCCGCTTCCTGCGAGGAGAGGTCCCCGGCAAATGATTCGTGGAACTTCGTCCTATCGAGGAATAGGTATCCCTGCTGAGGTGCAAGGATCGGGGGCTGAGGTCCGTCTTGGGGGAAGCCGGCGATGAGTGTGTTCACCGACTCGCCCTTATCCGGGGCGAAAGCGGTGATGTAGACGAGGGCGGCGACCTTGTCGTGGGTACCTGCTTCGGTGATGACCGCTCCGCCGTAGGAATGTCCGACGAGGACGACCTCGCCATCGATGTCGTCGAGGATCTGTCGTGTGGTTGCGGCGTCGTCGGCGAGCGACTTGGTCGGGTTCTGCACAACGCGCACGCTGATGCCGTCTCGAGTGAGCTCGTCATAGACCGCTCGCCATCCGGACCCGTCTACGAAACCTCCGTGAACCAGGACGACGGTCTTGTTATTCGCACTCATTCGGGGTCTCCTCTGCACTGAATTGCTGTTCGGCACAACCGAATCTAGGTTCGTGGCAGGGCTGCTGAATCCGTCAATTGACGTAGGTCAGCCGGGATGTCTGCGCATCGCGTCGCGCAGTGCGCTGCGGGTGGTGATTCCGAGCTTCGGGAACACGCGGTGGAGGTGGGTGGAAACCGTCCTCGCCGAGAGGAACAGTCGCTCGGCGATCTCCTTGTTGGTCAGTCCCGACGCCGCCAGTTCGGCGACCGCCTGTTCTTGTGGCGTCAGCACAGAGCCACGGATCTCTGGTATCGCGGGCTCGCCTGCCGCTCGCAGTTCCGACCGGGCCCGTTCCAACCATGGAACCGCTTGCAGTCGTTCGAAGGCCTGGGCCGCAGCCGTCAGATGGGCTCGGGCTGCCGCTGGTTCACGCTCTCGACGCAGCCGTTCCCCGTAGAGCAGTTCTATTCGGGCGCGGTCGAATACCCATCGATCGCTATCGGGAGTGGCCAGGGTGTCCTCGAACAGCCTGCGCCAGTCGTGTGGATCGGTGACGGCGAGCGCGGCGTTGGTCAGCATCCGGAGCCTGACGGAAAGCCCGGGCAAACCGGCCGTGACAGCGGCCTCGGCGTGGGCTCGCGCCTCGACAAGCCTGCCGCTGCGGGCCGCTGCCTCGGTGAGGTCGAGCACCAGCCACACCGCGTGTGGCGTGTAGCGCGGAAAACCACCCGGTGCGTTGACCGACGCCGCATGCCGGTACGCCTCGTCGAAACCTGAGCGTCCGAGCGCGGAAAGACATCGGATGTGCGATGAGTAGGCGGCGTAAGTCACGAGGTGCCGTGGCGCGGCCCACAGCAGCAGTTCCTCGGCGGCAAGGTCGGCGGTGTCGGTGTGGCCACGGGCCGCATCGACGAGGGCGCGCAGGAATTGGCCGGGTCCCGCGAGCAATGTGTAGCCGAGCTCGGCACACAATTGCAGCCCCTCATCGGCGACCTCGATCAGTTCATCCCAGTCGCCTTCGAAGAAATCGACCTGCGCAATCAAAAACAAGGCTTCGATAGCCTTGGCGATCGCACCGCCACGGCGACCGTCGGCGATCACTCGCCACAAGGATTCGCGGGCAACACCGATGCGATCGACATAGGCGGCCGCCGTCGCGACGCGGATGATCCGCAGTGGATCGGAGGAGAAGCGCAGTCTGTCGAGTGCGTCACTGAGCTGTCGCAGAGCTTCCTGGGTGGCTTCGACCGGGTTGACGAAGATGTTGTGCAGCAACGACAGCGTGTCCGTCGGCTGCGGCTCGGCGCGCTCGAGAACCCCGCTGATGTCGTTCCAGAGTTCCGGTCGTCCACTGAAGAAGCCGACATACAGCAACGTGTGCAAGGCCTCGATCATGGTGTCCTCGCCGGAACCGATATCACGATCGTGAACTCGAATAGTCGCGAGTAACAACCTGCCTGCGGTGGTGGCGTCACCTTCGTCGTTGAGGAGTTGGGAGGCCGCGGCGACGGCCGCTTCCAATGACGGTGTTTCGCCGACCTCGGTGCGGTTCGCTTCCACCAGCAGGCGGGATGTATCGGCGAGGTCGCCGGTGATCAGTGTCCCCAGATAGGCCGCGCGCGCTGTGCGCCGGGCGCGTTCGGAGTCCGAGGTGCTCAGCTCAGCGGCCCGCAGCATCGCAGCCGTCGCGCGCCTGCTGTCGCCATGACGAATCATCTGCTGCGACAACGCTTCCAGCGACGCGGCGATCTCCTCGTCGGGACCGACTGCCGCCTGCCCGAGATGCCAGGCCCGCCGTTGTGGTTGCCTGGCGAAAGCCTCGGCGAGGATGCGATGGACATGACGGCGTTCCTCGCTCGTCGACTGCCCGATGACCGCCGACCGAATCAGCGGATGACGGAACTCCACCCTGCCTGTGCGAGGGTTCGCGCGGACAACCCCCGCGCGCTCGGCAGGCGGTAGATCGGCCAGCCCCGCCGGTGTGGGTGCACAGTCCTCGAAAGTCATGCTGTTTTCGGCACCGGCGAGAACGACGAACAACAACATCCGCCGCGTTCCGTCCGGCAACCCCGCGAGGCGATCGGCGAATAATCTTTGCAACCGGTCGGTCAGCGGCAAGACTGCAGGCAAATTGGCCGGGGGACTCCCCTTCTCGAACGCAACCGGCAACTCGAGCAGCGCCAGCGGATTACCCTGCGCGTCGGCACGTAGGCGTCGACGCACATTCGCGGTCAGCGCCGGATACGCGGCGCGCAGCAGCGCGTCGGAGTTACCGTCGTCCAGCGCCGGCAGGTCATGGACACGGAAACCACTGCGGGTGAAGCCATCATCGGAATCCGTGCGCACTGCGACGACCATCCGGATGCCGATCCCTGTCCAGCGCCGGGCTGCGTAACTCAACGCCATCGTGCTGGACAGATCCAGCCATTGCACATCGTCGACGATCATCAACAGCGCAGCGCCCTGTCCCGCTGCCGCTCGCAGCAGTGCCAGCGTCGCCGCGCCCACGATCAGCTGCGATGGCATCGCCCCCGGCTCCAACCCCATGATCACATTCAACGCTTGCCGATGTGCAGCACTGAGCTCGCCGATTCCGTTCAACAACGGGTGCAAAAGCTGATTCAGCGCACCGAACTTCAGATCGGCTTCGTACTCGAGCGCCGCCGCCCGCAACACCCGAATGCCGTGGGACGCCGCGACATCGGCAGCCATATCCAGCACGGCGGTCTTTCCCACGCCCGGCTCACCGCGGACGACCAACACCGGCTCGCCGCCGGCCTGTCCGAGGACGAACTCCGTGATCAGATCACGCTCGACCTCACGACCAAACAACACGGCGACCCAACCCCCGTTCGACAGTACTGTTCACCGAGTTGGCGCCACCAAGTGAACAGTAGGACAACTACTTTCGCTACACAATCGACTCAGCCAGTGTCTGACTCAACTTGCGCAGCAGGTCGGTGAGGGCCAGCCGCTCATCAGCGGTGAGGCCGGAGATCAACCGCGCCTCGTTGTGGACGTGTTGCTCGACCACCTCGTCGATGACCTCACGGCCCCGGTCGGTCAGCTGGATCAGTCGACCGCGAGCGTCGTCGTCGGCCGCGCGCCTACTGACCAGTCCGGCGCGCTCGAGTCGGTCGACGCGCTTGGTGACCGCCCCGGAAGTCACCATCATCGACTCGCACAGCTCACCGGCGCTCAGCTCGAACGGGCGACCGGAGCGCCGCAGGGTGGCAAGCACATCGAACTCGCCCCGACCCAGGTCGTGGTCGCTGAAGACTCGACAGAGCTGCTCGTCCAGCGCCAAGTGCAGGCGGGAGATTCGGCCGATCACATGCATCGGGCTCGGGTCGAGGTCGGGCCGTTCGCGGCGCCACTGACCGACGATGCGATCGACAGCGTCGGGTTCGGGCGAGTTGCGGTCCGTAGCCATTCGTTGACTATACCTTCCATGGAAGGTAATTTATCTTCCATGGAAACTAACTCTCTATCGAGACCTTCTTCCGGCACATCGGCCAGGCTGTTCAACTCGAGGATCACCGCGCTCGCGCCTGCCGCATGGGGAACGACCTATTCATCGAATGGCGACCTACTGCCGCCGAACCGGCCTGCACCGACCGCTCTGGCATGAAGAGCGGCCAGCAACTCCTTACCGTGGGCGTGACGGCGCTGGCACCTGCGATCTGGGGAAGCACCTACCTGGTAACGACCGAGTGGTTGCCGCCAGACCGCCCATTGCTGGCCGCCACCGTGCGGGCGCTTCCCGCGGGCCTGATTCTGCTGACCTTCACCCGCACGCTGCCGATCGGGATCTGGCGGTGGCGCGCCCTGGTGCTCGGAACGCTCAACATCGGCGCGTTTCTCTTCCTGTTGTTCGTCGCCGCCTATCGCCTACCGGGTGGAATAGCAGCAATGATCATGTCGGCGCAGCCGATGCTTGTACTGGCCTTGGCGGCAATGCTCATCGGGGACAAAATTCGATACACGCACGTGGCGGCATGCGCGCTCGGCGCGGGCGGTGTCGCGTTGCTCGTGCTCAAAGGGACAGCGGCGCTGGATTTTCTCGGCGTGGCGGCAGCGCTGGCCGGCGCGGCCAGTATGGCTACCGGCATCACGCTGACCAAACTGTGGGGGCGCCCGGACGGAGTGGGGCTACTGCCCTTCACTGGCTGGCAACTCACCGCAGGCGGACTCGTGCTATTGCCCTTCACGCTGTTCGCCGAAGGGCTGCCGACCACCATCAGTGGAACCAACACCATCGGATTCGGCTATCTCATCTCCCTGGGCGCTGTCCTCAGTTATGCGATTTGGTTCCGTGGGATAGAGAGGTTGCCGGCACTGGCCGTCTCGTTCCTTACCTTGGGCAGCCCGATCGTCGCAACCTTCCTCGGATATCTGTTTCTGCATCAGACGTTGTCGATTTTGCAGCTGGCCGGAACTCTGGTGATTATCGGTGCCGCGCTGCTCGCGCAACCCCGACCGGTCAACCCATGAGGGCTCCTCTCAACGGCCCCCCGAAGCGGCAACCCAGCAATGCCCGGACCGAAGCCATCGCGAACAGCAAAAAGGGTAGTTAATGATTGCTCGATGCAGATAACCGGAACTACAAAAACCTCAGTTGATCCGTTTCTCCGTATAGTCATAATCTGAAACATCAGAGAGTAGAAATTGGCCACACAAGATGAACACCCACACTCGGCCCTGAGATCATGGCTGGGAGTTTCCGCCATCACAGCCAGCTTATTCGTCTTCGTCACCACTGAGCTGATGCCCGTCGGCCTACTTACTCCGGTAAGCACAAGCCTGAACATATCGGTGGGCGTTGCGGGGCTGATGGTTACTTTGTACGGCATCTCAGCCGGACTGGGCGTACCGTTTATCGTGGCATGGACCAGGCGCGTCAACCGACGAGTGCTGCTGTCCGCGCTACTGGCGATATTGGCCCTTGGAAACCTGATCACCGCCCTCTCACCGAACTATCCGCTGGTCTTGACAGCGCGGCTGATCATGGGATTTGCCAACGGGGTGTTCTGGGCCATAGGCGTAGGCATGGCGATGCGCCTTGTTTCAGGACGCCACGCGAGCAGAGCGGCCGCGGTCGCACTGTCCGGCATCTCGATCGCCGCGGTAGTAGGCATTCCGCTAGGAACATTCCTTGAAAGCCTCACCAGCTGGCGAACCACGTTCCTTATCTGGAGCGGCCTCAGCGCGCTGGTGTTCCTCGCGGTCGCTGCCATAATTCCATCACTACCATCGGATAATGCGGTTTCGGTCCGGGAAGTCTTCAAGCTTCCACTCGAGAACGTACGACTACGCCTGGTGATGTTTACCGTCGTACTATATGTACTCGGCCATTTCGGGGCGTACACTTTCATACGACCCTTCTTGGAGAATAATTCATCAGCCACGCCCTCCTATATCACAGGATTGCTGATAATTTATGGCACCGGAGGGGCGGCCGGAAACTTTATCGCCGGATATACCTCGACCAAGAAACTGAGGGCCAGCTTCATCGTCGCCTGCACGGGACTCGTGGCGTCCTTGCTGTTGCTGCTCACGATCGGTCACGGGCAGGCCGGTCTGATTATCTCGGTGGCTCTCTGGGGAGTTTCCTTCGGCGCCATGAACCTGTGTCAGATCAATATGACGCTCGCTGCCGCGCCCGACACCTTCGAAGCCGCGATGTCACTCAATACCTTGGGATACAACACGTCGATCGCGCTCGGAGCACTTTTCGGTGGGCTGTTCGCCGATCATTCAGGTGTCCGAAGTGTCTTCTGGTTCGGTGTGGCGCTGACAGCAGCTTCGCTGCTCGTCACACTCAGCAGTCGCCGGAAGCCCACACGCACCGTCCCCGACGACGCGTCGTCCGCCAGTGATCAGCCGGTCCTTCAATCCTGATGAAGGAGTAACGGACGCTTGACAATCTCCTTGTAGAACACCCAGCCGCGCTGCTCGGCGGTGTCGGGGGAACACGCCGCGCAGCGCGGGAAGGTCATTACCTTATCGACCGGGACGTTCGAGATCGTTCAACTCCTGTTGGAGACGCTCGAGGGCGGCGCGAATGGCGTCGATCTGTGCGTTGAGTTCGGCGATCTTCGCTTGATCCACAGCCTGCGGGGATTCCGCTGGTGGGGGCGGCGGTGATGCGGGCTGCCGGCCCGGTGGCGGTGCGGGCGCGGGGCCGTCGCCGGGTGCGGTGGCAAGTCTGCCGGTGTCGGCGCCGAACACCTGGTCGAGCGCCTCGGCCAGCGTCGGGGCGTAGCCGACGCGGACGCCACCGGTGCCCGGGTCGCGGTAGCTGACGAGGACCCGTGCCAGTTGCGGGAACGTCGATCCGTTCGGTGTTGTCGAAATCCGCTCGGTGAAGAGTGGTTCAACGTAGAGCACCCCACCGTCGGCGATCGGGAAGGTGAGCAGGTTGCCATACTGGATCCGGTTCGAACGCTCGAGCAGAGTTCGCTCGGACGCCACTCTGGTGTCGGAGATCATCGAGTTCTGGATCTGCTGCGGCCCCTGGGTAAGTGTGTCGGTAGGTAGCTGCAAGACGCTGATCTTGCCGTAGTTCTCGGGGTCGGAATGGGCGGAGACGTAGGCGGAGAGGAATTCCCTGTTGAAACCGACCATCGCGCTGGCCAGACGGAACGACGGCCGGGCGTTGTCCGGGTCGCCGAGCAGGACGTAGAACGGGTGCTGGTGCGGGTTGGTGTCAACGGTCGGGTCACTGGGTACCGACCAGAAAGCGTTGTTGGTGAAGAACTCTCGTGGTTCATCGACGTGGTATTTGGCGAGCATCTCGCGTTGGATCGTGAACAGGTCCTCCGGGTACCGGAAGTGGGCTCGCAACTCCTCGCTGATCGACTCCTCGGGTTCGACCGTGCCGGGGAAGACGCTCATCCATGCCGCCAGAACCGGGTCGTGCTGGTCGACTTGGTAGAGGGTGACCGTGCCGTCGTAGGCGTCGACGGTGGCCTTGATCGAGTTTCGTAGGTAGGAGATCTCTCGGGGATGGCGGATGCCGATGTTGTCGCCCGGCTCGAGGGCTTCGAGCGAGCTGCGTTTGGCGTAGGGGTAGCCGTCGATTGTGGTGTACGCGTCGACGATCCAGACGATCCGGCCCTTCACGACCGCTGGGTAGGGGTCGTTGTCGGTCGTCAACCACGGCGCGACGAGCTCGACGCGATGGCGCGGATCCCGGTTGAAGATGATCTTCGATCCGGGACCGATCGCTTTGGAGAAGATGATGTTGCGTTCGGTGTAGCTGGTGGCGAAGGCCAGCCGGTTGAGCCAGTTCCCGATCGAGACGCCTCCCGCGCCGGTGTAGGAGTATTTGGTGGAGTCGGTGTCGTATTCGCGGGGTTCGGTGCCGCCACCGACGATGGCATAGTCAGGGCTCGCCTGCGCGATCACCTCGCCGTAGTAGATGCGCGGCTGATCCACCGGGATCACTTGATGCCCGGACGCCAGGGACGCGATGTCACTGACCGCGTAGATGGGGTATCCGCTGTTGCTGCTGGCGGTGTCGTGGTCGGCGTTGCGGACTGCGGCGTTGACACGGTTGGCCGGTGCGGCAACGAAGCCGTCTCCATGGGTGTAGACGGTGTGCCGATTGACCCAGTGGGTCTGATTGCCGCTCAAAGCATTCGGGGTCAGCTCGCGGACCGCCACCACGTAATCACGTAGTTCCTTGCCGATGCGATAACGATCCAGGTCCAGATTCGTCGGGAAACTGTAGAAGTTCTTCAGCTGTTGCTGCTGAGTGAAGGTTCGCGAGAGCACATTCGGATCGAGCAGGCGGGCGTTGGCGATCGTGGTCACGTCCGCCGCAACCTCGGGCGGCGGCTTGGTACCGACGCCGGGATAGGCGCGGTACTCGACCCGGTCGCCGTCGATCCCGTACGCCTGTCGGGTCGCTGCGATATTGCGTTCAATGTACACGCGTTCCATGTCGGCGGCGTTCGGGCGAACCGAAAACTGCTCGACAACAAGCGGCCAGACGCCGCCCACCAGGATCGACGAAAGCAGCAGTAGCGCGGCCGCCATCGCCGGGATTCGGAGGTCCCGAACCACGACGGCGGCGAAAACCGCCGCGGCGCAGATGACGGCGATCGCGAAGAGAATCAGCCGGGCGGGCAGGACTGCGTTGATATCGGTGTAGCCGGCACCGGCGAAGGTCGGTTCCTTTCTGCTGCTCGACAGCAGCGAGTATCGGTCGAGCCAGTAGGCGGCTGCCTTCGAGACGATGAACATGCCGGCGAACACCGCCAGCTGGACGCGGGCGGCGCGAATCAGGCCACTCGTCTTTCCGGACAGCCGCAAACCCCCGAACAGGTAATGCGTCGCGAGGCTGACCACGAACGCGAGAACGGTTGCCACGAATAGCCAATTCACAACGAGTCGATAGAAAGGCAGATCGAAAACGAAGAACCCGACATCATGTCCGAACTCGGGATCCGACACACCGAAGGCCCCGCCGTGGATGAACAGTTGAACTGTCCCCCAACTCGACTGTCCGATAAGCCCGCAAACGAGACCCACCAAGGTAGCGATGCCCAGCCCGATCCGCACCGGCCACCGGAGCACCACGGCGCGATACGGCCGAAGGACGTCTTCTTCCGCGGAGCGGGCGAACAGGGGCCGGAACCTGAACGCGAGCCACATCGCCGCGAAAAGGATGCCGCCGACGAACAGTGTGACCGCGACGAGCAGTGACAGGCGCGTGAGCAGCACAGTGAGCCAGACACCGCGGAATCCGACTTCACCGAACCAAAGCCAGTTGACGTAGACGCTGGTCAGTCGAGGAATGACCAGCAACAACACGACGAACACCACGAGGGTGATCAACCCTACCCGCGTGCCGCGATGTAACCGCCGCAGGCTGGGGCCGTCGCGTGCGCTCATCTCCCACACTCCCGTGGCTGCGCCGAGCCGAACGGTGTCAGCCGACGCATGACCGTCTGGCCTGATTCTACCGGCGGCGGGTGATCCCGCTGCCGGCCGACTTCGCGATCAGGTGGGAGGTCGTACCGTTCGGCACCACCGAGCCGACTGAAGATCGAACTCGAACCGGGCACGCATCACCGCCTCACTCATCAGCCGATGCCCGACCGTTCGATCGGACTCCAACCACCATGTCCCGCTCGGCGGTGCCGGAGGAGAATGGGTGCTGAGTCCGAGCGGAGGTTGCGATGGCCAGTGTGGGAGTCGATTATCGGTTGCATGGGGTGCGGATCGTGCATGCCGACGAATTGGATCCGAATACGCCGCAGACACCAGGGATGAATCGCGCCGCGGCGATCAATACGGCGCGGGCGGGCGCGCAGCGGCTCTGGGCGGGGACGGCACTCATTCATCCCGATGCCAAGACCGGCGCGCACCATCATGGCCATGTCGAGAGCGTCATCTACGTTGCTGCCGGCCGGGCTCGGATGCGGTGGGGCGACCGGCTCGAATACACCGCGGAGGCCGGGCCGGGCGACTTCATCTATGTCCCCCCGTTCGTGCCACATCAAGAGATCAACGCCAGTTCCGACGCGCCGCTATCGTGCGTCGTGGTCCGTAGCGACCAGGAACCGGTTGTGGTCAACCTGGACCTGCCCGATATCGAATCGGATCCCGAGCAGGTGGCCTGGGTCGATGACCTGCATCCGCCACGCTGACAGTGCATCTGGTTCCGCGGCAGGCCATCGCTGATTTCTCGATCTCGGTCCAATAGCCGGTGTTATGTTGGCGATGCCAATTGCGTTGTTTCAGCTCGTGTTGTTGTTCCGTTTGTCGACCGTCGATGCCCGCATCGGCGAACGTGTGTATGTGCGTCACCGTCAGGTTCGAGCGCAATACCGACCGCGAGGACAGGAGCACGGTTGTGAGCAAGCCTCGATATTTCCGGACGAGTACCGCAGTGATCGCCATGGCAGTGGCGGCGGTTTTCGTGCTGCCCGGATGTAGCGATGACTCGTCCGATACGAAGAACACCGCGAATGTGGGCGAACAATCGGGCGACAGTCCGCCGCGAAACCCGAACCTGGCCGCGCAGAAATACGCAGTCACCCACCTGGATTCCGGCCAGTCCGACAGTTTCCCGGACCCGGTGCCACGCGGCACCTTCCATATCGACCCGAAGCAGATGCCGCGAGTGGCGACCGGGCCGGTCAACATCATCACGCTGGCGTCGACGGACTCGAAGTACCGGTGGATCTCCTCGACCTCCGGTGTGCGGTACGTCGACGTGTCCGACGGTGGGTTCCGGCAGGTCGCATCGATGGATACACCCGGTGTCGCGCCGATTCCTCCTCGAGCTTTGGATCAGGTCCTGGATCAGAACTTCTCCGACGTAGGTCAGATCGAGACCGCCATCCGCGACGATTGGGGCGGGGCGACCTGGCAGCGGATCGCCAACGGCGTCTACAGCCTGGTCGACAAGGACAACAACGTCTATTACGTCACCCAGAACTCGGAGATCGTGAAGTTCGGGCTGAAGAATAAGGACAAGCCCGAGGACGGTATCGGGATCGTCGCACAATTGGACTTCAAGCCGTGGCTGGGCGCCGGGACGACAACGCTGGGTATTCCGGAGAACATCGTCGGCGTCAACATGACATACGACGGGCATCTGACCGTGCTCGGATCTCGCGCGTTGTTCGTCATCGATCGCACGCTGGCCGGTGAGCCTCAGCAGGTGCGGTTCGGAGACGACGAGACCGTCTCCAATTCGATGGCCATCGACGAGAAGGGCGGCATTTACGCCGCGTCGGACAAGATCATGCGCAAAGTGGTGTGGACCGGAAGCAAACTGTCCACGGCCGAAGCCGACGGCGCCTGGTCATCGTCGTATGACTTCGGCCGCCAGCCTCCTGCGGTGAAGTTCGGTATCGGCACCGGCTCCACACCGACGCTGATGGGCTTCGGCACAGATACCGACGAATTGGTGGTGATCACCGATGGCGCCGACCATATGAAGCTGGTCGCGTTCTGGCGCAACAAGATCCCCGACGGGTTCATACAGAAGCCGAACACCAAATCCGATCGCATCGCCGATCAGATCGAGGTGACAGCGGGCCTGTCCGATCCCAAGCCGGAGTTCATCCAGAGCGAGCAGTCGGTCGTCGTGAACGGTTACGGCGCGTTCGTGGTGCAGAACATCGGGGCCGAGGGCGCACCCGATCGCCTGGTGGATGTGATCGCCAACGGGCCGGTCTTCCAGCCCCCGCACGGCATGCAACGATTCGAATGGGATCCGAACGCCGACAAGTGGACCTCGGCATGGACCCGCGGCGATGTCGTCTCCACCTCGATGGTGCCCGCGGTATCCAGCAGAGCCGGGATCGTCTTCGTCAACGGCTATAGCAAAGCCGACGGCTGGGAGGTCACCGGTATGGATTGGCAGACCGGAGAAACCGTGCACCGCACCATCTTCGGTCAATCGAACCTCGGCAACGGCGCGTACGCGATCGTCGAAGCCTTCCCCAACGGCGACCTGCTGTTCAACAGCATCGGCGGTCCCTTCCGCGCCAAGATCGCCGAGTAAGCACGCGGGTCTCGGGCTGCAATAGCCGCGAAGCCACGCACTGTTGCAGCCCGACCACGCGAAAGCTCACCGGCGTGGTCCGATGCCGGATCGACGAGTCCAGCGGCTGCCGGCGCGCCTCGATGGCTCAGCGATGGATCGCCGAATCATCGTGTCCATAGCCGAGTTTCACATCGTGGACCACTTCGCCACCGATCACCGTCACGCGACTGGACACCGGCGGATAGCCGCGAGCCACCACGGTGTACTGCCCCTCGGGTAGATCACTGACGACGTAGCGGCCGTTCTCGTCGGTGCGAGCGGTGGCGGTCAGGTCACCGTCAGCATCCAAGACGGTGATCTGGACGTCGGGAACGAATCGGTCGCCGTCCGACCATGCCGATCCGGCGAGCACCGCCATCGGAGCCAGGTCGATGTCCTGGCGCAGCAGGCCGCTGTCGGGCATGGTCAGGGTGGCGGCGCTCGGACGCATATGGTCGGCGACGGCAACCAAGGTGTAGGTGCCCGACACGACGCCATGACAGACGTAAACGCCGTCACCCGCCGTGATGGCCGCGCCGACGACCTCGCCGCGCATGTCGGTGAGCGTGACGGTCGCGCTGGCCAGCGGTTCGCCGCGCCGGGCCGATCTGACCACGCCCGACAACTCGCCGGAACCCATGAGCGTCAGATCCAATTGCAGGGTCCGGTGGCCGACGGCGACGCTCACCGCCTCCGGCTGATGTCCGGTTGCGGACGCGATCAGCACGTAGTTACCGCCCTCGGGCACACCGATGACGTACCCGCCGTGCGGATCGCCGGTCGCCCGGGAAACCTGGTGTCCACGCTGGTCGATCAGGGTCAGCGCGGCTCCGGGCACCGGCCGGCCGTCCCCGTGCCGGATACGACCGCGGATCGAGCGGCGATCGGGTTCGGAGCGGACTTCCATCGAATCCGGATCTGCCGCTGCCGTTCCCGACACCGAGACCTCGTACACACCGTTGCCCTGATGATCGACCGAGAGGTGCCCACCCGCCAGCACCGGCGCAGGTTCGGACAATGCCTGCGCGGCACCTTCCCACACCTGCGACTCCTCCCACGTGGAGTCCGCGCCTACCGACTGCGCGACGAGCTCGGCCTCCGCAGGCGCGGCGGACCCCGGGACCGGATCGTCCTGCAGCGGAATCTCCTTCATGAACACCAGCACCATCGCCCCTAGCAGCGCGACCGCTGCGGCGACGTAGAACACTCCCGACATGGAACTGGTGAATCCGGTCAGGATCGGCACCCGCAGGTCCTCCGGCAGCTCCGCGATTCCACTCGTATTGCTCTGCATGCTGCTGAGCTGGGCGGCGTCGAAACCGTCCGGCAGCTGTCCGCCGAACGCGTCGATGATCTTGTGTGGCAACAGGTTGAACAGAATCGTGAGGAAGACCGCGACCCCCAGCGTCCCCCCCATTTGCCGAAAAAAGGTCGCGGCCGCCGTCGACACGCCCATATCCGAACGCGGACCGGCGTTTTGGGCCGCGATGATCAGCGTCTGCATGCAGCCACCGAGGCCGACCCCGATGATTCCCGCGTACACCAGCGGTTGCCACAGCGGGCTGTCATAAAGCACGCGCGCGTGCAGCGCCGCGCCGACCGCCATCACGAAGGAGCCGAGCACCGGCAGCGCCTTGTAATGACCGGTGGCCTTGGTGATCTGCCCGGCCACCTGCGAGCCGATCATGATGCCGAGCACCAGTGGCAGCATCAGCAGACCCGACTTCGTCGGCGAGTAGCCGCGCACCACCTGGAAATACTGCGGCACCATGACGATGGCGCCGAACATCGCGATTCCGACGATGAAGCCACCGATGATGGCGACGCTGAACGTCGAACTCTTGAACAGCCGCAACGGGATCAGCGCGGCGTCCTTCATCAGGAATTCGATGAACAAGAACAGCACCAGCCCGGCCGCGCCGATGCCGTAGCAGATCAGCGCCCGGTCGGAACTCCACCCCCAGTTCCTGCCCTGTTCGGCGACGATCAGCAGCGGCACCACACAGATCGTCAACGCCAACGCGCCGAACCAGTCGATCCGGTGCTGCTGACGCCGATGCGGCACATTGAGCACCTTGGCGACCACACCGAGCGCCAGCACGCCGATCGGCACGTTCACCAGGAATACCCAGCGCCAGCCTTCGAGCCCCCAGAGGTCGTCGTAGTTGGAGAAGAAACCGCCCAGCACCGGGCCCAGGACCGTGGCCGAACCGAAGACCATCATGAAATAGCCCTGGTAGCGCACGCGTTCGCGGGCGGGCACGATGTCGCCGATGATGGTGAAGGCCAGCGACATCAGCCCACCGGCGCCGAGGCCCTGGAAGGCCCGGAAACCGGCGAGTTCGTACATCGAGGTCGCGAAGGTACAGGCGATGGAACCGAGGACGAACAGGCCGATCGCGGTGAGATAGAAGGGCTTTCGCCCATAAATGTCGGCCAGCTTGCCGTACAGCGGTGTGGTGATCGTCGCGGTAATCAGGTATGCCGTTGTCGCCCAGGCCTGCTCGTCGAATCCGTGCAGACTGTTCGAGATCTTGACGATGGCCACGCTCACGATGTTCTGGTCGAGTGCGGCCAGAAAGATGCCGAGCAGCAGGCCGGACAGGATGGTCAGGATCTGCCGGTGTGACAGCGACGCGTCCTCGCCTGCGTCCAGGACCGGCGGCGCCGCCGGTGCCTGAATCGTGGAATTCGTCATGTAGGGGCCCTAATTCTGATCGGCTAGCTGCGGTGGAGTGTCTCGAAACCTGTTGCATACGGGTCACGAATAGTCGACCCGATACTCGACGAGGCCATGCGCCTTGCGATCTCGGCATGCAGTAGCTCGGCGAGCTTGACCGGTGCACTGCGGGCCGTCGACGACGAGGCAGCGCAACACGGTGGCGGCCGGTAATCGATCCGTCCGGCCAGACTTCATTAGCACCTGAAACTAGTTGCGACCGCACACTATACAGACGCCATTCCAGCGCGCGAAAGCCGATCATCCACCGCGTCGCCGTGGGCGAGAAAGGTGGGCTCGTCCGCAGCGCCCCCACCCGATCTACCACGCTCGCTGCTCCCGCCGAGCGCGCAGGCTTGCGGAAGCGTTCTATCCGCAAAGCCTGAGATCATCGGGGAATGCTGGAAACCTCCGCACGATTGCTGCGGCTGCTGTCGCTGCTGCAGCTGCACAGGATTGGACCGGACCTGCGTCGGCGAGCGGCACGGGGTGTCGACGCAAACCATTCGCACCGACGTCGAGCGGTTGCGGCACCTGGGCTATCCCGCGGACGCGACTCCTGGCGCCGCAGGCGGGTATCGGCTCGGCGCCGGATCCGCGCCGCCTCCGTTATTGCTCGATGATGACGATGCAGTCACTGTCGCGGTGGGGTCGGCGACTGCCCGGATGTCGACGCTCTATCTCGGGCTATCGATGTCGACTTCGAGGTGCTCGACGCACCCGAACTCGCCCGCGCACCTGCGAGCCACCGCTGAGCGGTTCAGTAAAGCGGCGGGCGCCCTATGGATTCATGGTGTCGAGAGATTTGAACAGCAATATCCCCGGCCGGGGCGGCAATTTCCTACCGAGCCCGGTCGAGGATATCCGCTATGGCTTATTCAGACCTGCGCTGACGGATCACTGATTGGCGCCGATGATTCCACCGACGATCGCGCCGACGATACAGCCGGGAATGGCCGTGACGACGAGGAAGATGAGCCCGATGAGCGCCCCTACGACGCAACCGATCGCAATACCCGCAATAGTGGTGCCCGCGTCGCCGATGTTCTGCAACGCACCGGGTTCCGGCGCCACTGCACCGACCGGCGTCAGCGTCAAAGCCGTTGCTGTGCTGTCGATTTGCGGCATGACCTGCACCTGCTGACCGGCGACGGTCTGCACCGCCGTCGGCAGCGAGCCGACCACCGACCCATCGGGCGCCAGCACTGTGATCACGCCCGTGGTGGGCGTCACCTCGAACGTCCCCGACGCCAGCGTGACCGTCGCACTCGAACGGTCGGGTGCCACCGCGGCCGTGTAGACGACGCCGCTGTCCACCCCTTCGAACTCTGCGCCCGGCGCCACCGGCTGACCGTGCGCAGTCGCCGCGGCGATGCCCGTCGCGGCGACAGTGAACATCGTTGCCGCTATCAATCTCTTGATCATCATAAGACTTTCCAATCATCCGGCCGATTCGATTGACGTACCCCGAGAATCGGCAAATGGGACACGGATAATCATGCGCCCCAAACGTTATCGCTGTCGCTAGAATCATGAAATCGAATTGCCTTGCAAGATCAATTAATTCGGCTGCCCAAGAAATTGGGTGGTTGAAATTCTCGCAATTCCATTGCACACCACAACGTGCGGGATCCGAATAAACCGACATGTCGGTACCGCACCCGCCCGTACCCTCGGTGATCGAGGCAGCCGAATTGACGTTGAAACGAACCAATCACAGTGCACCGCAACGGATTCGGCTGAATACACGACTCCGAGACGACTGGACGACCAGCCGCAAGACCATCTCGGGGTCGACGTATCGCCGCGCACAGAAGATGAACGACCATGAGGGAACTCGCCGATCCGCGGCAAAGACGTCGGCAACGGTGGCCAGGTCCGCCCGCCCCGGGTTGAGCACACCGCGCCGAGGCCACCTGGCTGGTTGAACCAGATCGACAGCCGCTCTGAGCGGAGCTACTCGAGCTCGCCCTCGGTCTCCAGGTAGACCTGCCGCAACCGATCGAGCGTGGCCTGCTCCGGCCGCTCCCACAGGTCCCGCTCGGCGGCCTCCAGCAGCCGCTCGGTAATTCCGTGCAGCGCCCACGGGTTGGACTGCTCCATGAACTTACGGTTCACGTCGTCGAAAACGTAACTCTCCGCGAGCTTTTCGTACATCCAGTCGGCGACAACGTTGGTGGTTGCGTCGTATCCGAAGAGGTAGTCGACAGTGGCAGCCATTTCGAATGCACCCTTGTAACCGTGGCGGCGCATCGCCTCCAGCCAGCGCGGGTTCACCACGCGGGCACGGAAGACCCGTGAGGTCTCCTCCGAGAGGGTGCGGGTGCGCACCGCGTCAGGGCGGGTGCTGTCACCGATGTACGCCTCGGGGTTCTTGCCGGTCAGCGCGCGCACGGTGGCGACCATACCGCCGTGGTACTGGAAGTAGTCGTCGGAGTCGGCGATGTCGTGTTCGCGGGTATCGGTGTTCTTGGCGGCCACCGTGATCCGCCGGTAGGCGGTGCGCATGTCGTCGGCCGCGGGCGCGCCGTCGAGGTCACGGCCGTAGGCGAAGCCGCCCCACGCGGTGTACACCTGCGCGAGGTCGTCGTCGGTGCGCCAGCTCTTCGAGTCGATCAACTGCAGGATGCCCGCGCCGTAGGTGCCCGGCTTGGAGCCGAAGATGCGGGTGGTCGCGCGGCGCTGGTCGCCGTGTTCGGCGAGGTCGGCCTGTGCGTGCGCGCGTACGTAATTCGACTCCAGTGGCTCGTCCAGCTCGGCCACCAGCCGCACCGCGTCGTCCAGCAGTGCAAGCACGTGCGGGAACGCGTCGCGGAAGAATCCGCTGATCCGCACGGTGACATCGATGCGGGGGCGGGCGAGCTCCGCCAGGGAAATGACCTCGAGCGTGGTGACGCGGCGGCTGGCCTCATCCCACACCGGCCGGACGCCGAGCAGCGCAAGAACTTCGGCGATATCGTCGCCGGAGGTGCGCATCGCCGAGGTGCCCCACACCGAAAGTCCCACCGAACGCGGGTATTCGCCGTGGTCGGCCCGGTATCGATCCAGCAGCGAATCGGCCATGGCCTGCCCGGTTTCCCAGGCCAGTCGCGACGGCACCGCCTTCGGGTCGACGGAGTAGAAGTTGCGGCCGGTCGGCAGCACGTTGATCAACCCGCGCAACGGCGAACCGCTCGGGCCCGCCGGGATGAATCCGCCGTTGAGCGCGTGCAGGACCCGGTCGATCTCGATGCCGGTCTGGCGCAGCCGTGGCACCACTTCGGTGGCGGCGAACCGCAGCACCTGCCGCGCCGCAGGGTTGTCGGTGAGCGTGTCCACGACATCGACGGACCAGTCGGCCGCCTGCAGCGCCGAGACCAGCTCGCGCGCTTGGGCTTCCACCCGGTCGACGCGCTCACGGGCCTCGGTTCCGGATTCGTCGAGCCCGAGCGCCTCGCGCAGCCCCGGAACATTCCGCTCGCCGCCCCACAATTGCCGCGCCCGCAGCATGGCGAGCACCAGGTCGAGTTCGCTCTCCCCGGTAGGCGACTGCCCGAGAATGTGTAATCCGTCGCGGATCTGCACGTCCTTGATCTCGCAGAGCCAGCCGTCGACGTGCAGCAGCATGTCGTCGAAGACGTCCTCTTCCGGGCGCTCGGCCAACCCGAGATCGTGGTCCATCTTCGCCGCGCGCATCAGCGTCCAGATCTGCTGCCGGATCGCGGGCAGTTTGGCGGGGTCGAGGGTGGAGATATTGGCATGCTCGTCGAGCAGCTGCTCCAGACGAGAAATGTCGCCATAGCTTTCGGCGCGCGCCATCGGCGGGATCAGGTGATCGATCAGGGTGGCGTGTGCTCGGCGTTTGGCCTGCGTGCCCTCACCCGGATCGTTGACGAGGAACGGATAGATCAGCGGCAGCTCACCGAGCGCGGCATCGGTGCCGCACGAAGCGGACATGCCGAGGGTCTTGCCCGGCAGCCACTCCAGGTTGCCGTGCTTGCCGAGGTGCACCATCGCGTCGGCGGCGAACCCGTCTGGTGCGGCGATCCAGCGGTAGGCCGCGAGATAGTGATGGCTCGGCGGCAGATCCGGGTCGTGGTAGATGGCGACCGGGTTCTCACCGAAACCACGCGGCGGCTGCACCATCAACACCACATTGCCGAAATGCAATGCAGCAATGACGATTTCGCCGTTGGGATCCGCGGAGCGATCGACATACAGCTCCCCCGGCGGCGGGCCCCACGCCTCGATCACGGCCTCGCGCAGGTCCTCGGGCAGCGTGTCGAACCACGCCGCGTACTGCGTCGCGCTGATCCGGATCGGATTGCCTTCGAGCTGTTCGGCCGTCAACCAGTCGGGATCTTGACCACCCGCAGCGATGAGCGCGTGAATAAGCGCGTCGCCATCGCGCTCCTCCAGCCCGGGAACCGCACCAGCAGGCCCCAGATCGTAACCAGCCGAACGCATCTCGGTGAGCAATCGGATCGCGCTCGCCGGCGTGTCCAAGCCGACCGCGTTGCCGATGCGGGCGTGTTTGGTCGGATAGGCCGACATCATCAAGGCGACCCGACGCTGTGCGGCCGGAATGTGACGCAGCCGCGCATGCCGCACCGCGATACCCGCCACCCGCGCCGCGCGCTCGAGGTCCGGCACGTAGGTGGACAGACCGTCGGCGTCGAATTCCTTGAACGAGAACGGCACCGTGATGATCCGGCCGTCGAATTCCGGCACCGCCACCTGAGTGGCCACATCGAGGGGCGAGAGCCCGTCGTCGTTGGCCTCCCACTGCGCGCGGCCGCTGGTCAGGCAGAGGCCTTGCAGGATAGGCACATCGAGCTCGGCCAACGCCGCGACGTCCCACGCCTCGTCGTCGCCACCGGCGGACGCGGTCGCGGGCTTGGACCCGCCGGCCGCGAGCACCGTCACCACCAGTGCATCGGCCTGCCGGAGTGTGTCGAGCAATGCGGGTTCGGCGGTGCGCAACGACGCACAGTAGAGCGGCAGAGGCCGCGCTCCGGCGCTCTCGATTGCGGCACAGAGCGCATCGATGTACCCGGTATTCCCCGCGAGGTGCTGTGCACGGTAGTAGATGACCGCGACGGTCGGGCCGTCGACCGTCGCCGCGGTGCGCTCCAGCTCGCCCCAGCTCGGCAACTGCACGGGCGGCTCGAAGCCGTGCCCGGTGAGCAGCACGGTGTCGGACAAGAAGTTGTGCAACTGAAGCAGATTCGTCGCACCACCGGCCGCGAGGTAGTTGTGTGCGTCGGCGGCAACGCCGCCGGGCACCGTCGAGCACTCCATCAATTCGGCGTCGGGCGCGAGCTCGCCACCGAGCGCCACCATCGGCACTCCACTGACACGTACCGCTTCCAAGCCATCTTCCCAGGCCCGCTTACCGCCGAGGATCCGCACGATCACCAGATCGGCGCCGTCGAGCAGCGCGGGCAGGTCTTCGACCAGCAACCGAGCGGGATTGCCCCATCGATAGTCGGCGCCACTCGCGCGCGCGCTCAACAGATCGGTGTCGGACGTGGACAGCAGCAAAATCACAGGTGACGGCCTTCCTCGGGTTACGCGCCCATCGGGTTCGTTGCTCGCCGGAGAGGGTCTGGCTTGTGACAGTGGCGCGACCGCACCGGAGTTCCACCGGTTTCCTCGTCGCCCGCCGAGCATCCAGATGCTACCTGCCAGGGCGGCACACACCTGCCACCTGTCTGTCTGCCGCAGCGGGCAGACTCGTCGAGGCACGTTTCTGCCCGATACGAACCCTGCGGATCGGACGCGCAGTTCCCCGTTCTACAGACGCGGGTCGAAGACCAGCCGGAAGTCCGTCAGGGACTTCCGATCTCCCACGGCACTGAACTCTCTGCCCGGCAGTTCATTCACCGGCAACCCGGCCTGCTCGGCGATCAGTGCCGCGGGCACCCACATCGGGTCCCGCGCCGAATGCCACGGTGTGTCTAACTGCGCACGATCCCCGAACACAAGAATCACGCGAACCTGAACGCGATCGGACGCCATACCTCCATCATGAACGTCGGAGAACGCCACCGGATAACGATGACGGCTCATCCGCAGCAACGCGGCTATCCGGTAGCGGCGCGGGCGGCAAGTCGTCGACGATCCGGGCGCGGTCGGCGTGGGTGGTGTGGCGCAGGCGGGTGAGTCCGGCGAAAACGAGCGAGCCCACAAGCTGCACCTGCGCGAGCCCGAGGTCGAATTGCCCGAGCTGCGAACGTCCGGGCTGTGGAGCGGTTCGCCGAAAGGCTGCCGGTATATCTCGATGAGGTCGACACGAAGGTTCGGCAGGAGGTCCTCGGCGATCACACACCGGCGCTGACCGTCGTATCGGCCGGGATCTTCGACCCGAGCCGGCTGGTCGAAATCGAGATGATCGCTGCCGCACGACGCTGGGCTAGGTGTGTACACCTAGGTCAGGTCGGCGTTTCCCTCGATGACCTTGAGGTGGTAGTGGAACCGGTTGACGCGCCAGCCGGAATCGGTGCGTTCGGCCCCGAGGGTGTAGCTACCGATGAAGGTGCGGGTTTTGCCGTTGACGGCGTCATTCTTCAGGTGGACGGCGATGGCGTCAGCGTGCACCGCGGCATGGTCGGACTGCAGGTCGATGAGGTAGTTACCCGCCTGATGGTGCACTGCGTCGAGGTCGGAGAGGCCGGTGCGCCAGTCGCCGACGATGTCGGCGGCATCGCGGATACCGACCGGGCCGCCGAAACCGCCGTCGAAATCGACCTTCGGGGTGAACACTACATCGAGCAGATCGTCCCAGCGCTTCTGATCGGTGTAGACGAACATCCTGGTCAGAACGTCGACGATCGCGAAACGGTCGGCGAGGGATGATGATTCGGTCATGCCAGCAGACTAGCGAGCCCGCCGGTCCGCTGCCACACGACAAACGCAGCACCGTGGGTAGTCCGCACCCGGGGTGACCTCGGGCCGAATACCTGGCCGGGTCGTACGCTGGATGGGTCATGACGCGTACATCTCCCGACTCCTGCCCCGGCGTGCTGCGGTTGCATCAGGCGGCCGACGGACCGCTGGCTCGTATCCGCGTGCCCGGCGGACGGCTGGAAGCGCAGCAGTTGCAGGCACTGGCCGAAGCCGCCCGTGAGCTCGGCGACGGAAACATCGAGCTGACCTCACGCGCCAATGTGCAGCTGCGTCGGGTGCGCGACGCGACGGAGCTGACCGCGCGACTGGAAACCGCCGGGCTACTGCCGAGTCATACGCACGACCGGGTGCGCAATATCGTTGCCTCGCCGCTGGCAGGGCGCGTCGGCAGTCGGGCCGATGTGCACCGACTCGTCCCCGCGCTCGACGCCGGCCTGCTCGCCGCGCCTCGCCTGGCCGACCTGCCCGGCCGAGTGTTGTTCACCCTCGACGACGGCCGCGGTGATGTCAGCGGTCTGGGTGGCGATATCGGCGTGCACGCCGTCGACGCCGACGAGTTCGCGGTCCTGCTGGCCGGGCTCGACACCGGCATCAGGGTGTCGGCCACCGATGCCGTCGACGTCATGCTCGCCGCCGCGCACGGCTTCCTCGATCTGAGCTCCGGCCAGTGGCGGCTGCACGAAATCGAGAACGGCGTCGAACGTCTCACCGACCTGCTCGGACTCGCCGCCCGCGCCGATCTGCTGAAAATCGCTGCCAACCAAGACATTCCGATCGGCTGGCTGACCCAGGACAACGGCTTGGTCAGCCTCGGCGCCGGCGTACGGCTCGGGTCGCTGCCCGCCCGCACCGCCGAATTCATCGCCGCCGTCGAACGACCGGTCTTCCTCACCCCCTGGCGCAGCCTCGTGCTAGCGGACCTGGAGGAATGGCCCGCCGAGCAGGTCGTCCGCGTGCTCGCCCCGATGGGTCTGCTCTTCGATGCCAACTCCCCGTGGCTGCTGGTCAGCGCCTGCGCCGGTCAGCCCGGCTGCGCGAAGTCGCTCACCGACGTCCGCGTGGATGTCGGTGCCGCGGTGGACTCGGGCCGGGTACTGCCCGACGGCACAACGTTCGACTCCGACGCGCCCCACTCCGAACCCGTTCTGCCGCAACCTGATCCGACCTCCTCCGGCACTCCGAGCGCCCCCGTCTTCGAGGCCGGCGAGGTGACAGTTGGCGGACGGCAGCACTGGTCGGGCTGTGCGCGCCGCTGCGGCAGGCCGCGCGGTGCGGCGACCGATGTCGTCGCCATGCCGGACGGCTATCGCGTCGACTGATCGTCCTCCTGCGGGAAAGGCCGTGCAGCATGGCAGTTGACAGACTGAGCGAAGACGAGATCCAGGCGATGTCGGACGACGAGCGCCGCGCGCTGATCAGCCGCTTGCAGCTGCCACCCGAGCGGGTGTTGCCCAGGCCGGAATTGGTCCGGATTCACCGCGGGGTTCGACTGACCCTGATGGTCGGCGGTTCGCTGGTCCTCATCCCGTGGATCGTCTATCTCGCAGTCACGCTGCCAGCCGATTACCAGGCCAGGAACTGGACCCTGACCTGGGTCGGCTTCGACATCCTTCTGGTCGCCATGATGGCGACCACCGCCTACCTGGGCTGGAAACGCAGACGACTGCTCATCCTTCCCGCGTTCGGGACCGGCCTGCTGCTGCTCGTCGACGCCTGGTTCGACGTGATGACCGCAGGCGCCGACGACGTCTGGCTCTCGGTCGGTATCGCGCTGGTCGGCGAATTGCCGTTGGCCGCACTGCAGATCAGCGGCGCGCTACTGCTATTCAAGTTCCTGACCGAAGCGCACCCACTCGCCGACCCCGCCGTCAGCGCTTGGCGTGCGCAACTGCCCTTCTGACCGCACCACGGCGCGGGTGTGGCGGGTCGAGAGTCGGTGCACTGGAAAGCATTCCAGGCCACGGCACCCGGAGCAACTATCCTTCCACCATGATCGACACCGCAGCTGACGACCTTGCCCTGCCCGCCGCGCTGGCCGAAGTGGTCGAGATCGGCTTCGAGTGGGAGTGGGACGAGGAGACCGACATCACTCACGGTTGCGACTTCGAGCCCTACACACATTTCGAGCCGCCCGAGCGGACCGCGTATTGGTTTCGCCTGTGGACTGGCAACGAAGCGGCCGACGGCAGTGAATTCCGGTTCTTCGGAGCGACGGGAGCCGGTGACTACGCCGGGTTCTGGCTGGTTCGGCCCGCTGCGCCGATCGCCGAGCAGCCGATCGTGTATCTCGGTTCCGAGGGCGAATGCGGCTTGATAGCACGCAATCTCCTCGACCTGCTCTGGCTGTTCGCGGACGGTTACGGGCCGGCCGAGGCATTCGCACCGACCCATTTCGGTGCGCGGGTGCCGAACGAGGCGTTCCGGGCGATCGCCGAGCGGTTCGGGCCGAGACCGGGCCGGTCCGCTGCGGAGATCGTTGCTGCGGCACGGGAGGAATTCCCGAACTTTCCGGAACTCATCGACGCGATGTGCCGGTAGGCGAAACCCGTAGGCCGCACGAGGACGTGAGCGCCATTGCGATGCCGGTCGTCCCGCCCCGTCGGCCATGACCAACGGGGCGGGACGACCCGGGATGACTGCCTGTACACCCGGGCTCATCCCCGACCTCGGCGAAGATCACTACGTCGATCGGCTAGGCCGCGTTCTCTTCTCGTCTCGGATCATCGTGGATCTCGAGGGTGCAGCATTTGACCCCGCCGCCCGCCTTCAGCAGTTCCGACAGGTCGAGGCCGACCGGGTTGTACCCGTGTCCCCGCAAGGTCTCGATCAGGTCGACCGCCCTGTCACTGACGAAGGCGTTCAGTCCGTCGCAGACGCCGTTCAGGCCCAGCACCACCGCATCCGCGTCGGTGGCGACGATCGCGTCCGGATACAGCTCCGCGAGCAACTCGCGGCTGGCCGTGCTGAAGGCGGGCGGGAAGTAGGCGATATTGGCGTCACCGAGTGCCATCATCGCTGTGTCCAGGTGATAGAACCGGGGATCGACCAATTCGAGGGACACCACGGGCAGGTCGAAGAAGCGTTCGACTTCGCGGTGTGCGGCAACCGAACTGCGGAACCCGGTCGCGGCGAGGATCCGATCACCGACGAGGAGGAAATCGCCCTCGCCCTCGTTCACCTCCTGCGCGCCGACGAGTTCGGTGAGTCCGCGCTGAGCGAACCATCGGTGATACGCGGGGCCCTCGGCGGCGCGTTCGGGATGGGTGAAGCGCGCCGACAACGCTCGGTCACCCACGATGAGTCCGCTGTTGGCGGCGAACACCATGTCGGGCAGTCCCGGCTCACCGGGGACGAGATCGACCTGGTGGCCGTACTGCTCGAAGGTAGAGCGCAGGGTTTCCCACTGGTCGAGGGCGCGGGCCCGGTCGACCGGCTCGGTCGGATCCATCCACGGATTGATCGAATAGAAGACGTCGAAGTGGTCGGGACGGCACATCACGAACCGTCGTGGTGATGGCTGTCGCGGGGTGGGTGGCTCGTTGTGGAGCGTGGCTACGGAGGTCAACGTGTCTCCCGGAGGTAGGCGCGGATCATTCGACTGACACGAAGGTAATTCGCCTACTATTGCGTCAGAAACAACGAATCGTTGCGCAGATATGCAGAATGCTGGCGAATCGTTGCGCGGCGACAGAATGGGTGTGGCGTGGACGACATCGACCGGCGGATTCTGGCCCACTTGCTCAGGGAGGCACGCGCGTCGTTCCAAGAAATCGGCGCGAAAGTCGGCCTGTCGGCGCCCGCGGTCAAGCGGCGTGTCGACAAGATGGTGGCCAGCAGGCAGATCACCGGATTCACCGCCTTGGTCAATCCCGCCGCGCTCGGCTGGAAAACCGAGGCATATGTCGAGGTCTACTACCGCGACAACATCACCCCGGCCGAACTGCGGCGCAGCCTCGAACCGATTCCCCAGGTCGTCGGGGTGTGGACAATCGCGGGCGAGGCCGATGCGCTGGTCCACGTGATGGCCACCGATATGGCCGAGATCGAGTCGACCGTCGAACGCATCCGCGAGAACACTCGGGTCGGCCGCACGCGCAGCGCCATCGTCATGTCGCGCATCCTCGAACGGCCGCGGACCTGACCCGCGACGACCTCCCTCGGCGGGCACTCCTAGGGTGGTCGGCATGTCCGACGTGCGCGCCAGCTACCTCACCGACGGGGCCGAGATCTATCGGCGCTCGTTCGCGACGATCCGCGCCGAAGCGGATCTGACCGCGTTCCCGCCGGATGTGGCACAGGTGGTGGTGCGAATGATTCATGGGTGCGGACAGGTAGATCTCGCACAGGACGTGGCCTTTTCGCCCGGGGTAGTGGCGGCGGCCCGCACCGCGCTGCGTACTGGTGCACCGATTCTGTGTGATGCCAACATGGTGGCGTCGGGGGTTACACGCAAACGGTTGCCCGCCGATAACGACGTGCTCTGCACTTTGACAGATCCGCGCGTGCCGGAACTTGCCGCCGCACTGGGCAATACGCGCTCGGCCGCGGCGCTCGAGCTGTGGCGGGATCGGCTCGACGGCGCGGTGGTCGCCATCGGAAACGCACCGACCGCACTGTTCCATCTACTGGACATGCTCGATGCCGGCGCGCCGCGCCCAGCGGCGGTTCTCGGCATTCCCGTCGGCTTCATCGGCGCCGCCGAATCCAAAGACGCACTGATCGACTTCGGTGGGGTCGAATTCTTGACCGTGCGCGGCCGGCGAGGCGGCAGCGCCATCACCGCGTCGGCGCTGAATGCGATTGCGAGCGAACAGGAATGACCAACAGCACGGTCCACGGCAAGTTGTGGGGTGTCGGGCTCGGGCCCGGCGACCCGGAACTGGTGACGGTCAAGGCGGCCAGGATCATCGCAGCGGCCGATGTGATCGCCTTCCACAGCGCCAGGCACGGCCGCAGCATCTCACGCGCGATCGCCGCCCCATACATGCGCGAAGGCCAGCTCGAAGAGCACCTCGTTTATCCGGTGACCACCGAGACCACCGACCATCCCGGCGGATATCAGGGCGCGATCGACGAGTTCTACGAGCAGGCCGCCGAGCGTCTCGCGGCACATCTGGCGGCGGGCCGCTCGGTGGCGCTGCTGGCGGCGGGCGATCCGCTCTTCTACAGCTCCTATATGCACATGCACCGCCGCCTCGCCGACCGATTCGATGCCGAAATCATTCCGGGCATCACCTCGGTCAGCGCCGCGTCCGCGGCTCTGGGCACCCCCCTGGTGGAAGGCGAACAGGTGCTCACGGTACTGCCGGGCACCATGCCGACCGCCGAGCTCACCCGCCGCCTCCGCGACACCGAAGCGGCCGCCATCATGAAACTCGGACGCACCTACCCCGGTGTGCGCCAAGCGCTCTCGGATTCCGGACGACTCGACGGCGCCTACTACATCGAGCGCGCCAGCTCCGATCGTCAACGCGTCCTACGCGCCGCCGACGTCGACGACGCGGAGGTGCCGTACTTCTCGATCACCCTGGTGCCGGGCCCGCAGCCGACTGCCCCACTGCGCCTGGCGAGTAGCAAGCAGACGCAGCGCCGGGTCGCAACCGGACCGACCGCCGCACCGTCGAACGGTCTGCCGGGAGAAGTCGTCGTGGTCGGACTCGGCCCCGGCTCGGCGGACTGGACCACGCCGGAGGTGAGCAAAGCCCTCGCCGAGGCCACCGATCTCGTCGGCTACACCACCTACATCAACCGCGTGCCGGCGCGCCCCGGGCAGCGCAGACATGCCAGCGACAATCGCGTGGAATCCGAACGTGCCGCTATGGCACTGGATTTGGCCAAGCAGGGCGCGCAGGTCGTGGTGGTCTCCTCGGGTGATCCCGGAGTGTTCGCCATGGCGGCAGCGGTGCTGGAAGAATCCGCCGACCCACAGTGGGAGGGGGTGCCGGTGCGGGTACTGCCCGGCATGACCGCCGCCAACGCCGTGGCCAGCCGAGTCGGCGCGCCACTCGGCCACGACTACGCGATGATCTCGCTGTCGGACCGGCTCAAGCCGTGGGAGGTTGTCGCCCAACGTCTCTCGGCCGTGGCCGCCGCCGACATGGCGATCGCGATCTACAATCCGGCCTCCTCCCAACGCACCTGGCAGGTCAGTGCGATGCGGGATCTGCTGCTCGAACACCGCAAGCCCGACACCCCGGTGGTGATCGGCCGCGACGTCGGCGGCCCCACCGAGTCGGTCCGGGTGGTACCACTCGCCGAACTGGACCCCGCCGAGGTCGACATGCGCACGCTGCTCATCATCGGCGCATCCACCACCGCATCGAGGGACACCGACGACGGCCCGCGCGTTTACACCTCGCGGCGCTACCAACGCTGATCGACCGACCGCGCCCGGCTACCCAGCGTCAGGCAGACAGACCGGGCAGCTTCGGTAGTTCCGGGCAACCACTGCCAGGCAGCCGGCTGCGGCGACGGCGGCGACGGCGAACATCGTCGGGTAGCCGAGGCCCGCGGCCTCGTGCAGGAAGGCGAGGAGGGCGGGAACACCGAAACCGAGATAGCTTGCCGAGTAGAAGACCGCGGTGAGGCCGGCCAGGTCGTCGGGGCGGGCGATTCGTTCGATCTCCTGAAGGCCGGCGACCAGGCCGATGCCGTATCCGGCACCGAGGACGATTGCGGTGACGACAGTGGACCAGAGGGTGAGGGTTGCCGAGGCCAACGCCGCCGAGACCATTCCTGCGACGACCAGAATCAACGCCACCACTGCGGCGCGGGCAGTGCCCGGGCGGTCGATGCGCCGGGCCGCCGATTGGATCGCGAAGCCGCAGCCGAGAGTGACGGCGGTGATCAGTGCCGAAAATGCGATCGGTGCATCGTGCACGCGCGGTGCCATCAATGTCGGCATCACCGCGTACGCCGTTGCGGCGGAGGTGAACAGACACAGCGCGACCGGCAGTGCCACGTGCCGGAATCGGCGGTGTGCAGCGGCAGGGACCTTCAGTGCCTCGACAAGACGGCCCGGATTCTCCTGCGGGACCAGTGTTTCCGGTGCGCGCGCCACCCAGGCCGCGGCAGTCAGACACAACACTGCGTTGATCAGATACGCGAGGGTGTTCGGCAGCGGCGCCCACTGGGCAAGCACGCCTGCCACCCCCGCACCGACAGCAAAGCCACCCGTGAGGCACATCGCCGAACGTCGCGCGCCGGTTCCCGCGGGCCGTTCGGGCCCGAACGGTGGCTGGGCGAGCTCTTTCAGCCAGCTGCTGCCCACCGCCATCGCCAGACCGAGCGCCACCCCGCACAGCACCCGTCCGGCCGACAGCATCGGCACGGACCCCGAGCCGAATGCCAGCAACAGCGAACCCATGGCAGCGATCAGCGGCGCGGGACGCAGCAGCGCGCGACGGCCATAGCGGTCCGAGAGCGGGCCGCCGATCAGCAGCGCGGGCACAATGCCGAGCACGTACTCGAACAACAACATGTCGACGGTGGTGACGGGCAGTCCGTTGTTCTTGTACATCACCAGCAGCGGGGTGAATTCGTTTCCGCCCCAGGCGATCGCGAACATGGCCGCAGCAACGCCCCACCACTGCCTCGAGATGGTCTCGCGCGCGGGTGATCGGGCGTCGATGGTGGTGAGCGTTGCCATCACAGCCCGCTCAGTTCCAGCTGGTGCACGCCCGCGAGATGCTCGACGAGTGCGGCGGCGAAGCCTGTCGCATCGCCCGTTCCGATCAGGTCGGCCAGCCGTGCGTGCTGCTCGATGATCTTGTCTATGTCGGTCGAACCACGGTGCAGCGCAACACTGTTCATCCGCCGCTGCCGTTCGCGCAGTGAATCGTAGAAGCCGGTGAGCAGCGGGTTGCCCGCAGCGACGACGTAAGTGCGGTGAAAGTCGGTGTCTACCACGGCGAAACGAGCGAAGTCCTTGGTGTCGGCCAGTTCCCGCTGCCGGTCGAGTGACTCCTGCAGCGCTGCGTCGAGCGTCGAGCGATCAACAGCGACCAGTGCACGCACGGCCCCCGTCTCCACGACGTACCTGGCGTGGGCCACGTGCTCGGCCTCTGCCGGCGGGATCGGCACTATCAGCGCACCGCGCTTGGGGTAGAGCTTCATCCACCCCTCCGCCTCGAGCCGCAGGAACGCCTCGCGGACCGGTGTCCTGGACATGCCGAGGTCGGCGGCGATCTCACCCTCGCTGATCAGCTCGCCGCCCGGCAGCATGCCGGTGAGAATGCGTTCCTTCACCTCATGAAATGCGCGCTCGGCCGATGAATACGTCTTAGACACAAGTTGCATCCTAGATGAATCGCGGACGGCGTATTCGCCCACCCGTTGCCGGTCGTATAACATTCCACTATGGAACGTTGAGAGCGAAGGAGCTGTCCGTTGACGAATACCGCGACACAACGCAAACCGCTGAATTCCACAGCCGCGTCACTCCTCGGGTTTCTGCACGAGGGCCCGATGTCGGGGTGGGATCTGGTGTCCGCTGCGCAGGACCGTATCGGTGATTTCTGGACGATCACCCAGAGCCAGGTATACCGCGAGTTGTCCTCGATGGATGCGTCTGGGCTGGTCGAGAAGGGCGAGACGGGAGCACGGGAGCGAACCCCCTATCAGATCACCGATGCGGGCCGCGAAGCATTCCTGGAGTGGATTGCCCGAGATCCGGGCGGCGAGACAATTCGAGTGCCCTTGCTACTGACGATGTCCTTCGGAGAACACCTCGACCCCGATCACCTCGACCAGATGATCGCCGCGAACCGGGAGATCCACCAGCAACGACTCACCCGCTATCTCGCCCAGGACTGCACCGGGAAACCGCCACACCAGCGCGCCACGCTGGAGTTCGGCATCGGCTACGAGCGCGCGGTACTCGAATGGTTCGACCGCCTGCCGAGCCTGCTCGGCCGCTGACAGCACGGGGTAAGCATCACTCAGGCGCGGGAAGCGGACTGTGTGCGCAACCATTGCACGGCATCCGGCACGTTCGCCGCAACGATCGCGTCGGCCGGGAGCGCGGGTCGGTCGATCATGACGACAGGAATACCCGCGCCGCGAGCCGCGACGAGTTTGGCGTCGGTGTGATCTCCCCCGCTGTCCTTGGTGACCAGCACGTCGATGCGGTGCGATGCCAGCAACCGCGATTCGGTCTCGACCGCGAAAGGGCCACGCGCAAGCAGTAATTCGTGATGTGGCGGCAGGTTGCCCACCGGCGGGTCGATCGCGCGGATCAGAAACCAAGGCTCGGTCAGGCCGGCGAAGGCGCCGACCCCCTGCCGACCGATCGTCAGGAATACTCGATCGCCCAGTCCCGCAACGGCTGCCGCGGCGGCCTCGAGATCGGGCACGCGGATCCACTTGTCCCCCGGCCCCGCGAACCAGCCGGGCCGACGCACATGCAGCAGCGGCAGATCCGCCCGCGCCGTCGCAGTGGCTGCGTTCATGCTGATCGTTGCCGCGAACGGATGCGTAGCATCGATCACCACCTCGATTGCGTTGGCTACCAGCCACTCCCGTAGGCCGTCGGCGCCACCGAAGCCGCCGATCCGCACCACGCCTTCGGGCAGCAGAGGGTCGCTGACGCGTCCGGCGAGCGAGGAAACGATGTCGAATCCCCGCTCGCCGGACGCGATTTCGGCGAGTTCCCGGGCTTCCCGGGTACCGCCCAGAATCAGGATTTTCAGGGCTGACCGCTGAAATAGGCGATGCCCGCGTTGATCAGGTTCGGTCCGCCCGCGATGAGCAGGCCGATGAGCGCACCCACCGGCAGGCCGATGCCGAAGAAGAAGAACCCGATCACGGCGCCGATGAGGGCACCGAGCGATGCGCGCTGCAGTTCGGCGAAGAACCAGTCCTGCGACGCACTGATCTCAGCCGCGGACGGCGCGGCAGCGGTCGGCTTGACCTCCGGCGTCAGCGTCAGCCGCTGCGTCGAAGGATCGATGGTGGCCGCGATCGGGATGACGTCCCCCTCGCCCACCTTGGCCGCGAGCGGGATCGAGGTGACGACCACGCCCGCCTCGTTCTTCACCGTGACGTACTTCTGGTCGGCATCGAGGCTGAACGCACCACCGGTCAGGGTGGTCACGATCGACTTGTCGACGATTTGCACCGCATAGCCGACGGTCTGGTCCTCGCCTGTGACGGTCGGCGAGGTCGTCTGGTTCTGCACCGCGGGCGCCGGGGCCGGCGGCGCGGCACCGGATGTGCCGGCCGCGATACCCGTGGCGGCGATGGCCAACAGCGAGGTGGCGGCAAACTTCTTGTACTTCATCAATCTCCCAATCAGGAACCGGATTTCCGATCACGCTCGGATCTCGGGCCCGACCCTACCTGTTCACCTCGGCCTGCATCACCGTTCCGATCGAGGCTTTCACAGCGAGTCCTTGCCCTCTTTGCGCACCGACCACTGCGTCACCGGCAGTTGTGGGCGCCATGCCGTGAACGTCCCCAATGGTTCCGCCCGGTAGATCTGAAACTTGCGCAATTCACCGCCGTGGGTTTTTGCCCAGGTCAGCAGCAGCGCCTCCGATTCCGCGGTCACCGCGTTCGCGACGAGCCTGCCGCCCTGGCGCAAGTACGACCAGCATGTCTCGAGTACGCCATCCTGAGTGATCCCACCACCGACGAAAACCGCGTCAGGAGGGGCAGATTCGGTCGATCCGACCTCGGTGCGCACCTCCCCGCGCACGACGACCTGCGGGACACCCAGGGCGGTGGCATTGTCGGCGATCTGGCGCCTCCGGTGCTCGAGCCGTTCGAAGGCGATCGCCTGGCAACCCGGGTGTGTGCGACACCATTCGATGGCGATGCTGCCCGAGCCGCCGCCGACATCCCACAGCAGCTCTCCCGGTGCGGGCGCCAGGGCCGCAATGGTCAGCGCCCGCACTTCCGCTTTGGTGAGTTGCCCGTCGCCACCGAACAGCGCATCCGGGAGGCCCGGGATCCTCGTGGCACGCGGGCCCTTCGAATCCGCGACGCATTCAATCGCCACGATGTTCAGCGGATCGCCCGCAGGCAGATCCCAGCTCTGTGCGGTGGCCACCCGAACCCGCTCGCCCGGGCCACCCAGCTGTGCGAGTATCGTCACCGTCGACCCACCGAATCCGTTGCGGCGCAACAGCTCCGCGATCCGCTCCGGCGTGTGCTCATCCGCGCTGAGCACCAACACCCGCCGCCGATCCGCCAGCTCCGGCAGCACCGTCTCCACCGGCCGACCGACCGCGCTGACCACCGGCACCTCGGCAAGCGCCCACCCCAACCGCGCACATGCCAACGCAGCCGACGAGGGCTGCGGCAGCACCCACAAGGCCGCAGCGCCGAACAGTCGCACCAGCGTCACCCCGATTCCGTAGAACATCGGATCGCCACTGGCCAGCACACAGATACGAGCGCCCGCGTAGTGCTCGAACAACCCGGGCAACGCGGGCACCAACGGCGACGGCCATGCCACCCGCTCAATCGCTGGATCGACTGGCACCAAAGCCAACTGGCGCTCCGCTCCGAACAACACCGCACATCCGGCGATCACCTCCCGCGCTGCCCGCCCGAGCCCGTCCCACCCGTCGGCTCCGATCCCGACAACCGATATCACCGGGCCCGTCCACGATACGACATTCGCCACGGCAACCTCGGTATCGATACCTGGTGTGACAGAACACATTTCGGCTGGATTGATCGGTTCGGCCGCCGACCGCGCCGGGTTCGGCCACGCTTCGGGCTCGACACTCCGAGGCGACCGGCGGGCCGATCCGGCGACCGGAATCGATGCACTCCCCGGCCGCGCCGTACCCAACACGGGCTCCGACTGATCGCTCCCAGACGATCCGGGAGTCGATCCAGAAGCGGGTGTGGACCCGGTCACCGAGGCATCCGCCGCCACACTGCCTGTGGCAGCAGGCGCATGACGAAGAACACCGGTTGCAGTACGCGCGGGCACCACACCCGACCTGCGCGGCGACGGAGACCATTGACCACGGCCACGGCGACCTGGTCCGGCGTGCTCGAGAATGGAGCCGGGTCCATGCCTTCGGTCATCCGTCCGATCACGAACCCCGAGCGGACCAGCAGCAGGTGAACACCGCTGCCGTGCAACGCATCCGCAAGCCCTCCGGCGAAACCGTCGAGTCCCGCTTTGGCCGAGCCGTACACGTAGTTGGCCCGGCGCACCCGCACCCCCGCGACCGAACTGAACACGACGATCTGGCCGCTGCCCTGCGTACGCAGCAGATTCGCCAGCGTGGTGAGCACACTGATCTGTGCGACGAAATCGGTATGGACCACCGCGAGCGCATGCGCCGGATCCTGCTCGGCCCGCGCCTGATCTCCCAGCACCCCGAACGCGAGCACGGTCACCCCCAGTCCGCCATGCTCGGCCGCAAGCTTCTCGAGCAACGCGGGGTGACTCGCCGTGTCATCGGCATCGAACTCGACGCAATGCACCGCCGTCGCCCCGGCAGCCAGCACAGCCGCGCCCTCCTCGGCCAACTCGCCGCTACGCCGCGCCGCGAGAATCACCACCCGCCCCGGCGCCAACCGCCGGGCCACCTCGAGCCCGATCTCGCTGCGCCCACCGAGCAACAGCACCGGCCCGTCGGCAATCCCGCCACCTCGCAATCCCATGCACACAGTTTGCTCTCCCCCCGCTGCGCACCTTGCGCCGACCATCCGACAACTCGACAGCACGTTCGCGGACCGATGATTCCAGGTAACCGCAGTGCCGCCCGGTCATGACGGTCGCCACCGGCTTCCACATCGACCACGACTACGGTCGTGGGATGCCGACCAGCACAGCACAGCTGTCCCCGACCGCACTCGAGTTCGTCACCGAGCGGCACCTCGCCACGCTGACCACGTTGCGAGCAGATGGCACCCCGCACGTTGTCGCGGTGGGGTTCACCTGGGATCCCGAGGCCGGGCTCGCGCGGGTGATCACCAATGACGGATCGGTGAAAGTGCGCAATGTGCGCCGGTCCGGGTACGCGGCGGTCAGCCAGGTGGACGGCATTCGCTGGCTCACCCTCGAAGGTCCGGCAACCGTCCTCGACGACCCCGACAGCGTCGCCGAAGCAGTCGATCGCTACGCCGGACGCTACCGCGTGCCCCGAGAGAACCCGACCCGCGTGGTGATCGCAATTCAGGTGCGGCGAGTGTTGTCGAGCAGCACACTCACGACCCCGAACTGAGGTACCCACACCTCGGGCAACTGCAGGGCGACGCCGCCGCAGGCTGCTGCCAGTGCCCGGGCTTACAACACCGTCAGCCCGTGTGGGCGGTTGTTCATCGACTCACAGCCGTCCTCGGTGACCACGACGATGTCTTCGATCCGGGCGCCCCACTCACCACGGAAGTAGATGCCGGGTTCGATGCTGAATGCCATACCCGGCTGCAGGATCAGGTCGTTGCCCGCGACGATGTACGGCTCCTCGTGCACGGACAGGCCGATGCCGTGACCGGTGCGGTGCACGAAGGCGGGGCCGAACCCGGCGGCGGTCAACGGGTTTCGCGCCGCGGCGTCGATCGATTCGGCGGTCACGCCGGGGCGGACCGCGGCGACCGCGACGTCCTGGGCCTGTTCCAGCTCAGCGAATTGCACCGCCACATCCTGGCTCGGTTCGCCGAGCACGTAGGTGCGGGTCGAGTCGGAGTAGTAGCCGGGCTCTACCGGACCGCCGATATCGATCACGACCACATCACCCTGTTCGATTACCCGCTGCGACACCTCGTGGTGTGGGTCCGCACCGTGCGGGCCGCTGCCCACGATGACGAACGCGGCAGCGGTGTGGCCCTCCTCGACGATCGCGGCCGCGATGTCGGCGCGCACCTCTGCCTCGGTACGCCCGGCGCGCAGCCACTCACCCATCCTGGCATGCACGCGGTCGATCGCCGCTCCAGCCCTGCGCAGCGCGTCGATCTCCGCGGCGTCCTTGACCATGCGCATTTCACGGAGCACGGGCGTAGCCGAAACCGGCAGGCCGCTAAAGGATTCCGCCAACGGCAGCAGGTGCAGTGCGGGCATCGCATCGGTGACGGCGACCCGGGAACCGACATGCAGCGCCGACTTCACCAGCTGATATGGATCGGTGCCGTCGACCCAATCGAACACCGGCAAACCGAGATCGCCCACCGCCGAACCCTCCAGCGATGCCAGCTCCAACTTCGGGATCACCACCGAGGGCGCAGCACCGTCGGCCGGGATCACCAGGCAGGTGAGCCGCTCGAAGGACTCGGCCGCCGACCCGATCAGGTACCGCAAATCCGGCCCCGGCGTGATCAGGAGGGCATCGAGATGAGCGGCCCGCATCAGCTCGACGGCCCGCTCCAGCCGATTACCGTAGACATCCGCCGCGAATCGTGACTCCGTGTGCGAGCTCATACCGCTCGACGTTACCCGCCGCCGCTGCCCGACAGGCCGTTTACCCCGCTTCTGCAACCGCAACCCCTGGACGCGAGCTCGCCCGACCTGTGGCGGCGCAACACCGTTCATGGATCGTCCGCGCGGGGTACGACTGCCGCGTGAGCACGTCGAACTCAGCCCGTAGACACGGGTCTCCGCCGCCCCTGAGCGCAGTGCTCACGCTCCCGACCCGGACTATCGGTGCCGAAAGCCGGGTCAGGAGCGCAATCACCGAGGCTTGTCGGGATGGGCAGGTAGCCTCACCAGCGTGACTTCAGCCGCGAATTCCGGTGGACCTCTCCTACTGCTCGACGGAGCGAGCCTATGGTTCCGCGCATTCCATGCGATCCCCGAGAAGATCACCGCACCCGACGGCCGGTCGGTGAATGCGGTGCGTGGTTTCACCGACATGGTCGCGTCGCTCATCACCAAGCATTCGCCGAGCAGGTTGGTTGTCTGTCTCGACCTGAATTGGCGGCCTGCGTTCCGGGTGGAGCTGGTGCCCTCGTACAAGGCGCACCGGCTCGACACCTCGATGGACGCCGCTCCTGGCGCCGAGGCGGTGCCGGATCGGCTCACCCCGCAAGTCGAGATGATTCTGGAGGTGCTGGCTGCGGCAGGCATCGCGACGGGCGGCGCGGAGGGGCTGGAGGCCGACGACGTGCTCGGGACGCTCGCCACCCGTGAGCACACCGACCCGGTGGTGGTCGTCAGCGGTGATCGCGACCTGCTGCAATTGGTGCGCGACGAGCCTGCACCGCAGGTGCGCGTGCTCTACGCGGGTCGCGGACTAGCCAAGGCCGAACTGTTCGGCCCCGCCGAAGTCGCCGCGAAATACGGTGTGCCCCTGGTGAATGCGGGACGGGCCTACGCGGACATGGCAACGCTGCGCGGTGACGCATCGGACGGGCTGCCCGGGGTGGCGGGCATCGGTGACAAGTCCGCCGCGCTCTTGATCTCCCGATTCGGTTCACTGGAAGCGCTGCAAGCCGCCCTCGACGATCCGGCCGCAGATCTTTCGCAGGGTGTGCGCGCCAAACTGCGGGCCGCCGAGACCTATCTGAAAGCCGCCGCCCCCGTGGTCCGCGTGGTCTGCGATGCCGAAGTCGAACTCTCGCGAGCGGATACGCTCCCCACAACTCCGGCGGACCCGCAACGTCTGCGCGAACTGGCCACCGAATACAACGCGGAAAGCCCCGTCGCGCGCCTGGTCACCGCTTTGGCGGCGACCAACGCCTCCTGACACATCGCACAGCGGAGTCGGGCGGAGTTCGCACCTCAGCAGCGCCGGTGAAATGATGTGCGCCAGGCAGCATTCCGCCCGGGCCTCGATGACTCACCGGGCGCCCGCGCCGCAGCGCGAGCGTCCCGGTACCCGAGTCAGTTGGGACGGCCGACCTCGTAGGTGCCATCGTCCCTGGTAATCTTGACGGTGACCTTCTTCTGCTCACCACTGACCTTCAGGGAGCAGGTGAAGGTTGCGTCGACCTCGACCTTCTGGCCGGAGGGGCAGGACACATCGGCGACATCCTGGATGCCGTAGGAGTCCGAAAGCACCTTCTTGACGCCGTCTTGCACCGCGGTGTTGTCCAGCTCGTCCTTGCTGGTCAGCACCAGTACCAGGGCGATGATGGCGCCGACTACAAGGAGCGCCCCGACACCGAGGCCGATGATCAGGCCTTTGCCTTTGCCACCGCTCTGTGTGGGGATCTGCTGAGCCTGTCCCCATTGCGGCTGCTGACCCTGCTGACCCCACTGCGGCTGCTGACCTTGCTGGCCCCAGTCCTGCTGCGGCGGCTGCTGCTGGCCCCAGTCCTGCGTACCCGGCTGGCCGGGCTGCTGGCCCCATTGCGGCTGATTGGGCTGGCTGGGCTGCTGGCCCCATTGCGGCTGATTGGGCTGGCTGGGCTGTTGACCCCATTGCGGCTGATTCGGCTGGCTGGGCTGCTGACCCCATTGCGGCTGCGGAGGCTGCGACTGATCCCACTGCTGGGTCGGCGGCGCAGTCTGCGGCGTCTGCTGCTGGCCACCCCACGGCGACGGCGACGCGCCACCGGGTGTCTGCTGTCCGCCCCACTGCTGGGTGGGGTCGTTGCGTCCCTCCCCGGGACCAGGGGCGTCGTTCGGTCCGTACGGGCCGCTCATCTGCTTGCCTCCACTCGCATCGTTGTACATACGGTAGCCCCCCGCGTGAGACTCGTCGCAGAACAGGACCATTCCCATTTCCGAACCGATCCTGTCCGACTCCTCCGCCACGGTCGGTACGCGAAAGAAATCAAATCACAATCGAATCGGCTACGCCGCGTCCACCGCAACGACACCCCGTCGGATTGCCCGCACCGCCTTCGCCGCGGTCCCGGCAATCTCCGGGTCGTCGGCAGTGCTGTGGATCTGATCGAGCAGGTCGATCACCTGCCTGCACCAGCGCACGAAATCGCCCGCCGATAGCGGGGTACCCCGATCGCCGCTGGCCAGCAACGACTCGGCCAACCCATCGCCGCGCGCCCATTTGTACACACCGGTAACGAATCCGAGGTCCGGTTCGCGGGTCGGCTGCAGCTTGTGGCGCGCCTCGTCCGAACGCAACTGCGTCCACACGCCGACCGTGCCGCCGACCGCCCGCCGGATCGGCTCCGTCGGCCCGCTCACGCCGAGATATCCACCCTCCTGGCGTGATTCGTAGACCAGGATGGACACGACGGCGGCCAGCTCGGCGGGCCCGAGCCCACGCCACAGTCCCTGGCGCAGGCATTCGGCGACGAGCAGGTCGCTTTCGGCGTAGATCCTGGCCAGTCTGCGCCCCTCCGAGGTCACCTCGCCTTCGTGCACGAAACCACGCTCTTCGAGCAGTGCGAGAATCCGATCGAAGGTTCGGGCCAGCGAGTTCGTCGTCGCGGCAACCTTCTGGCGCATGGTCTCGGTCTCGCGCGCCAACCGGTTGTAGCGCTCGCCGACCCGACTCATCTGCTCGCGATCGGCGCGGGTGTGCGCCGGATGCGAGCGCAGGCTACGCCGCAGTGTGTCCAGTTCCCGATCCTCAGCCGCCTTGGATCGCTGGCCACGCCGCTGGCGACCGGGCACCGAGATGCCGGTGCTGCGCAGCGCCGAGGCCAAGTCACGGCGAATACTCGCGGTCCGGTGATCGACCCGGCGGGGCAGACGCATATGACCGAGCGCCTTCGCGGGCACCGGGAAATCGGCGACCGATACCCGGCCAGCCCATTTGTCCTCGGTGAGCACCAGCGGGCGCGGGTCGCCCGGGGTGGTATCCGGCTCCAGGATGACCGCGAGCCCGGCCCGACGCCCGGACGGAATCGCCACCACATCACCGCGGCGCAGCGATGTCAACGAGCTCACCGAAGCGCCGCGGCGGTCGGAGCGGTTCTGCTGTTCGAGCTGCCGTTCCCGTTGTTTAATCCGATCGCGCAGCGAAATGTATTCCAGGAACTCACCGTCCGCGCCGCCGAGCTGGGTGCGCAGCTTGCGCAACTGGTCTTCGTTGCGTTCGATGCCACGCACGAGCCCCACCACCGAACGGTCGGCCTGGAACTGTGCGAACGAGCGCTCGAGCAGGGCGCGGGCCTCCGCGGCACCCATCCGGTCGATCAGGTTGATCGACATGTTGTAGCCGGGCCGGAACGAACTGCGCAGCGGATAGGTCCGGGTCGAGGCGAGACCGGCCACCGCACTGGTGTCGACCTCCGGCTGCCACAGCACCACCGCGTGGCCCTCGACGTCGATGCCGCGGCGGCCCGCACGGCCGGTGAGCTGGGTGTATTCGCCCGGGGTGAGCTCGGCGTGCGACTCACCGTTGTACTTGACCAAGCGCTCCAGCACCACCGTGCGCGCGGGCATATTGATGCCCAATGCCAGTGTCTCCGTAGCGAATACGGCCCGCACAAGCCCACGTACGAACAATTCTTCGACAGTGTGCCGGAAGGCGGGCAGCATGCCGGCGTGATGCGCGGCAAGCCCGCGGTGCAGCGCCTCGCGCCACTCCCAGTAACCGAGCACCTCGAGATCGTCTTTCGGCAGATCTCCGGTGTGCTTCTCGATAATGGCGTCGATCGCCTCGGTTTCGTCGTCCCTGCTCAGGTCCAGCCGGGAGCGCAGGCACTGCGCCAGCGCGCCGTCACAGCCCGCCCTGCTGAAGATGAAGGTGATCGCGGGCAGCAGCCCTTCGTCGTCGAGCTTGGCGAGCACTTCCGGCCGTGGCAGCGGGCGGAAGTCTCGGCGCGGCCCACCGCCGCGACCGTTGCGCGGCCCACCCCAGCTGTTCATCCGATCCGCGCTCTCACGCTGCCGGATATAGCGGACCAGGTCTTCGTCGACGAGGATCTTCTGCTCGCTGGAGTCGGTGTCGAACAGGTCGAACATCCGCCGCCCGACCATCACGTGCTGCCACAGCGGTACCGGGCGCGTTTCATCGACCACCACGGCGGTGTCGCCCCGGACGGTCTCCATCCACGCGCCGAATTCCTCGGCGTTGCTGACCGTCGCGGACAAGCTGACCAGCCGCACATCGGGCGGCAGGTGCAGGATGACCTCTTCCCACACCGCGCCGCGAAAGCGGTCCGCGAGGTAGTGCACCTCGTCCATCACCACGAAGGCCAGCCCGCGCAGGGCATCCGAGGAGGCGTAGAGCATGTTGCGCAGCACCTCGGTGGTCATCACCACCACCGGCGCATCCGGATTGATCGACTGGTCTCCGGTGAGCAGACCCACCTGATCGCGGCCGTGCCGCTCGGTGAGATCGGCGAACTTCTGGTTGGACAGCGCCTTGATCGGCGTGGTGTAGAAGCACTTTCCACCCGCAGCGAGCGCCAGGTGCACCGCGAATTCACCGACGACAGTTTTGCCCGCACCGGTCGGCGCACACACCAGCACGCCATGCCCACCCTCGAGGGCCGCACAGGCGTCGCGCTGAAATGGATCCAGAGTGAAACTCAGCTCGGCGGAAAACTTTGCCAGCTCGCCTACCTGCGACCGGTGATATGACACCGTCAGAGGGTATCGGAGTAGTCCGACATCGGTCGCCCGGATTTCTCTGTCGGTTCGACGATCGACTCGGCCGGCCGGATCGGCTCGGGGCCGCTGAGCGAGGATGCTTCCTCATCCGACAGCGCCGCAAGACTTTCACTTTCCTTGCGTGCGCGACGCCGATCGTTGACCCGAGCGAACTGCACGGCCACCTCGAACAAGACGGTCAGCGCCAGGGCAAGCGCCAGCATCGAGAACGGGTCCTGCGGAGTCACGATGGCGGCAAAGACGAAGAGCCCGAAGATGAGTCCGCGTCGCCAGGCCTTCAGTCGGGCGTAGGTCAGCACCCCGACCAGGTTCAATCCGACGATCAGCAAGGGTGTTTCGAAGCTGATGCCGAAGATGATCAGCAGCTGAATGATGAACCCGAAATACTGTGAACCGCTCAGCGCCGTGATCTGCGCGTTGTTGCCGATGCTCAGTAGGAAGCTCAACGCATGGGCGACAACGACATAAGCCAGCACCGCGCCTGTGGCGAACAGTACGGTGCCGGACGCGACGAACCCGACCGCGTACTTGCGCTCCTTGGCGTACAGCCCCGGGGTGATGAACGCCCACAACTGGTACAGCCAGATCGGCGCGGCGAGCACCACGCCCGCCGTCATGCCCACCTTCAAACGCAGCATGAACTGCTCGAACGGGGCGGTTGCCAGCAATCGGCAGGCGCCGTCGGGCGTGAGCGAGGCTCGGGAGGAGGCAGGCAGCGAACAATACGGCCCGAGCAGAACGTCGCCGAGACTCTCCAGGCCGAAGATCGAATGCGAATACCAGAAGAAACCGAACAACGTGGTCAGCAGGACTGCGGCGATCGAAATCAGCAGTCGGCTGCGCAGCTCTTGCAGATGCTCGACCAACGACATGGTGCCGTCGGGATTCGTCCTGCGCTTGCTGTGCCGAGGATCGAACGGGATTCGCATGGTGGTGTGTTGGCCCCTGGGTTGGATGTGCCCGCGTCGGCGGCGGCGCCGTCGATTCGGCGGGCAACAGCGCTATGCCCGGAGTGAGTGCAACTCACCCCGGCGCTGAAGCTCGACTCAGACCGACTTCGGCGTGGTTTGGGGCTCCGCGGCGGTCGCCTGCGACTGGGCGATGGTCGCCTGCGGCAGCTCCTGGACCGGTTGCTGAACCGGTGCCGCGCTCGCCGGCGCGGTGCTCTCGCTCTGCATCTGGCTGACCTCGCTCTTGAAGATGCGCAACGACCGACCCAGGCTGCGGGCGGCGTCGGGCATCCGCTTCGCGCCGAAGAACATCACGAAGAGCCCGGCAATGATCAGCCAGTGCCAGATGCTCAGACTGCCCATGGTTAACCTCCCAAGAATGTGGTAGCTCTGATGCTACCGGACCATGACGTGGGCGAACTCCCGCGTCAGTACTCGTTTGCCCAGCGTTCAACCCCGGGCGGTGGCGGCCGCGGTCCGCAGCTGATCCCACAGTTCGGGGCCCGTCCAGGTGCGCCGGTCGCCGTGTTCGGCTGCCACGATCAATTCGATCAGTCGTTGATTCACCGGTGTCGGTGCACCGACCATGGCGCCGAGGCTCACAATTTCGCCGCACAGCCAGGAGATCTCTGTCTTGCGGCCGAGCGCGAGATCGTCGGCCATCGACGAGCGTGCGACCGGGTCGATGGCCAGCACCTGACCCGCCACCCGGCGAAAGATCCCGTCCGGAACGGTCAGCAGCCGAACCATGAGGTGCGGCGGGAGCAGGGTCAGCCGGGCCGGGCGAATTCGCGCTCTGTTCATCGCGGCGAGCGCTTCGCCCTGGGTGAGCGCCAGGCAGCGGCGGTAATTCCGGTCGGCGAGTTCCTCGCGCAGCGGCCTGCCGGACAGTGCGTTGATGGGATTGTTGAGATTGAGCAGCAACTTCGCCCACTGCACAGGCAGCAGGTCGGGATAATGGCGCAGCGGCAGCCCGGCCTGCGCGAAGAGCTCGAGGAAGTGCGCCAATGCCGGATCATCCTGCACGGCGAGCCCGCCGTCGGTGCCGCGATGGAAGCGACCGTCCGCGTGATGGACGACGTTGAACATCACCATGCCCGCAAGCACCACGCAGGTGGGCAGGACATCCCGGATCACGGTGTCGTTGCCGATCCCGTTCTGCAGGCTCAACACCACGGTGCCAGGGCGAATCTTGCCCGCCAACGCGCGCACCGCATCGGAGGTCGCCGCTGATTTCACGGTGACGAGCACCAGGTCCGCCGACCCGACGTCCGTCGGCTCGGTGGCGACACGGAACCCGTCTGCGGTCACCACGTCCTCGCCGCCGTCGAGGTCGGTCAGGTGCAGCCCGAACCCGCTGATCTCATCGAGTGCGCGACGCCTGCCGACGAACGTCACGTCCGCGCCTGCTGCCGCCAGCTTGCCGCCGACGAAGGTGCCGATACTGCCGGCGCCGAGCACCATCACGTGACAGGTCACACCGGCCCGACTTCCTCTGATCCGACTTCTTCGTACGCCGCCAGCGCGGCATTCGAGCGCTCACGCACGGCGGCGACCAACTCGGGCGGCCCGAGCACGGTGACACCCGAGCCGAAGCCGAGCAGCAACCGCGCCATCCAATCCAGGGTGGCGAACCGCATGGTCGCCTCGAGACTGCCATCGGGATGCACGGCCAGCCGATGCATCGGATACTGGTCGAGCACCCAGCCGTAGTCGCCGCGAATCCGTAAGCGAGCCAAGGGAACCGCAGGATCGTCCTGGAACAGGTCGAGTGCGGCGGACTCCTCGGTCGCATGACTGGGCGGGCGTGCCTGCTCAGCCAATTCGGTGGCCGCTTCGATCCGGTCGAACCGGAACAGCCGCACCCCTTCTGCCTGCCTGCACCACGCCTGAAGGTAACTGTTGTTGTCCACCAAGACGATTCGGATTGGATCGACGACCCGTTCGGACACCACATCGCGACTGGCCGAGTAGTAGACCAGTCGCAGCGCATGCTGGCGAGCCAGCGCAGAACGCACCGTCGCCACCGCGGGCGCCTCGACCGGCGCGCTCGATGACTCCCCCAGCCCCACGCCTTCGGCAGATCCACCGTGGGAGATGGCCGATTCGATTTTCGCGATCGCCGCGTGCGCCGCGGTCGGATCGACCATGCCGGGCATGTCCACGATCGACCGCAATGCGACAAGCAAGGCCGTGGCCTCGGTGGAGGTCAGCCGCAGCGGACGGTCGATGCCCGCCGAGAAGGTGACCTCGATGCTCTCCTCGGAGAACGACAGATCGATCAGGTCGCCCGGTCCGTAACCGGGCAGCCCGCACATCCACAGTTGATTCAGATCGCCCATCAGCTGTTTGGTGGTGACGCCGAGATCGACGGCCGCCTCGGCGGCGCTGATGCCGGGATGGGCGATGAAATACGGGATCATGTTCAGCAACCGCGAAAGCCGAACCGACAACCGTGAGCTCACGCTGTCACCTCCGTGCGATCGAACACCGACCGCAGTCTCGCGACGACATCGGCGCGCAGTTCCTCGGGCGCGAGCACCACCGCATCGGGTCCGAGCCCGGTGATCAACCGCGCCAACCAGTCGCGGGAGCGGACCGGCAGCTCCACTACGACACCGTGACGTGCACCGATCATTCGGTCGCCGGTGATCCGGCCGAGCCTGCGGATTTCCCGGCCGCGATCGTCGGCCACCCACACGGTCGCCGAGCCGGTCACCGGGGCGCTGCCGGTGACGGTGTCGACGATGGCACGCAGGTCCACCCCGTCCGGCTTGCTGACCACGTTCGGCGGGCCGTAGGCGGTCACATCGTCACCGATCCGCGAGAGCCGGAAGCTGCGCACCGCGTTCCGGTCCCGGTCGTGGCCGACGAGATACCAGCGGCCGTGGTGGGTGACCACACCCCATGGCTCCACATCACGCATGAGATAGGGCGCGTTGACCGCGCCGCGGTGTTCGAACCGGACCGCCTGCCCCGCGTCGATGGCGGTCAGCAGTTTGCCGAGCACCGGTTCCGAGCCGCGAGTCCGCGCCGGCACCGCGGGCACCGACGCCACCGCGGCATCGGTCTCGACGTGGATTCCGGCCGCGCGCAGCTTGAGCAGTGCGCCCTCGGCCGCTGCGGCGAGCTCCGGTGACTCCCACATCTGCACGGCGACCGCGACGGCGGCGGCCTCCTCGCTGGTCAGATCTATCTCGGGCAGCTCGTAAGCATCGCGGTTGATCCGGTAGCCCTCCATCGTGGAGTACCGGCTCACCGGCCCTACCTCGAGCGGAATGCCCAGGTCACGCAGCTCGTTCTTGTCCCGCTCGAACATCCGGCTGAACGCTTCGTCGCTGACCGACTCCTCGTAGCCGGCGACGCTGTCCCGAATCCGCTCCGCGGTCAAGAACTGCCGGGTCGACAGCAGCGCGATGACCAGATTCATCAGCCGCTCGACCTTGGATATCGCCACCCGAACAGGGTAATGGGCCGGGCGGCGCAACGGCGCGGCGGCGCACTATTCGCGCGCTACGGACGTGTCACACTTACCGGATGATCGTCGCTTTCTCCGTGACTCCGCTCGGCACCGGCGTCGACGTCGGCCGAGCCGTGGCCGAGGCGGTCCGGGTGGTTCGGGCCAGCGGACTGCCGAACCGCACCGACGCCATGTTCACCACGATCGAGGGCGAATGGGACGAGGTGATGAGTGTCGTGAAGCAGGCCACCGACGCCATCCTCGCGGTCGCGCCGCGGTGCAGCCTGGTGCTCAAGGCCGACATCCGGCCCGGCGTCACCGACGCGATGACCACGAAAGTCGAGAAGGTCGAGCGGTACCTGACCGAGTCCTAGCCACCACTGTTCGCTTCGGCCACAAGAGTTTTCGTAGACCAGCAAGCGGGCCTGGGTGCCGAGAACCCGGGCCCGCTGTCGAGCTGCTCGCTACATCGAGGCGATGAGCCGGTCGACACGCTCGTCGACCGAGCGGAACGGATCCTTGCACAGCACGGTGCGCTGCGCCTGGTCGTTCAGCTTCAAGTGCACCCAGTCGACGGTGAAGTCGCGACCCGCCTCCTGCGCGGCGGTGATGAAGTCGCCGCGCAGCTTGGCCCGGGTTGTCTGCGGCGGAGTGTCGACCGCGGCGTCCACGGCCTCGTCCTCGGTGACCCGCTTGGCCAGGCCCTTGCGCTGCAGCAGGTCGAAGACACCGCGGCCGCGCTTGATGTCGTGATAAGCCAGATCCAGCTGGGCGATCTTCGGATCCGACAGCTCCATGCCGTAGCGGTCCTGATAGCGCTGGAACAGTTTGCGCTTGATCACCCAGTCGACCTCGGTGTCGACCTTCGCGAAGTCCTGTGCCTCGACCGCGTCCAGGGTCCGCCCCCACAAGTCGACGACCTGGTCGACGTGGGGATCACGGTCGCGGTTGCGCAGGTGCTCGACGGCGCGTGCGTAGTACTCGCGCTGGATATCCAGGGCACTGGCCTGCCGGCCGCCCGCCAGCCGCACCGGACGCTTGCCGGTCAGGTCGTGGCTGACCTCACGGATGGCGCGGATCGGGTTGTCCAGCGCGAAGTCGCGGAACGAGACCCCCGCCTCGATCATTTCCAGCACCAGCGAGGCCGTGCCGACCTTGAGCATGGTGGTGGTCTCGGACATGTTCGAGTCACCGACGATCACGTGCAGCCGGCGGTATTTCTCCGCGTCCGCGTGCGGCTCGTCGCGGGTGTTGATGATCGGCCGCGACCGTGTGGTCGCTGAGGACACACCCTCCCAGATGTGCTCGGCACGCTGCGACAGGCAGAACGTGGCCGCCTTCGGCGTCTGCAGGATCTTGCCCGCCCCGCAGATGAGCTGGCGGGTGACAAGGAACGGCAGCAGCACATCGGAGATCCTGGAGAATTCACCGGCCCGGACCACGAGGAAGTTCTCGTGACAACCGTAGGAGTTGCCCGCCGAATCGGTGTTGTTCTTGAACAGGTAGATATCACCGCCGATGCCTTCCTCCGCGAGGCGCTGCTCGGCGTCGATCAAGAGCTCCTCCAGCACCCGCTCGCCCGCCCTGTCATGGGTGACCAGCTGAGCCAAGTTGTCGCACTCGGCCGTGGCGTACTCCGGATGCGACCCGACATCGAGGTAGAGCCGAGCACCGTTGCGGAGGAACACGTTCGAGCTACGGCCCCAGGAAACTACCCGGCGGAACAAATACCGGGCTACTTCGTCAGGGCTGAGCCGGCGGTGTCCGTGGAAGGTGCACGTCACACCGAATTCGGTCTCGATCCCCATGATTCGTCGCTGCACACTATCGACATTACAGCCATGTCATGTACCCGCGTGGGAGTGCGGACAACCCGGATGCATACGTCTTCACAACGATTTTGCACGTCGACGCAACATTCGACGGAAAAGTACCGGCGACGAACGAAACCCCCGGCGCTCCGTGGGACGGAACACCGGGGGCCTCGACGACCGGATCAGGCGACGATCACTCCGACTTCGGAGCGTCCTCCGCTTCCGCTGCGGCGGTCGCTGCGGCGGCCTTGCTCTTGCTGCCCGATTTACTGCCGGCCAGCAGCCCTTCCAGGGCGGTGTCCGAAACCCGGCGAAACGCCCGCCGCGGCCGGGCCTGCTCCAGTGTGGCGACCTCGAGCGAGCTCACCCCGAGTACACGCTTCTCCTTGTCCGCACCCTCGGGAACCCCCGCGGTCAGCGCCTTGACGGCCACGCCGACGGCCGAGGACAGGTCGAGACCGGGCTGGTAGGACGCCTTCAATGCGGTGAGGATCGGCTCGGTCGTGCCGCCCATCACCACGTATTCGCGCTCGTCCACGATCGAACCGTCGAAGGTGATCCGGTAGAGCACCGAGGTCGGCGTCTGCTCCGGATACCCCACCTCGGCCACACAGATTTCCACCTCATACGGCTTGAGCTGATCGGTGAAGATCGTGCCGAGGGTCTGCGCATAGGCGTTGGCGAGGCCCCGACCGGTGACATCGCGCCGGTCGTACTGGTAACCCTTCAGGTCGGCCTGCAGGATGCCACCGCGGCGCAGCGCCTCGAACTCGTTGTACTTGCCCACCGCGGCGAACCCGACGCGGTCGTACAGCTCGCTCACCTTGTGCAGCGTCGCCGACGGGTTCTCGGCGACGAACAGCACACCCTTGTCGTACACCAACACGATGACACTGCGACCACGACCGATGCCCTTGCGCGCAAGTTCGGTCTTGTCGCGCATGATCTGTTCGGCCGACGCGTAATACGGCAGTGTCATGCTTGCGCACTCCCTTCTTCCGCGGCCTCGCGGTCGGCGACGATCCCGCGCGCGATCTCCGCCAAACGCTCCTCCGGCACCAGATCGGCGCCCTCCTCGTTGACGACGATCGCCGTCGGATAGATGCCGCGCATGATGTCGGGACCGCCGGTGGCGGTGTCGTCATCGGCCGCATCGAAGAGCGACTCGACGGCGATGCGCAGTGCGCGGTCCTCGTCGATTCCCTTGGCGTACAGCTTCTTCAGCGACGACTTGGCGAAATTCGAACCGGAACCGACAGCGGTGTAGCCGAAGCGTTCCTCGCTGCGGCCGCCGACCACGTCATAGGAAACGATGCGGCCCGCTTTGTCCGGATCGGTGGCGTACTCGTCGTAGCCGACGAGTACCGGGACCACCGCAAGACCTTGAAGTGCCGCGGGCAGGTTGTCCCGCACCATCTTCGAGAGCTTGTTCGCCTTACCGTCGAAGGTCAGCGAGACGCCTTCGATCTTCTCGTAGTACTCGAGCTCCACCGCGAAAAGCCGCACCATCTCGATGGCCATGCCCGCGGTGCCCGCGATGCCTGCCGCCGAGTAGGTGTCGGTGATGTACACCTTCTCCATGTCCCTGCTGGCCAGCAGGTTTCCCATGGTGGCCCGCCGGTCACCGGCGATCAGCACGCCACCGCGATAGGAGACCGCGACGATGGTGGTCCCGTGCGGAGCCAGGTCCTTCGCGGCGGTGCCACCGGAGCTTCCGGTGGCACCCTCTATCGCAGCGAATCTGTTGCCGGGCAACAGTTCCGGTGCGTGCATGCGGAGATGTTCGGTGAACGACGAGAGAGCGTGTCCCGGGTGGAGACGCAGCGGGTCACCTGCTGTCACTGGCCACCCTTCTGCACGTACGCACGAACGAAGTCTTCCGCGTTCTCCTCGAGCACATCATCGATCTCGTCGAGCAGGTCGTCGGTCTCCTCCGCCAGCTTCTCGCGGCGCTCCTGTCCGGCGGCGTCTACGCCCTCCGGGCCCTCATCCTCGTCGCCGCCCCCGGCGCGTTTGGTCTGCTCTTGTGCCATGGCAGCCGACCTCCTCTGTCCTCATCATGACCAGGGCTCATGGTCCGAGCACGGCCCTGATCATGAGCAATGTCCGTGCTCGTCCTTCAACACTACCCAGCGACACCGACACGGTGTCGTATTCCGAGCCGATGTGCGGCCGAGTCGACACCGGATCTCACTCAGGTGGTCAACTGTTCGACAAGCTCGGCGGCGGTGTTGACGCCGTCGAGCAGCTTGCCGACGTGCGCCTTTGTCCCGCGGCGTGGCTCGAGCGTCGGGATGCGCACCAGCGAATCCCCGCCGAGATCGAAGATCACCGAATCCCAGCTCGCGGCAGCGATATCGGCGCCGAAGCGGCGCAGGCACTCACCGCGGAAGTAGGCGCGAGTGTCGGTGGGCGGCTTGGTCATCGCATCGAGAATCTGCTGCTCTGTGACGAGACGTTTCATCGATCCGCGTGCCACGAGGCGGTTGTAGAGCCCCTTGTCCAGCCGCACGTCGGAGTACTGCAGGTCCATCAGGTGCAGTTTGGGCGCGGCCCAGCTCAGGCCCTCGCGCTTGCGCATCCCCTCGAGCAGACGCAGCTTGGCGGGCCAGTCGAGCAGATCGGCACATTCCATCGGATCACGTTCGAGCAGGTCGAGCACCATCGCCCAGTTCTCGATGATGTCGCGAACCCGGGGATCGTCGTTGGCGCTGCGTGCCACGTACTTCTCCACCCGATCCAGGTAGATGCGCTGTAAGGCCAGGCCGGTGAGCTCGCGGCCGTCGGTGAGCGCCACCGTGGCGCGCAGGGTGGGGTCGTGCGAGATCTGGTGCACCGCGGTGACGGGGCGGGCCAGCTGCAGATCCGACAGGTCCTCGCCCGCCTCGATCAGGTCCAGCACCAGCGCGGTGGTGCCGACCTTGAGGTAGGTGGACATTTCGGCCAGATTGGCGTCACCGATGATGACGTGCAGTCTGCGGTACTTGTCGGCGTCGGCATGCGGCTCGTCGCGGGTGTTGATGATGCCGCGCTTGAGCGTGGTCTCCAGGCCGACCTCGACCTCGATGTAGTCGGCACGCTGGGACAGCTGGAAACCGGCGTGGTCACCGGACTGGCCGATACCGACCCGACCGGAACCCGTGATCACCTGACGCGACACGAAGAACGGGGTCAGGCCGACGATGATCTGATTGAACGGGGTTTCGCGGCTCATCAGATAGTTCTCGTGGGTGCCGTAGGAGGCCCCCTTGCCGTCGACATTGTTCTTGTACAACTGCAGCCGCGGTGCGCCCGGCACGCTCGACGCATGCCGCGCCGCGGCCTCCATCACACGTTCACCTGCCTTGTCCCAGATCACCGCGTCCATCGGGTCGACGACCTCGGGTGCGGAGTATTCGGGGTGGGCATGGTCGACATACAGTCGGGCGCCGTTGGTGAGGATCATGTTCGCCGCACCTACCTCGTCGGCGTCGATCACCGGCGCAGGCCCGTTCATCCGACTCAGGTCGAAGCCGCGCGCATCGCGTAGCGGCGACTCCACCTCGTAATCCCATCGAGTTCGCTTCGCGCGCGGCACACCCTCCGCCGCCGCATAGGCGAGAACCGCCTGGGTGGAGGTGAGGATCGGGTTGGCGGACGGCTCGGTGGGAGTGGAGATGCCGTATTCGACCTCGATGCCGATGATGCGCTGCATAGCGACGAGCCTAGTGTGCAGTCGCCGAAGGCCGTCGACAGTCTCCGCACTTGGACGAATGCGGCTGCGGCCCCCGTGTCCCCGGGACCGCGAAAGTCCGTCGTCGGCATCTGCGCTCGATCGAGGGCATCGGCCATCCGGCGGACCTCGATCTCATACCGTGGGTGGTACTTACGGAGGACCCATCCGGGACCTGGTGAACGGGATATTCGGACCATGACCGAATCGATCGCCGATTCCCGCTCGGATACCGCGGGGCGACACCGCAAAGCGGACGAGCCGAATATGGCAGCACCGACTCCCGCCGCGCCCTCGCGAGTCGTCGCGCTGGATGTACTGCGCGGCATCGCCATCCTCGGCACGCTCGGCACGAACATCTGGATTCTCACCGATGTCGAGGGCCTCGTCGGCTACCTCGACGAGCTGCACACCGACGCGACCAGCTGGATGTGGGTCGAGCGGGTCATGCAGCAGGTGGCGCAGGGTAAGTTCCTCGGGCTGCTCACCATCATGTTCGGCATCGGACTCGCCATCCAGCAGGGTTCGGCCGCGCGAGCAGGCCGCCGCTGGCCGGGCAGCTATCCGTGGCGGGCCGGGCTACTCTTCCTCGACGGACTGCTGAATTTCTTATTCATCGCCGAGTTCGACGTGCTGATGGGGTACGCGCTCACCGGACTGGTCGTCGCCTTCATCCTCGCGACAAGCACACGCGCGCAACGTCGTTGGCTGATCGTCGCGGCGGGCATCCACCTCACGATGTTGACGTCCATCGCGGTCGGCATGGCATTCGATTCCCGTCAGGACTCGGGGCCGAGACAGGCGCTCGACCCGAATCCTTATGCCGACGGGTCGTTCTGGGATCTGGTGCTGTTCCGGCTGGAGAATGCGGGCATGTTCCGATTCGAGGCGATCTTCGTGTTCCCCATGTCGATCGCGCTGTTCCTGGCCGGTGCTCGGCTGTTCCGGGCCGGAGTCTTCCGACCCGAAGGCGCACGAATCCGCAAGCGGCTCATGATCGCCGGGCTCGTGGTGGCGGCTCCCCTGGATCTGATCATCGGTGTACTCGGTGGGGGTGACATGCTGCTGTTCACCCGATACGGCACGGCACCGTTCGTTTCGTTCGGCATCCTGGCACTGGTGGCCGAGTTCTCTCTGCACCGCCCGCGTGTCGGATTCCTCGGCCGCCGCCTCACCGACGTCGGCCGCACCGCGCTGAGCTGCTACATCCTGCAGAACCTGGTGGCGTCGATCCTGTGCTATGGCTGGGGTTTCGGCCTCGCCGCCCGGGTTTCTCCCGATGCCCGCATCCCGTTCACGGTCGGCATCTATCTGCTGGTCGCGCTGATCATCGTCGCCTTCGCGCACTTCTGGCTGCGCAGCTTCGAGCGCGGGCCGGTGGAGTGGCTGTGGAATACCAGTTACCGCGCGCTCACTCGCGAACGCTGACCGGTGCGGTCAGCCGCTGAAACGGACCACTCGACCGGTATTGTTCGGACCGCCGTTGTCGGCGATATAGACACCACCGTACGTGGTGGCGGCAAGGCCCTTCACCTCGACGAGGCCGCTCAACGGCAGGCGGGTCGGCACCCCACTCTCACCCCAGGGCGGCAGTTTGTAGACGAAATCGTCGCCGCCGAAATAGATCGCACCCGATTGGTCTACCGCCACGGCTCTCGGGTTGCGGAGGCCCGCGAAATCCTGCCTCGCGCCGCAGAAGCTGTAGGCCATGAGCCTCGCCGGTGGGCCATTCGCCTGTGCCGCCGATCCGGTGTACAGCCGGCTCTTGCTGTCGATCGCGAGGCCGACATAGTCGAGCGGACCCGGTTTGTAGAAATCGCCTACCGCCGCACCGACCCGGTGATGTGGCTCGTTGATCAGGCCGGTGACCGTCGCCCTTCTGCGGTATGCCGCACCAGGAATGCCTCGATCAGTGCACCACGCTGGTCGGCCGTCGCGCGCTCCAGTTCGATGGTGTCACCGTCGATTGTCACCGATATCTTGCGGGCCGCGGCCTGCCGGTTGAGCCAGTCACGCAGCGTCTCGATCAGCGCGGTGAACACTCCGCCGGATGCACTCAATGCGACAACCAGCGCGCCGATTGTGACAGGGTCGGCCGACTTCGCCGCATTCGGCACCAGACCGTCGCGAACCAGTGCCACCGAATCGACTTCGAGTTCGGACAGTTCCGCGCGCAATTGCCGTGCCAGACGGTCCACCTCGTCGGTATCGGAATTCGCGGCGAGGGCCATGACAATTCTTGCCGTCAGCACATGCGCGGCATCGCCTCCGTTCATTCGACCACCTCCCGCGGCCATATCTGCAGGCACACATGTTCCCGCACCGAACCTGCCCGCACAAGGCTTCTGCCGAAAGCCTGTCATGTGGTCGGCCGATCGCGGCCGAACCGCAAGCCAACAATGCGCTCGCATCATTGCCCGATCACATAACCGCACGTCGAGATACCCACGCGACCAGGCAGCGCCGCCTGCCCGCCGGGTAGCGGCGGACCGGAATACGAGTACGCAGCTACTCGTGCCCGCTGCGGGACTGCGCCGGATTCTTACCCTGCGTCACCGATCTCGCGTCGACGTATCAATTCCATCGGCACCTGGAGGAGCGTCATGTCGGATCCGGCACGCGCAATGAGTAAAGATGATGCTTTCGCTGAACTCGAAAGCCTCGCCACCGACGGCGTGATCTTGTTCGAGGGCGCGGCGTCGCCGAGCATGGTCAGTTTCGAGGGCCATGACCCCAGCACTGGAAACTTGATGCCGGGCAATGTTGCCGGGGGTGATAATCCGCAACGGCAACCATAACAACACGCCCAATGCACCGGACCGGCTCGATCCGCGAAATGCACTGGCAATAGTGCGATTCTGCCAGTTCCTCTCCAATAACTTCGGCGTGACCGACATGGTCCATTTCGGCCTCGACGGCGGTGGATTCAACGCCGACGGCTCACCGCGCACCGACTGCCACGGTCAAGGCCGGGCCTGCGACTTCGCCGGGGTGACGATGCCGGTCGGCGGCGTAATGCGCACGATCACCGTGACGAAGCACTGGGGCACCGTCGCCACCTTCGCAACTCCTGGCGGTAGCTGGCCGCCCGGCGCCGGCGGCAACGTGCACTACCGCCTCGACGAGGTCGACGCGCAGCCGCTCGGCGACGATCCCGATGGCAATATGTTCATCGCCGATTTCTTCCGCAGCGTCTACGACTTCATCGCCACTGAATGGCAGGACACCTCCGATGGTGCGGACCCCGCCGGCGTCACCACCGCGATCGGCGACAGCAGCTTCATCATGCACCCGGACCACCCGGCGTCGCACCCATTGCCCGCCAAGAACGGCCGCGAGGCGCATTTCAACCATATTCATATGCAGATCGGCAAAACCAGCACAGAATAGATACCGTCGTCAGTGTGACACTCGCCGACCGGTATCCCTTGCTGCACACCCCCACTCGCTGGGAGTGGGGCGGTCTGGACGTCCAGTTCTCGACCGACCCGCCGCCCGATGGTCTCGTGACAAACATCCATGTCGTCTGTTTCGTCGGCAACGAAATCGTGCTGTGCCGCGACGACCGCGACGTGTGGCTCGTCCCGGGCGGCACCCGCGAGGCGGGCGAGAGCATCGACGAGTGCATGCGGCGTGAGCTAAGCGAGGAGGCGGGTGCCCGGCCGGTGGGCTCGGTCCGGTGGCTCGGCGCCCACTATGCGACCTCCGATCATCCTGCGCCCTATCGCGATTGGCAGCCGCACCCGCACAAGGCGTGGCTGTGGTGCGCTGCCGACGTCGTCCTGGAATCCGCGCCCAGCAATCCCGACGATGCCGAGAACATCATCGAGGTGCGCGCATTTCCGATCCCCGAGGCCATTCGGTTCGCTTGCACCGACGGCGATCACATGGCCGAATTGCTCTCACTCGCAGTGGAACTCCACCGCCCGTAACTGCGCGCACCACACGCTGATCTCGACGGCACACAGCGACCTGCGCGCGAAACGAACACGACTCCGACGCACCCCACGTCCGGCACGATCCCGATATCGAACCCAGCCCGAGTCGCACCCACCGACATGGATGCCGCTGCGAGCCGCGCCACCGTGCCGCAATGCAATCCAGGTTCCGCCCGTTTTGTCACCGGTGACGTGATCCAGCTCACGAACTCCGGGTGACCGGGGCGGAATCGAGCCGTCGAGCACATGAATTTGGTCGAATGCACAAGGCAGTGGGCAACAGTCTTGGTGTTTGCCGCTGGTGCCACTGCTCGGCTATGCGGTGAGGTGAGAGATGCCAACGAGGTCGACCGACTCGCAGGACGACAGTGCGCCTCGACCAGATGTGAGCAGAAGGTTGAGTCTTGGTTTCATCGACAGTCCCGGCGGGCGCGGCCCGTCCGGACACATTGTGTGCCGCATTCCAGGCGAATGCCGCGAAGTATCCCGACGCCATTGCATTGCGCACCATGGGCGGCGGGTTCACGATCACTTGGCGGGCCTATGCCGATCGAGTGCGCACCATCGCCGCCGGGCTGGCCGGACTCGGCGTGCGCCCCGGCGACACTGTCGCGCTGATGATGACCAACCGCCCCGAATTCCATTTGTGCGACACCGCCGTTCTGCACACCGGCGGCACCCCGTTCTCGGTGTACAACACCAACCCCATCGACCTGCTTGCCTACCAATTCGGCAACGCCGGCAACAAGGTGGTGATCTGCGAGCGCCAGTTCGTGCCGCAGATCCTTGCGGCGGCGGCCAAGGCCGCCGAGCACGGCAACCGGGTCGAGCACGTGGTCTGCGTCGACGAAGCACCGGACGGCACGACTGCGCTTTCGGCCGTCGAGGCAGCGCCACTGGCGGATTTCGATTTCGACACCACCTGGCGCGCAGTGAAACCCGAAGATCTACTGACCATCGTCTATACCTCGGGCACCACCGGGCCACCCAAGGGCGTCGAGCTCACCCACACCAACTTCATCGAAAACGCCCGTGTCATCGAACAATTCGGCGGCGGTGGAGCGGACGATCGGGTGATCTCTTACCTGCCCGACGCGCACGCCGCCAACCGGTGGTTCGCCCACTATCTGACCATGCTCGAGGGCGGCGAGATCACCACCGTCGCCGTTTTCGGGAAGGTGGCGGATGCCCTTACCGAGGTGCATCCGACAGTCTTCCTCGGCGTACCGCGCGTGTGGGTGAAAGTCAAAGGTGCTCTGGAGGATCGGTTCAACGCCGAGCGCCCGATCAAGCGCCGACTGGCGCTCTGGGCGATCGGCGTCGGCCGCGCAAAGGCTCGCGCAATCTCCGACGGCCGTACCCTCGGCCCGCTGGATCGACTCCGGCACCGGCTCGCAGAGCTCCTGGTGCTCGCCCCCATCCGCACCCGCCTCGGCCTGGATCGCACGCGCGTCGCAGTCACCGGATCGGTGGCGATTCCGCCGGAGGTGCACGAATTCTTCCTCGGTCTCGGTCTGCCGTTGTGCGAGGGGTACGGCATGACCGAATGCACCGCGGGAGCAACGCTGAACGGGCCCGAGCGGGTCAAGATCGGCACCGTCGGCAGGCCGCTGCCCGGCGCGGAGGTGAAACTCGGCGACGACGGCGAAGTGCTGATCCGCGGCAAGATGGTGATGCGCGGCTACCGCAACGACCCGGAAAAGACCGCCGAGACGGTGGATGCCGACGGCTGGCTGCACACCGGCGACATCGGCATCATCGACGCCGACGGCTACCTCTCGATCGTCGACCGCAAGAAGGAACTCATCATCAACGCGGCGGGCAAGAACATGTCGCCGTCCAATATCGAGAACACGGTCACCGAGAACTGCCCGCTGGCGGGCACTGTGGTGGTGATCGGCGAGCAGCGCCCATACAACACCGCGCTGATCTGCCTAGACCCCGATCTGACCACTGCGTTCGCGCAACGCAACCAGCTCGCCGCAGCCACCGTAGCCGAGTTGGCGAAGAACCCGGAGGTGCTTGCGACGATCGAACGAGGCGTGGCGGCCGCCAACAGCAAGCTCTCCCGTGTGGAGCAGATCAAGAAATACCTCGTGCTCACCGAGGTGTGGGAGCCGGGCAGCGACGTTCTGACCGCCACCGGCAAACTCCGACGAATCCCGATCGCCACCCGCTACACGGATACGATCGAGTCCCTGTACTCGACGTAGTCCGGGACGGAGGACAGCAATGATGTCAGCGCGGACCCGGAGGTGTAGATGAGCGATCCTGGCAAAGCCCCGCTCATCGGAGCCGACCGGCTGCGGGCGCCCCGGACCGTGCCGGTGTTCGACGATTTTCACCGCAGGGTCGCGTCGATGATCGACGGGTTCTATACGGTGCTCCCGCCTTATCAGCGGCTGCCGCAATCCCTGGTCGAGACCGACTTCGCCCATGGAACGAAGCTGAATGTCGACCTGTTCTTCGAGTATCTGCGCAGCGGCGCGGAGCCGTCGGAGGAAGACACCAGAGAGCTCGTCGAGCTCGCGATGGAGCGGATGCGCGACGGCACACCGCTGCCGGAGGTGCTCGACCGTTACCGGCTCGGCGCGTCCTTTCTCTGGGAGCGGCTGCGCGAATCGGCCGCGCCGGCCGAGCGCGAGCTACTGCTCGACGTGTCACTGGTGCTGTTGAAGTACGTCACGCTGGTGACCGGGCGCATTGCCGGCGCCGCCACCCAGCGTTCGCACGATCCGCGCTGGGAGCTGCTCGAGCGCAGACGCGGCATCGCCGATGCCCTGCTCACCGGCCGCGACCCGATCGAATGGGCCAATGACCCGGTGATCCCGGTGGCCGACGCCTTCCTCGTCGCGGTGTTCCGCCTGTGCGGCACCCGAGGCGGGCCCGCAGCCGCACTGCGGCACCGGGTCGAGGCCATCCCCGGGGTGTTCCTGCGCCTGGACGCGGGCGGCTGGACCGCTCTCATTCCGCTGCTACCGGGCGATGACGGCGCGGCGACGCTGACCGCCCTCACCGCGCGCATGCCCGCCCAGCTTCCCGGACAGCCGCCGCCGTACTGGGTGGGTGTCTGCGCTGCCCGGTCGCGGGCCGAGATTCCCGCGATGTTCGCCGAGTCGCGGGTGCTCGCGGAACTCGGCCGTTGCCTAGTGCGCCGTGAAATCCTGTGCCGCAGAATAAATTTGCAATTCGAATACACCGTCGCAGTGAGTGACGCGGCCCGACCGGGACTGGCCTCGGTGCTCGCGCCGCTGGATGCGCAGCCGATGCTGGCCGAGACGCTCGAAGTGTTCGTCGACAGCGGCTTCAATCAGCTGGCCACCGCACGTCAGCTCAGCGTGCACCGCAACACGGTCACCTACCGCCTCTCGCGTGTCCACGAACTCACGGGCCTTGACCCGCATCGGCCCGCGGACGCCATGACCCTCTCCGCGGCCCGCCTGGCTCGCCGGTTGGAGTCCGCCGACTTCGCCCCGTGACCATTCGTCGGGTCGGTGTGCGAGCAATTGCCTGCACAGGTGTCGAGGCAGCTAGGCAGCGGCCAACCCCCTGGCCGGCCGCCGGTTTCGGCGTCGCGGGACCGATCGATGCGACCGCGCTCGAAGCCGCATTCGCGGCATGAATCCCGCGCCACGACTCACTGCACTGCTGCTTCGGTTCGCCTGCGGAGGCGGGACGGTGTCGGTGCATCTGGTGCCCGACACCGATATCCGGCTCGGCGCACAGCCTGCCGTCCGGGCAGGTTCTCGAGACTAGCTCCGTGCGCTGCTCGGCACCAGGATCGACAATGCATGCACGCCATGCAGTTTCGCGCCGGACGGAGGTTCGTGATGCGACACCATTCGGTCCCGTCCACGCAACGCAGAATTCAGCCGCAGCGCACCGCTGGACGACGTGCAGTTGTGGTTCACCCGCAGCGACGATGGCCTCACGTTGCGCACCCGGTTCCCGGACACCCCCATGGCCCGGCCTTTGGTCACCGAGTTCCTCGATCGAGTCGCCGATATCCTGACAACTGCCGTGCGCCCGGGATAGTCTCGGCGAGGGATCCGAACCGGGATTCGCAGTCTGCCGGGAGCGTCCGATGATGAAGGCTCTGGTTACCTCGACCTCACCTCGATCCGCGAGCGCTGCCGTCGGCCCACCCGGCGACGCTCGCAGCGAAGGTAGCGCGTTGCTGCGGGCCGGCGTGCTCGCCTTCGGCGGTTCGATCGGCCCGACCGCACTGCATGCCCATCACGCCGTACAGATCGTCGCCGCCTGTACCCCGGTAATCGTGGTGGACGCCAGCGGCATTCGCCATCAGGGCACCCACGTGATCGTCCCCGCCGACGCGCCGCACCGGATCGCCGCGGGCGCCGAGCGCGGCACGGCGATCTACCTCGATCCCGAGACCGCCGCGGGCGCGGCCGCCGACCGTAGGGCGCACACCTACGGTTGGGCAGACAGCGCCCACTCACTGCCGGTCGATCCAACGGGAGCGGCACTGGCCGACGTGGTGGCCGATGTCGTCCGCGATCTCCAGCACGACGAGCACCACACCGGCAACCCCGCACGGCATGCCGCGGTGACCGAAGCGCTCGGGTTGCTTCCCACGTTGATTCGCAACGGCCCGGTCCGTGGCACCGACGTCGCCCGCAGGCTCGGTATTTCGGCGACCCGGCTGACCCATCTGTTCACCGAACAGATGGGAATCCCGATGCGTCCCTACATCTTTTGGTTGCGCCTGCACGTCGCCGTGACCCGGGTCCGATCCGGCGACGACCTGACCGCTGCTGCCCGCGCCGCGGGCTACGCCGACAGCGCCCAGCTCACCCGCACCTGCCGCCGCATCTTCGGTCTGCCCCCTACGGCGCTGGGCAGCCACGTCGACTGGGATCTCGGCGACGAACCATAGCCCCAGGGATCAACGGTCCCGGGTGAACCAGGCCGTGGATTCGCCTTTGCAGAGCAGCACGAGGACCGCGACCGACAGGCCGAGACCGAGAAAGCCCGTCAGCGGGCCGATCGCCACCAGCCCGAGGCATACGAAGGCTTCGACCGCAGCGAGAGCGACACCGATCACCTGGACCGGTCGACCGAAGATGCCGAATACGAACGCAACGACGGCAAGCAGCCAGGCGAAGAAATATCCGAATACCATGGCGCCCGCCAATTCGACGTTCTCGGCTCGCCAAGCAATGGTCGTGAGTGCGGCTCCGAATGCGCCGAAAGACCAGGCGGCCACCTGGGCCGAACGGACGGTTTCCGGCATCCGCTGCCGACTAACGGGCTGCGAGATTCCCGCACGTGTGAAAGGAACTGCATATTCGGCGCCGCCACCGCGAGTCGATTCGTCGGGGCCAGATTCGTCACTCAATGCGCACCCCTCCATTCACCGGTCAAACCTGTGTGGAGCTCCCGCGAACCATAACTTCGACGCATGTGTTCGCCGACACGACGCGCTCGAAGATTCGGCACACAGCGCGATGTCGCAACACCGACCGGGTACGCTCGGGGAATGTTCGCGCGGGTCCAGCTCTCGACGTTTGCGGTTTTCGCAGACGTCCTCCCCGCGCTCGCGCTGATCGTGGCACCCACCAACGAGCACGGCTCACTGGCCTTGCTCGGCGTGGTCGCGGCTTCGGTGGTCTTCGCGCTCATCGCGCTGCAGACCACCCGCAGGCTGCCGCTACTTGTCGCCCGATCCGGCCCGCCGCCCTCCGCGCAACGCCGGCGACGGGGTTCCTTTCTGCGCCAGAGCAATCCTGACACTGCGGGTCGGCCGCGACCTCGAGCGCCCGGTCTCGCCGACGCCTGACGTCCACCTCGCACCCGGTGCGCGGTGTCGTCGGCATTCCGGCTGACCATTCCCATTCCCGTGCGCGCTCGCACGTTTCGCAGTCAGGTATTCCGTCATGCTCGACTTCATCTATTACCCCGTGTCCGCCATTCTCTGGATATGGCACACCGCATTCGGCGCGATCCTCGGCCCGGACAGCGGGCTCTCCTGGGTCCTTGCGGTGGTATTTCTCGTCGTCACCCTGCGCGCGGCGCTATTTCTGCCGTTCCTGAAACAAGCGCGCACCCAAACCGCGGTCAAGCGCCTGCAACCGCAGATCACGGCGTTGAAGAAGAAATACGCCGACGACCGGCAACGGCAGACGATCGAGATCCAGAAGCTGCACAAAGAGCACGGTGTCAGCCTGCTCGCAGGCTGTCTGCCGATACTCGGACAGGGTCTGGTGTTCTTCGGCCTGTTCCACGTGCTGCGGTCCTTCGACCGCACCGGCACGGCCGGGCACCTGCCCTTCCTCACGCCTACCGCCCCGATGACGGCCACCCAGAATGCCGTCACACCCAACTACGTGTTCAGCGCCGCGGACGTGCAATCCTTCATGCAGGCCAAACTGTTCGGTGCACCGATGTCTGCAACGTTGGCCAATACGGGCGGCCTCGCCTCAACCGTTGCTCTGATCGCGATTCCCTTGATGCTGATCGCCGCTGTCGCAACACATTTCACCGCCAGAGCTGCCATCACACGGCAGGACCCCACCACGAACCAGCTGCCGCTCATGAACACGTTGTCGCTGTGGGTGTTTCCCGCGGGCGCGATCGTCGGTGGCACCGTGCTGCCGGTGGCGATCCTGTTGTACTGGGTGTCGAACAATGCGTGGACACTCGCGCAGCAACACCTCGTCTACCGACGGCTCGACGCCGAATCGGCCACCGAAGCACGACGAGCCGCAGCGGCGCGGGCAAACACCGCTCCCAAGCCAGGCGTGAAGCCGAACCGACGCCGACGGTAAGCACTTCCGCCGCCCCACTTCCGGGTGGGGCGGCATGGGCTAGGCCGTGCGCGCCTGCAAGTAGTAGACGACCGAGACTGTGCTCAACACCTGCCGTACGCCGACCGGCGCCCAGGTCGCCGACGCGTCGTGTTCGACGACCGGGTCGACGAGCGAGAGGGCCCTTCCCTTGGTTTCCAGCTCGAAAGCGCCTGCGGCGCAGATGTTCTTGACCCAATCGACATCACGGCCGTAGGTGAGCGCGATACGGTAGACGCCGTCGCTTTCGAAGACCCAGACCGGAGTTCGGTAGGCGCGACCGGATTTTCGACCCTTGTGCACGACGACGCCGAAGGGCGGAACCTTGCCTGCGAGGCGGTTCGCGGCGGGATTGGTGACGTGTCGATTGAAATTCGCCAGTGCGCGCGGAAGCACCATCGGGGCGATCCTCTCTCCAGGTGGCGTGCGCCACTCACGTTACTCTCGACCGGTGTCAGCTCAACCGAACTCGGAGATGATCGCGGTCTACGACCAGGCAGGAAGCGTAGTCGGTGCAGCCGACCGCGCCACGGTCTACCGTGACGGAATCTGGCACGCCAGTGCTGGTGTGCTCGTTCGATCCGGCGACGGCACGCGCATCTATGTGCACCGCCGCACCGACACCAAAATGGTGTTCGCCGGCATGCACGATTGTCTGGCCGGCGGCGTCGTCGAGCCCGGCGAAACACCCGCGCTGACCGCGGTCCGCGAACTCGCCGAGGAGCTGGGCATCACGCTGCCTGCGGGTACAACCCTGCCGCTGCTGCGCACGATTTCCTGGGACGGCGAATGGCACGGCCGGCCGATGCGCTGCCATCTGTTCGCCTATGAATTGCGCTACGACGGTCCCCTGCGGCATCAGCCCGAAGAGATCGCCGACGGCTGGTGGTGGACCGACGCCGAACTTGCCGCCCACCTGGCCGACCCGACCTGGCCTTTCGTTCCCGACACCCGCATCCTCGTCGAGGGAGTGCTGGGTTGACTCCCCCGGTCGTCCCGGCGGCCGGAGGGAGCCACCTCCACGGTGGACCCCCACGGTCCCCGGGATGACGTCGGCAGACGCTGCCGCGGCAGATCAGCCGGCGCTGCCGCTGCCGACCTTCAGGATGGATTCGACGATCATGGCCACGACTTGGAGCAATTCCATATTTCTTTCCTAGCTTCGTGCGGTATGCAACATTGACGAAGCTGGAAGTCTCGACGAGGGAGATGTCCGGGAGGTAACCCGTTCGTGAAATGCCTGCTCAGCTCGACGAGGCGACCGATCCCGCCCATGCGGCAAACGCGCCGGGATTGCGAGTCTGCAGTAGCACCCGGCCCGGTCCGACGAAATCGAAGACGAAGCCCTCACCGGATTTCAGCGACTGGATCGACCGCCCGGAGACCGCGCGGCGGATGGTGAAGTTCATCGCGAGGTCGTAGGCCACCACATGTCCGGTGTCGATGGTGATCGGTTCGCCCGGCTGCAGATCGATGACGTCGATCGCGCCGAAAACGCCGACTACGATCTCGCCGTCGCCGTGCGCGCGCAGCCCGAAGCCGCCCTCGCCGCCGAACAGATTCGCGAAGCCACCCCACTTGCTTTCCACCTGCACGCCATGGGAATTCGCGATCCAGCCGCCGCGGCTGATGAAGAACGGGCGGTCCGGCGTGATCTGCAGATTCAGCATGTCGCCTGGCAGCGCGGGCGCCACATCGACCCAACCACCCTGCGGGGGCGCGGTGAACGTGGAGACGAAGAACGATTCACCCGCCAGCACCGAGCGCTTCAACCCGGCCAGAATCCCGCCTTCGGCCTTGGCCTGCAACGTGACTCCCGCCGAATGCGCGACCATGGCGCCGCTTTCGACCCGCATCGGCTCGCCACCCGCGAGGAAGCATCTCGCGATGGTCGACGCGGGGTTATGGCGCAGTTGTACCTTCATATTCGCCGACCCTACCGCGTCTGGACGACAGCCGAGAGGCGGCGATCACGGGCGCGTCAGGGCCGGAGATCCCTGCGTCACACCGTCGTCGGTGTCACTGCAGCGATCGCAGGGTGGCGTCGTCTCGCGCGACCACGCCGCCGCCGTCAGGGGTGAGCACAATCGGCCGCTGGATCAGCTTCGGATTCGCGGCGAGCGCCTCGATCCAGCGTTCCCGGTCGGCCGCACCGCGACCCCAGCCGGACATGCCGAGATCCTTGGCGATCTGCTCGCCGGTGCGGGTGATGTCCCACGGCTCCGCGCCGAGCCGCCGCAGCACGGCGCGCAGTTCCTCGGTCGTCGGCGGATCGTCGAGGTAACGCCGGAGCGTGTATTCGACGCCTGCCTCATCGAGGAACGCGGTGGCATTGCGGCTCTTGGTGCACCGCGGGTTGTGCCAGATCTCGGTCTGCCCGGTAGTCATGAACGCACACTATCGCTTCACAGTTGCATCCGGACGGGTCACACCCCTTGGCCACCGATAGCGACTTCATGGCGACAGAACAGGCGATACCCGCATGGGAATTACGGCAAACGGCGATGTGGGTTGGTACCGCCATGACGGCTGGATCGACGAATCAGCCACTTGGACCGGAGGTAAGGGCGGCCGCCGGATCGGCAGCGGATGGCAGTTCTACACCGAGGTCTTCGGTTCATACGATGCCAACGGCCAGATCTATGGAATCGCATACGAGGGCTTCCTCGACTGGTACCGGCACGAGGGCTGGCCCGACGGATCACCCACACGGGTTGCAGGCGACGGCGGCAGGCGAGTCGGCGTCGCCTTTGATCATTTTTCGCGGGTAGTTCTGGGGCCGGTGGTCGAGTTCGCATAACGAAATCCGGTACCCCACGACCTCACAGATGCATCCAAACCGGCCACACCTCTGACCACGGGTGGCGCAGTCCGGTGCACTTCCAGATGGTGACGTTCTGGGTGTTGCCTTCGTAGCCGAGTCTGCTGTCGACCTTGCCAACGGGTGCTATCTCATCGAAGTTCCAGCGCAGGAAGGCTTCGTTGACGCCGACGGCAAGTACCACGGTCGCCGTGTCGGGCGGCGTGCCGAAGTAGCCGTAGCCGCGGCTCGGGCTGTAGATCGGGGGCAGCCGGTCACGGGCGAACTGGTCCAATGCACTTGCCTGCCAATAGGTATCGGTCACCACGATGGCCCCGGCCTGTTCGTCGGGAGTCAGCGAATCGTAGGCATCGGTGACCGCCGTCGTCAGCTCCGGCCAGCCGAACTCGCCGTACACGCCGATATTGATCATCGCCTCGGCATCGTCGATGGGCGGATCGACGTGTGCCGCGTCCCGCCACGGAGTCGACATCAGCATGTAGGCCATCGCCACCGCGGCGAGCGCGATGCCGCCGCCGGTCAGCAAGCGTCGCGGCGCAGGCCGCAACCGCGCGGCCAGTTCGGTGAGCCCGACCGCGCCCGCCGCGAACATCACGCCGTACATTCCGGCCACATAGTAGACACGGCCGCCGATCGTCAGGAAGATCGCGAACAGCAACAGCAGGCTCACCGCGAGGAACCGGTAGGGACGCAGCGAGACCTGCCACAGCAGGGCCAACACGCCGTACACCAGCAGGACTGTGCCCAGGTATCCCGCGGTGAGCAGGGCGAGCGGCACAAACATCACCTTGCCGCCCAGAATTCCCTGTTCACCACTGATCACCATGCCCATTTCCAGTTGCGGCCAGTCGTGCCGCGCCTGCCAGATCAGCGTCGGCACCGTTGCGATGACCACGATCAGCCCGCCGAGCCACAGCAGCGGCCGCCGCACCAACTCGCGCGGACCGAAGACCAGCGCGCTGACCGCGACGGTGATCCAGAAGAACGGGATCAACCACTTCACCTGCATGTCGACTGCCGTCACCAGCGCCGCGCACAGCAGCAGCCGGTCGCGCCGCGTGCGCACCCACCGCACCACCAGCCAGGTGATGATCGCCCACAGCACGGTGTCGACGGCGTTGGTGGTGAGCATCTTGCCCTGCAACAGCAGGAACGGCGAGGTGACGTAGGCGAAAGCGGCGAACAGTTGCGCGCCGCGACCGCCACCGAGCTCGCGGGCGATCATCGCGCAGAGCACGGTCGCCAGCACGGTCAGTGCGACCACCGGCAGCCGCAACACGAAATAGGACCCGGGCGCGATGGTGTCCATCAGCCGGGCCAGCATCGGCAGCACCGGACCTTGATCGGCATAACCGAAAGACGGCCGCCGTCCTGCGGCGAGGAAGTAGAGCTCGTCACCGAAGTAGTCGTAGCGGCTGATGGAGAACAGCAGCACCCCCGCCGAAACCGCGGCGACGACGGCGATGCTCGTGGTCGCCGGCGGCGGGCGCCCATCGGGCGCGGTGTCGAGCTCGTGACGATCTTCGGTGTCGGTCACGCCAGCTCCTGAAGGAGTTCGAGTCGGACAGCTCGAATGTAGCGGGAAACGGCCGTCGGGGTGTTCACCGGACGGGCGAGTCCGCTGCTCGGCGGCCGAGCGGGGTCGTGGTGACCTCGACCCCGCACCGACAGCCGTCAGGATGCGCCGACGTATTCGTCGGCCACCTCCAGCACCTCGTCCACGATCTCCAAGCCGGTGCGGATTTCGTCCGCCGAGGTGGTGAGCGGCGGCGCGATCTGGAAACGATTGCCGGCGTTGAACGGCCATAGTCCGCCCGCCTTCGCGGCGGCGGTCACCCGGGCCATCGGCTCGGCGGCGTCGCCCGCGGCCGCGAACGGGATCAGCGGCTGCCGGGTATCCGCGTCGCGCACCAATTCCAGCGCCCAGAAGAAGCCGAGGCCACGTACCTCCCCGACGCTCGGGTGACGAGTGGCCAACTCTGCCAAGCCTTTTCCGAGCACGTCAGCTCCCACCGACCGCACGTGGTCGAGAATGCCGTCGCGCTCGAATACCTCGATCGAGGCGATCCCGGCCGCGCAGGCCAGCGGATGACCCGCATAGGTGAGCCCGCCGGGGTACACCTGGTCGTCATAGCGCTGCGCGATCCGCTCGGCGATCAGCACACCACCGAGCGGAACATAGCCGGAGTTCACGCCCTTGGCGAAGGTGATGATATCGGGCTCGACCCCGAACGCCTGTACCGCAAACCACTCCCCGACCCGGCCGAAGCCGACCATCACCTCGTCGGCGATGTAGACGATGCCGAATTCGTCGCACAGCGCGCGCACCCCCGCCAGATAGCCGGGCGGCGGGACGAGCACACCGTTGGTGCCGACCACCGTCTCCAAGATCAGGCCCGCAATGTGCTGCGGACCCTCCAGCTCGATCACCTGACGCAGATGCTTCAGCGCCGCGGCGGTCTCCTCTTCAGGAGTGCTCGTGTCCCACGGTGATCGGTAGGGGTAGGGCCCGAAGAATCGCACCACGTCGACATTGGTCGGCTCCGCGCCCCAGCGCCGCGGCTCACCGGTCAGGCCGATGGCTACACCGGTGCCGCCGTGATAGGAGCGGTAGGCGGCGAGCATCTTGGTGCGACCGGTGAAGCTGCGTGCCAACCGCACCGCGTGCTCGACGGCCTCCGCACCGCCGGTAGTGAACAGCACGCGGTTCAGGTCACCGGGTGCGCGTTCGACGATCAGTCCGGCCAATTCGCTGCGCGCTTGGTTGCCGACCGTCGGCGAGATGGTGGCCAGTTTCTGAGCCTGCGCAATGATCGCAGCAACCATATCCGGATGCTGGTGGCCGATGTTCACATTCACCAGCTGGGAGGAGAAGTCGAGATATCGCTTGCCGGAGTCGTCCCAGAACCACGAGCCCGACGCACTGGTGATCGGCGTCGGATTCGCGCCACCCTGCGCCATCCACGGATAGAAGACGTGATCGGTAGTCATCTCCGGTCGCTCCGCTCTTGCCCTTCGGCATCCATCGTTCGATCATCGGCGCTCGGCTTCGGCCGACACGCCACCTATTTACCGCCCTCGGTCAACGTCACCTGGCTCGGCGCGAAACTCGTTCCGGTGACGTCGATTCCACCAGACTTCAGCAAGTCCAGCGCTTTCGTAACGTACTCGTTGGTGAAAGCACCGGCGTCGGGATCCTCCTTCAGGACCGTGGCGCCCTCTTGGTTACGGGTTTCCTTGGCGATCTTCACGGTGCGATCCCAGGCGGCCTGATCGATGAGCCCGACGCCGGCCGGCGAGGGCCAGATCAATTTGTTCACCTCGTTGATCTGCCACTGCTGATGCGTGGCACCCAGCGTGCTGCCCGCGGCGACGGTGATGTCGCGGCACTTGTCGACATTGTCCCGGCAGAAGGCCCAGCCCTTCAGCGAGGCCGCGATGAACTTCACCGTCTGGTCCTGATACTTGGCATCCTTCAGCTTTTCGGTGTTCGCCCAGATTGCGTCCTGGAGCATGGCGACGCCCTCGTCGTTCCAGTCGATCGTGGCGAAATCGTCTGCGGTGTAGAGCTTTCCGGTTGCCGGGTTCTTGGTCTCCAGCAGCTGCGCGTATTCGTTGTAGGACATGGCCTGTGCGGCGTTGAGGTCCTTGGCGAGGAAGGCATTCATATCGAACTGCTGCTGGACCAGCTTGACGTCCTTGGCCGGGTCGATGCCCGCCTTGGTCATGCCGGCGAACAGCTCGAACTCATTGCCGTAGCCCCAGTTTCCGACGGTCTTGCCGCGCAGCGCCGCCGGTCCGGCGATATTGTCGGACTTGAAGGAGACCTGTTTGGTGCCCGAGCGCTGGAAGACCTGTGCGACATCGGTGATGCCCGCACCGGCCGCGCGCGATGCCAGCGCCTTCGGCACCCAGGCGATGGCGTAATCGGCCTGGCCCTGAGCGAGTACGGTCTGCGGCACGATGTCGGTGCCCCCGTCGAGTATCTCGACCGATAGGCCCTGCTCCTTGTAGAAGCCCTGATCGACCGCCGCCAGGTAGCCTGCGAACTGCCCCTGCTTGAACCACTGCAGTTGCAGGCGGACCTTCGTCAGTCCGTCGGAGGTCGTCGTCGAGCCGTTTTCGGTGGTGCTGCAGCCGGTCAGCGCCGCGGCGGCCAGCGCTGCCAGCGCCAGACAGGCGCGCAATCGCCTGGGGGTGGGTGTCATTTCGTTCTCCAAAAGGTGTTGCGGGGTCGTCGGGTGAGTTGTTCGAGCAGCAGGACAGCGGCCAGGAAGAGCAGGCCGACGAGCATGGCGCCCGCCACATAGGCCCAGGCCCTCGGATATGCGGTATTGGCCGCGGCAGAGGTGATCCGGCTGCCGAGGCCGTTCTGCAAACCGCCGAAGTATTCGGCGATGATCGCGGCTATCACCGCTCCGGGTGCGGCGATGCGCAGACCGGTGAACAGGTACGGCATGGCCGCTGGCAGCCGGACGGTCCGGGTGATCTGCCAGCCGCCCGCCGCGTAGGAAGTCATCAGATCCGACTGGACCTGCGGAACCTGGCGCAGTCCGCGCGCGGTGCTGACGAACATCGGAAAGAACACCACGATGGTGACGACGATGCGGCGCGGTGTGTCGGTGGTGGTGGAGTACATCGAATTGAGCAGCGGCGCGAGCGCGACGATCGGCACCGCCGCCGCGGCGGCGGCCAGCGGTGTGAGTAGACCATCGACCAGCCGGAAGCGCACGGCCAACATTGCGGCGGCGATGCCGAGCACCGCACCGAGCAGCAGTCCGATGAGCGCGTTCTTCCCGGTCGCGCTCGCGGCGTCGACGATGCGGCCGAAGTTGTCGGTGAACTCGCGCGCGATGGCGGTCGGAGCGGGGAGCAGGAACGAGGGCACGCCTGCGGCGACGGTCAGCAGTTGCCAGAGCGCCAGACCACCGACGCCGAACACCAACGGCGGCAGCACCGTCCGCAGTGGTAGTGCACCGGCCGAGAGCGCCGCTTTCATCGCGGGTCCCGTCCGGCCACTGCGGCGTCGGCGCCGTGGCCTTCGCGCAGTGCCGCGCGGACCGCCGCTACCGCATCGAAAAACGCGGTGCTGGAACGCACATCGTCCCCAGCGGCGGCGAGGTCGCGGCTCCAGCCATCGGTCGCGACGATGTCGGTGATGCGGCCGGGGCGCGGTGACATGACCACCACCCGATCGGAGAGGAACACGGCTTCGGGGATCGAGTGCGTCACGAAAACCACGGCCGCACCGGTCTCACCGGCAATCCGCAATAGCTCGCCCTGCATTCGTTCACGCGTCATCTCATCGAGCGCACCGAACGGTTCGTCCATCAGCAGCAGCGACGGCTTGCGGGCCAGCGCCCGCGCGATCGCGACGCGTTGCTGCATGCCGCCCGACAGCTCCGCGGGATAGCGGCGCGCGAAATCGGTCAGCCCGGCCATTTCGAGCAGTTCCGCACTGCGGGTCCGGCGCTGGGCCTTCGGCACCTTGTGCAACTCCATCGGCAATTCGACATTAGCCTGCACCGTGCGCCAATCCAGCAACCCCGCCTGCTGGAAGGCAATGCCGTAGTCCTGGTCGATTCTGGCTTGCCGTGCGGTCTTGCCGTGCACCGCAACGGTGCCGCTGCTGGGTTGCTCGAGATCCGCGATGATCCGAAGCAGGGTCGACTTGCCGCAGCCGGAAGGACCGATCAGCGAAACGAATTCGCCCGCGGCCACGGTGAGCGACACATTCGACAGCGCGGTGACAGCACCGGCCGCGAAGATCTTGCCGACATGTGCCAGCGAGACGGCCGCCACCGACTCGACAGTGCCCGCCGCGCCGGCCGAGTGATCGACCGTCGTGCGCAGGTCCCGGGCCGCGGCCGCTCCGCTCGCCGGGAATGCACCATCGGACCCAGCCGCTGACGAGGTGGCACCGTCGGTTGCTTCCCGGTCTGCCTTGGCGATCAACGGGTACCTCCTGAAGAGCTGCGCGCCCCGATCGGGCGGCTGTAGCGACGTAATACGAACTCGGCGAGGCCGACCACGGCGGTGATCGCGACACCGAGCAGGGCGGCGGCGAAGACGGCCGCGTACAGCCGCGAGGCGTCACCGGTGGCCTGCTGGGCGAAGACGATGATCTGGCGGCCGATGCCGCCCGCGGTCCCGGTTGAGATCTCCGCGACCACCGCACCGATCACCGAGGCCGCCGCGGCCAACCGCAGCGCGGGAAGGAAATGTGGCACCGCAGCGGGAAACCTCAGGTGCACCAAGGTCTTCCACCAACTCGCCGAATAGCTGTGCAGCAATTCCACCGAGGCCTTCGACGGGGCTTGCAACCCGCGCAGCATGCCGACCGCGATCGGGAAGAAAGCGAGGTACGCGGCGATCACCGCGATACTCATCCACGGCCGCCACGGCTCACCCGCGATGACGATCTTGCCGCCCCACCCAGCGACGAGCGGAGCCAAGGCGATCAGTGGAACCGTCTGCGAGACAATGATGTACGGCAGCAACCCGCGTTCGACAAACGCGAAACGCTGCATCACCACGGCCAGCGCCACCCCGACGACGGTGCCGAGCAACAGCGCGAGCAGTGCCAGTTCAAAGGTGAATCCCGCTGTCCGCAACAGCGTTCCCCCCACCGTGCCGCTACCGTCTCTTTCTCCGAGCACGGTGATCACCGACCATGCATGCGGCAAAGCGGCATCGCTGGTGCGCGGCAATACCCGCTGATCGCCGATGCTTACCCCGCCTTCGGGCACCGCGAACTTCACCAGTTCCCACAGTCCGATAACCAGCACCAGCACGCCGATCGCGTACCCGGCCCGCTGCGCCCGCCATGCCGCACTCATTTCGCACCTGCCGACACCGGCATTGGATGGGCGTCTCGCTTCGTGAGCTCACAGACCGTGTTCGGCGGAAAATGCCACTGTCGACTCGTCATCGCGTACCCACCGACACTGTCACCGGTTGCCCGGCATGATCGACGAGCCTGCACCGAACCAGCTCGGCGCACGCTGCCGCGAGTGCCGCGGCAGCCGCGACCACGGCGATCACTCGGCCGCCGCGGTCGCGGTGACGGGGTGCGCGATATGCGGAATAACCGACTCACCATAGGCTTCCAGCGTCGCGGTCTTCGCGTCGTGCTGGAGGTAGACCGCGAACTGATCGACGCCGAGCTTCTCGAGTTCGCGCAAACGGGCAACCTGATCGTCGGGCGTGCCGATCAGGCAGAAGCGATCCACGATGGCGTCCGGCACGAAATCGGCATGGACGTTGCCCGCCCTGCCGTGCTGGTTGTAGTCATAGCCCTGCCTGCCCGCGATGTATTCGGTCAGTGCGGCCGGAATATCGCCGCCGGTCCCGTATTTTGTGACGATGTCGGCAACATGGTTGCCGACCATGCCGCCGAACCAGCGGCATTGCTCGCGGGCATGAGCGGTCGCGCCCTCGGAGCCGTCGGTGACATAGGCCGGTGCGGCCACACAGATTTTGACCGTGCCGGGATCACGGCCCGCCCGCTCGGCCGCCACCCGCACCCGCGCGATGGTCCACGCGGTGATGTCCGGATCGGCCAGTTGCAGGATGAAGCCGTCGGCAACCTCGCCGGTCAGGTCGAGGGCGCGCGGACCGTAGCCGGCAACCCAGACCTCGAGCTGTGAGGCGCCCGCCCATGGAAAGCGCACCACGGTGTCGCCGATGCGGGCGCTGCGACCGTTGCCGAGTTCCCTGATCACCGCGATCGATTCCCGCAGTGTGGCCAGGGTGGCCGGCTTGCCGCCCAGTGTCCGCACCGCCGAGTCGCCGCGACCGATACCGCAGACGGTGCGGTTGCCGAACATGTCGTTGAGCGTCGCAAATGTGGAAGCGGTCACCGTCCAATCCCTGGTGGCCGGATTCGTCACCATCGGACCAACGACTACTTTGCGGGTGGCGGCGAGGATCTGGCTGTAGATGACGTACGGCTCCTGCCACAGCAGATGCGAGTCGAAAGTCCACACGTGTGAGAAGCCGTGCGTCTCGGCCTGTCTGGCCAGCTCGACCACCCGCGAGGCAGGGGGTGTGCATTGCAGCACCACGCCGATGTCCATGCGGCACTCTCCGTTTCGAATCAGGTGCGTCGTGTTGCGGACGCGCGTCAGATCAGGTTTTGCGACAGCTCGCGGATAATGAACCGGCCGTGCCCCTTGCTGCCGAGGTATTCGCCGCGGTCGATGACCACCCGGCCGCGCGAGAGCACCGTGTCGACATGGCCATCGATCTCGAAGCCCTCCCAGGCCGAGTGGTCCATGTTCATGTGATGGGTCTTGCCGAAGCCGATGCTGGTGTGCCCGCTCGGGTCGTAGATCACGATGTCGGCGTCGGCGCCCGGGCTGATGACACCCTTGCGCGGGTACATGCCGAACATCCGGGCCGGGGTGGTGCAGCAGACCTCTACCCAGCGTTCCAGCGAGATCAAGCCGTTCTTCACGCCCTGGAACATCAGGTCCATCCGGTGTTCCACGCCGCCGATCCCATTGGGGATCTTGCTGAAATCTCCGACGCCGAGCTCTTTCTGGTCCTTCATGCAGAATGGGCAGTGGTCGGTGCTGACGGAGCTGACGTCACCGGTGCGGATATACCGCCACAGCTCGTCCTGATGCCCGTCGGCCCGCGACCGCAGCGGCGTCGAGCACACCCACTTCGCGCCTTCGAAACCCGGTGCGCCCAAATGCTCTTCGAGTGAAAGGTACAGATACTGCGGACACGTTTCACCGAAGACGTTCTGCCCGTTGCCCCGTGCGATGGCGATCTGTTCCATCGCCTGCTTGGCCGAGACGTGCACGACATACAGCGGCGCGCCGGTCAACTGGGCGAGCATGATGGCCCGGTGGGTCGCTTCCTCCTCCATCTGCCACGGCCGTGAGACACCGTGGAAGTACGGCGTGGTCTCGCCGCGGGCGAGCGCCTGCTCGACGAGCACGTCGATGGCGATTCCGTTCTCCGCGTGCATCATCAGCAGCGCGCCGAGATCACCCGCCGCCTGCATGGCCCGCAGGATCTGGCCGTCGGTCGAGTAGAAGACGCCGGGGTAGGCCATGAACAGTTTGAAGCTGGTGACGCCCTCGGCCACCAATTCACTCATCCCCTTGAGGGATTCGTCGTTCACCTCGCCGATGATCTGGTGGAATCCGTAGTCGATAGCGCACTGCCCCGCGGCCTTCTCGTGCCAGGCACCGAGAGTGTCCTGCACCCGCTCCCCGGGCTTCTGCACCGCGAAATCGACGATCGTGGTGGTGCCGCCCCAGGCCGCGGCTCTGGTGCCGGTCTCGAAGGTGTCGGACGCCTCGGTACCGCCGAAGGGCAGTTGCATATGGGTATGCCCATCGACGCCGCCGGGGATCACGTATTTGCCGGTGGCGTCGATCACGACGTCCGCGGATTGCGTGAGGTCGGCGCCCAACGCCGCTGCACCCGGTTGCAGAACGGCGACGATGGTTTCGCCGTCCACGAGGACGTCGAGCAATTGCGATCCGGTCGCCGAGACGACCGTGCCGCCGTGGATGAAGGTCTTTGTCATATGAGTCTCACCGGCCTCAGGGTGCTACCAACGGTCCGTAGGCATCGGGGCGACGGTCGCGGTAGAAGGCCCACCGGTCGCGCACCGTCTTGATCAGGTCCATATCGAGATCACGGATGATCAGTTCGGGGGCCGTGTCGGAGGCGACGTCACCGACGAACTTGCCCTCAGGATCGACGAAGTAGCTGGTTCCGTAGAAATCGTCATCGCCGTATTCGGCCTCGATGCCCACCCGGTTGATCGCGCCGATGTAGTACTCGTTGGCGACCGCGGACGCGGGCTGCTCCAATTTCCACAGATAACCCGAAAGGCCGCGCGAGGTGGCCGATGGATTGAATACGATCTCAGCACCCGCCAAGCCGAGCGCCCGCCAGCCCTCCGGGAAATGCCGGTCGTAACAGATATAGACACCGACCTTGCCGACTGCGGTGTCGAACACCGGCCAGCCCAGGTTTCCCGGCCGAAAGTAGAATTTTTCCCAGAACCCGTTGACGTGCGGGATATGGTGCTTGCGGTACTTGCCGAGATAGCTGCCGTCGGCGTCGATCACCGCCGCGGTGTTGTAGAGCAACCCGGGCTGCTCCTGCTCGTACACCGGCAGCACCATGACGAGGCCCAATTCTTTTGCCAGGGCGGCGAATCGTTCCGTGGTCGGCCCCGGCACCGATTCCGCGTAGTCATAGAACTTCGCGTCCTGCAACTGGCAGAAGTACGGGCCGTAGAACAACTCCTGGAAGCAGATCACCTTCGCGCCCTGCGCGGCGGCCTGACGTGCATAGTCCTCGTGCACTTTGATCATGGACTCTTTGTCGCCCGTCCAGTTCGCCTGGACGAGCGCCGCTCGAACGATTCCCATGCTTTGTTATACTTCACTCCGATCCAATTCGGTTGTGTTACAAGATTGCGGAAACAGTTTCGTGGCCGTAAACCTTGATGCCGATGATGGTTACGGTCCGGTGCCCGAAGCAGAATGAGCGTGTGACAATCGAGCCTGCGACGGCACCCCGCGGACCGAACAACGGTGCGGCGCCCGCTCCGGCCGTTGTGTCACCGGCCGAGTTCACCGCGAATCTCGACGATCGCACCCCGGCGGGCATCGCCGCCGCCGTCAGCCGCCGGATCCGTTCCGGCGCACTCCAACCCGGGTCGCGACTGCCCACCGTCCGCGAGGTCGCCAAGGAGCTACGGGTATCGCCTTCTACGGTGAACCAGGCCTGGCGGGCGCTGGCCGCGACCGGGGCGATCATCGCCCGCGGACGGGCAGGCACCTTCGTCGGCCAACCCGAAATCGCACGGCCCACCACCCCGACCGGCCGCTACCAGCGCCTGCACCCACCGACCGACAGCGCGTTCCGTGTCGATCTGTCCCGCGGCACCCCCGATCCGGATCTGCTCCCCGATCTCGCCGCCGCACTGCGCGACATCGCCCGCCATGGTGGCGACGACCTGGCCGCCGACTACATGGGCGAGGCGGTGTTGCCCGACCTCGCCGCCAAGGTGCGCACCGACTGGCCCTTCCGTGCCGAACGTCTCGCCGTCCTCGACGGCGCCCTCGACGCTGTCGATCGGCTGCTCACCGCGCACATCCGACTCGGCGACGCGGTCGCTGTCGAAGACCCGTGTTTCCCGCCGTTTCTGGACCTCTTGACTCGCATCGGCGCCCGCCCGATACCGGTCCGAATGGACGAATCCGGTCTGCTACCCGGCGATCTGGCTCGCGCTGTCGGTCCGCACGCCGCCACCGCTCTGATTCTGCAACCCCGCGCACAGAACCCCACCGGCGTTTCCCTCACCGCGGGCCGGGTCCGTGAACTGTCCGACATCCTGCAGAACACCGCCACCCTGGTGATCGAAGACGACCATTCGGCCGGGATCGCCGCGGCACCATTGCGCTCCCTCGGTAGCAGGCTGCCCCGGCGCACCGTGCATATCCGCTCGTTCTCGAAATCCCACGGCGCCGACCTGCGTCTCGCGGTGGCGGGCGGACCCGCCGGACTCCTCGACCCCGTCGTCGAACGCCGCATGCTCGGCCCCGGCTGGACCAGCCGCCTGCTGCAACGCGTCCTGCTCAGCATGCTCGACAACGAAGATGCCATCCACATCGTCACCGCGGCTCGCGCCGAGTATCGAAGACGCTCGGCCGAACTCCGCCGCGCGCTGTCGAGCAGAGGCATCACCATCGCCCGCAACGACGGCATCAACCTCTGGCTCCCGGTCGCCGACGAGAACGCGGCCATGATCTCGCTCGCCGCCGCAGGCATCAAAGTCGCCCCCGGGGGACCCTTCGAAGTCAGCGACCACCCCGTCTCCGACCATCTGCGCATCACCGTCGCGGCCGTCACCGACAGCGATCTCAACTGGCTGACAACGGAATTGGTCGCCGCCACCACCGCCGCCCCTACCTATCGACGGGTCCGTCGAGCCTGAAAGCACGGCAACAAGCCGCGCGTGCTCGCGGCCGATCGACGCCGCAAAGCACCAACCTGCCACGCGCTTCGGGGTGAGATGGAATGATCGCCCGGAGCATCGTCCGGTGCGCAACCCGACAGAAGGAGATTCCGACCGGTGAGCAGCGAACTGCAGGCCCGAGAACTCGACCACGATCGACGCAACCGGCAGCAGCATCGCCGAATCGGCGTCCCCATGCGTGCGGTGCGCTTGCTCGGCGTCCTGGCCGCCGGGGCGGCGGTGGCGGTTCTCGCCGCGGGCGGCGTCTCGGCCGACACCGGGATCCGACTCGAAAAAGCAACGGGCGCGGGCTGTTCCGAGCCGGCCGCGGGCCAGCCCAACGGCAAGCAGTGGCAGGCCGAGCCCGGAATGGTCATCGATACCAGCGCCGGATACACAGCCACGCTGGAAACCACCTGCGGCACGGTAACCATCGCGCTGGAGTCCGCTCGGGCGCCCCGCACGGTCAACTCCTTCGCGTTCCTGTCCGGCGAACAGTACTTCGACCACACCAAATGCCACCGGCTGACCACCCAGGGCATTTATGTGCTCCAGTGCGGTGATCCGACCGCCTCCGGCATGGGCGGCCCCGGCTACAAGTTCCCCGACGAGAACCTCGCGGGCGCGACCTACCCCGCGGGCACGGTCGCGATGGCGAACGCCGGACCCGGCACCAACGGCAGCCAGTTCTTCCTCGTCTACCAGGACACCAGGTTGCCCGCGAACTACACCCCGTTCGGCCGGATCATCGGCGGGATGGACGTGCTCGGCACTATCGCCGCTGCGGGTGTCCAGGACGGATCGGGCGACGGCGCCCCCGCCACCGACGTGATTCTCGATTCGGTGACCACCGTGCGCAACTGAGTCCGACCACTCACGAACGCCGCCAGCCCACCAGACCTCGCGGTCTGGTGGGCTGTTCTGGCTTGTTGACGGTGTGCACTGCGCGCTGTCGGACACCGGCAGGTTCGATGAGCGCGGACGCTCCGACCTCCCCTGCTGAGGACTGTCTCGTCAGTCCAGTCGGAGCATGTCCGGCCACGCCTGCGACCACATCCGACGCGGCTGCTCACCACGCCAGATCGTGACATCGCGGGTGACGCCCGGGTATCCCAGGCGGGCATCCACGCGGCCGATCGGTGTCACGGTCTCGAAGATCGAGTGCAGGTCCCCTTCGTCGCCGCCGACCCACAGCACCGTCGTCGCGGCGTCCGGTGGGGTGCCGAAATAGCCGAAGCCGCGGTTGGGGCTGTAGATCGCGGGCAGCCCATAGCTCTCCCGATCCACGTCCAGTGCACTCGCCTGCCAGTAGGAATCGACGATGACGACCGCCTTCTCGCGCGCCGACTCCGGCAGTCCACGATAGGCTTCGGCGGTTGCCCGGCGCAGCTCCGGCCAGCCGAACTTGCCGTATACCGAGATCTGCAGCCCTGCCTCGGCCTGACTGTCCACCGGATCGATCGTCGACTCGGACTTCAGGGGCAACGAAAACACCAATACCACAACCGAAATCGCGACGAGTGGAACGGCGACGAAGGGCCGCCAGCGTGCGGTGCTCTGGGTCCACCGCACCGCCCCCGCCGCCATGACGGCCGCATAACAGCCTACGGCGTAGTACGGGCGGCCATTGGTAATCATGAAAACGACGGCGAGCAGGATCGGCATCAGACCGAGGAATCGATACGCGCGCAACGATTCCCAACGAAACAGCGCCCAGACGCCTGCGAAGAGCAACACCGCGCCCAACACCCCGGCCGCCATAACGGCGATCGGCAGCCATGTGTAGCGACCGCCGATCACGCTCTGTTCCGCAGCGACCACCGCACCGAGGCGCAGCTGCGGCCAGTCGTGATCGGCCTGCCAGATCAAGCTCGGCACGGTGGCCACGACCACGATGGCCCCACCCAGCCACAGCGCCGGGCGGCGCAACAGTTCTCGCGGACCGTAGATCGACACACCGATCGCCACCGCAACCCAGAAGAACGGGATCAGCCATTTCACCTGCATGTCGATCGCGGTCACCACCGCCGCCCACACCAGTAAGCCGTCCTGGCGGGTCCGTACCCATCGGATCAGCAGCCAGCTGATCAGCACCCACAGTGCGGTGTCGATGGTGTTGGTGGCCAACTGGCTGCCCTGCACGAGCAGGAACGGCGAGGTCGCGTACGCGGTCGCGGTCAACAGCTGTGCGGCACGGGAGCCACCGAATTCCCGCGCGATCTGCGCGCTGAGGAAGATCGCCGCGATGGTGACCAGCACAGCCGGAATCCGCAGCGCTATCAGCGATCCCGGTGCGAGCAGATCCATCAGTCGAGCGATCGCGGGCAACAGCGGACCCTGATCGGCGTATCCGACAGCGAGCCTGCGCCCGGCGGACACGAAATACAGTTCGTCACCGAAGAAGCCGTAGCGCCCGAGGGTCGCCAGCAATGCCATGGCCGAAACCAGGGCGATCGCCGTGACACCGACGAGCGCGTACGGCTGCCGCGCTTCGGGTCTATCACCCTCCCGCACATCGGTTTCCGCCACACTAGTCATCGTCCTCCACCTTCCGCGTCGCCAAATCGAACAACCTCCTCAAATGCGCCGAGTACTTGCCCATGTCGAAATCCGGCTCCCGGATCGAGCGCCCGGCCGCGCTGTCGATGGAGTCACGGATCGACTTGGCCATGATCACCACATCGAACTCGCCGAAAACCCCGGTGTCCTGGCCCTCGCGCAGCATCTCCACTAGCGGCTCGAGCACCTCTCGCTCGCCGTCCGGATTGGCGAAGACCGACTTCCCTTCCGCGTCACGAAGATTCACCACCACGTCGGTCATCGCCGCGACGTAGTTCTTGTTCGCCTCGATGAACGCCAGATTCGAAGCCAGGTACGCCAGTAGCCGATTGCGCGGCCCATCGGCCGCGGCGACCACCGGAACCATGTACTCCGCGCCGGACACATACAGCTGAATCACCAACTGCATCATCAGATCGTCTTTGCCCTCGAAGTGATAGGAGATCACGCCTTTCGAGATGCCGGCGTGCTTGGCGATCCGCGCCAAGGACGCCTTCCCGTACCCGACCTCCGAGATCACCTCCACCGCGGACGCGATGATCTGCCGCCGCCGCGCCTCCTCGATAAAGGACCGCTGCTGGCCCATCGGACTATTTTCTGGCCGCACGGCCAAATTTTAGCACGGACGGTCAGTACGAGTTCCGCCACATCGCCCACAACGTCGGGCCGCCGTCGGCCAGCGCAACCCGGTTGACGACTTCGAAGCCGAAACGCTCGCAGTAGGGAACGTTGTCCGAATGGCTGGATTCCAGGTAAACCGGGTGCTGGTCGGCGTCGCATTGGTCCAGGCGATGTTGCATCAGCGCTCGCCCGTACCCGGCTCCACGGACCTGCGAGTCGCTGCCGATCGCCGCGAGGTACCAGTGCGGCTCGGGCGGGTGGCTGCGCGCGAGGGTGTCGCCTATTGCCTTTCCCGCCAGAATTCGAGTGCCGAAGCCACCGTTCACTGGACGGCTCGACCTGCGAAGTGGTGGGTTGTGCCGCGCGCCCAGCCCGGATCACCGTGTCGGACGAAGCGGGTCCAGCCGGCGCGGACCCCGGCGACGAGGCCGGCCGGGCGTACACCGTTGAGCATCGGCGCACGTCGCCAGGCCATCGCCTCGCCGAGCGGAAACGGCAGCTCGATGCCATGGCAGGCACCGAACGGACTGGCGCCGGGATGCCAATCGAAGCGGTACAGCCACGGTGGCTCGCCCCGGTCGGTGAGCGACTTCGCCAGCTGCCGCGTCGGCTCGTGAAACATCCGGTCTGTCACGGTCTCCACGGCATTCCCATCGCCGGCAAAGAACGCTGCCGCCTCGTCGCGCGTTGTGCCCATGAGGATCTCGACCCGTCCGCGTCGCCCCGCCCGATCGCCTCGGCCAAATCGGCGGCGACCATCGTGCCGTCGGCGACGAGTTGGAACGGCGGAACCGGCACGCATTGGCCGTGCACCCCGGTTGCGGCGGCTCGCCCGGCCGCTCGCTGAGCAGGTGGCGAGAACGCGGGCTCGCGGTGAAGCCGAAGGAGCGGTACGTGCGTTCCAGTCCGTCGAGGTCGCGCGTCACAATTCCGGTGTGGTGAAAGGCGTTGATGCTGTATGTCATAGGCCGATTCTGCGATCGCGGCGGCCGCTGGGACCTCAGCACGGGGCGCTACGCCGGTATCCGACACTCACCTACCCTGGACTGGTGGAATCGGACACGCACCACCCGCTCGACAACCTCGACTTGCAGCTACTGCACGCTCTGCAGATCGACGGGCGCGCGTCGTTCAGCAGGATCGCCGAAATACTCGGCGTCTCCGACCGCACCGTCGCCCGACGCTACGAACGGCTGCGCGCCGCGGGAAAGCTGCGGGTGACCAGCGCGACCGACAGCGACCTATCCGGAGCGGCCGAGTGGGTGGTGCGCATGCGCGTGCTCCCGCACGGGACCGACGTCCTGGCCCGTGCACTGGCCCGGCGCCCCGACACCGCCTGGGTCACCACGATGTCGAGCGGCACGGAGATCGCCTGCCTTTCGTGTCCCCGACGGTGGGGCGTTGCCGCTGGCAGCGCTCGCACGCCACCCACAGGTTCGCGACGTGTCCGCGCAACAACTGCTGGCCCAACTGATGGACGGCCGTTGGCATGGCCGCACCTCGGCGCTCACGGGGTCTCAGATCGATGCGCTGCGGCCGCCACATGAGGACGAGGCCGCCCCGGTCTCCCCGATCGATCTCGACCGGGCGCTGGTCCCGGCGCTCGCGGTGGACGGCCGAGCCACCTACCCCGACCTGGCACGCAGGCTCGGCTGGTCGGAATCCGCGGTCCGACGCCGTCTGGAAGAACTGCGGCGTGCCCAGGTGCTGCGGCTCGAGGTCGAGGTCGAGCCCATGGTGTTCGGCTACTCGACACAGTGCGTGCTCTGGCTCACCGTGGCGCCGACACATCTGATCGACGTCGCTCGCGCGCTGGCCGCCGACAATGAAGCGGCGTTCATCGGCGCGATGACCGGTGTACACAACCTGATAGTCATCACGGTCCTGCGAGATTCGGCCGCCCTCGCCACCTACCTGACCGACCGGATCAGCGCACTGAACGGCATCGAACGCATGGAAGCGACACCGGTCACCTCCTACGCCAAACGCACCGCGCCCCGGCACTGATCGCCACACACCAAAAGGCCGCGCTTCCCATGGAAAGCGCGGCCCTCGGTCTCGAACCTACAGGTACTGACCCGTATTCGACTCGGTGTCGATCGCGCGACTGGCCGAGGCGTTCTTGCCTGTCACCAGCGTGCGGATGTAGACGATCCGCTCGCCCTTCTTACCCGAAATACGAGCCCAGTCATCGGGATTCGTGGTGTTGGGCAGGTCCTCGTTCTCAGAGAACTCGTCCACGATCGAATCGTAGAGATGCTGGATGCGCAGACCCGGGCTGCCGGTGTCGAGCACCGCCTTGATGGCGTACTTCTTGGAGCGGTCCACGATGTTCTGGATCATGGCGCCGGAGTTGAAGTCCTTGAAGTACAGGACTTCCTTGTCACCGTTGGCGTAGGTGACCTCTAGGAAGCGGTTGTCCTCACTCTCGGCGTACATCCGGTCGACGACCCGTTCGATCATCGCGCGGATGCACTTGGCCTTGTCGCCGTCGAACTCGGCGAGATCGTCCTGGTGCAGCGGCAGGAACTCGGTCAGGTACTTCGAGAAGATGTCCTGCGCCGATTCCGCGTCCGGCCGCTCGATCTTGATCTTGACATCGAGACGACCCGGTCGCAGGATCGCGGGGTCGATCATGTCCTCGCGGTTGGAAGCGCCGATCACGATGACATTCTCGAGGCCCTCGACACCGTCGATCTCCGACAGCAACTGCGGCACGACCGTGGTCTCCACATCGGAGGACACGCCCGATCCGCGGGTGCGGAAGATCGAGTCCATCTCGTCGAAGAACACGATCACCGGCGTGCCTTCGGACGCCTTCTCCCGTGCCCGCTGGAAGATGATCCTGATGTGCCGCTCGGTCTCACCCACGAACTTGTTCAGCAGCTCGGGGCCCTTGATGTTGAGGAAGAACGACTTGGCTTCCTTGGCATCTTCACCACGGGACTCGGCGATCTTCTTGGCCAGCGAGTTGGCCACCGCCTTCGCGATCAGCGTCTTGCCGCAGCCGGGCGGACCGTAGAGCAGCACGCCCTTGGGCGGGCGCAGCGCATACTCACGGAACAGCTCCTTGTGCAGGAAGGGCAGTTCCACCGCGTCGCGGATCTGCTCGATCTGGCGACCGAGGCCACCGATATCGGTGTAGCCGACATCGGGCACCTCCTCCAGCACGAGGTCTTCGACCTCGGCCTTGGGAATGCGCTCAAAGGCGAAGCCCGCCTTGGTATCCACCAATAGCGAGTCGCCAGGGCGCAGCTTGCGAATGGGCGAATCGGGGTCGTCGATATCGTCGACCTCGGCGACCTTGGCAAGCGGACCCGCCAACCACACCACGCGCTCTTCATCGGCGTGGCCGACGACTAGGGCCCGGCGGCCGTCGTCGAGGATCTCGCGCAGGGTACCGATCTCGCCGACCTTGTCGAAGTAGTTCGCCTCGACAACCGTCAGCGCCTCGTTGAGGCGGACGGTCTGGCCGTATTCGAGGGTCGTGGTGTCGATGTTCGGTGAACACGTCAACCGCATCTTGCGACCCGAAGTGAACACGTCGACCGTCTGATCCTCGTACACGCCGATCAGAACGCCGTATCCGCTCGGTGGCTGACCCAGCCGATCGACTTCCTCACGCAACGCGACGAGCTGCTGACGCGCTTCCTTGAGCGTGTCCATCAGCTTGCCGTTGCGAATGGTCAGCGAATCGATGCGGGCTTCCAATTCCCGCGCGTGATCCGGCGAATCGGCAAGTTGCCTTCGGAGTGCAGCCGCTTCGGCGCGTACCGCCTCGAGCTCTCTCCAGGCCGCCGAATCCGAATTCTCGATGGGGCTCATGTGCTGCTCCTCCCAGTCCCGGTCTATCAACGCTACCGGGCGCGAACTGTTCTCGCTTTCCGACATGGTTTCGTCGTGATCACATCTAGGCTGCGGTCAGCGGCCGAACGAACCATGTTAGCCTGCCCTAACCTGCTTCCGGCGACCTACTCCGCCGACTGAACTGAAAGGTTGCTGACGATGCTCCTTCCCGCCAGGACACTGCGCGTTTCCGTGGCTACCGCCGCAGCGGCCGTCACCGTTACCCTCGGGCTCACCGCCTGCGGCTCCGACGACAAGTCCGACACCGCAACGGCGACAACCACCAGCGTGTTGGCCACCAGCGCCGATCACGGTGCGCACGGCACCGCGACCGCACCGACGGCGGACGAGCTGAAGGCCACCCTGATGCTGGTCGCCGATCCGGCCAAGTCGACCGCCGAGAAGACCGCGCTCATCGTCAACGGCGACAAGCGCACCGCCAATATCGATCAGATGAATCAGGCGCTCGCCGGCTACGGTGCGCTGACCTTCGCCGTCACCGACGTCAAGGTCGAAGGCACCACCGCGACCGCACAGGTCGTCATCACCTCCCCGCACGGAGCTGCCCCGGCCATGCCGATGACCTGGGAACACGTCGATGGCAAGTGGAAGCTCTCCGATGCCACCGCCTGCACCATGCTGGGCTTCGCCCAGGCACCCTGCACGTCGTAGCGGGCACGGACCCGAGGCCGCCCTCGCCCGAAACGACGGGACGAGGGCGGTCTGTGTTCGATCGGTCATGTTGCGCTCGCTACATCAGCCCTTGGACGGCCTGCGCTGCGGCTTCGGCGTGACGGTGCCCTCGGCCAGTCGCCGTGCACTCACCAGGAAGGCGGTGTGGCCCTGCATGCGATGTTCCGGCCGAACCGCAAGACCGACGACATGCCAGCCACGCACCATCGATTCCCATGAGCGCGGCTCGGTCCAGCACTCCTGTTCACGCAAGGCCTCCACAACTTTCGACAGCTGTGTGACGGTGGCCACATAGACGATCAGCACACCGCCGGGCACCAGCGCCTGGCTCACCGCGGGCAGCGCATCCCATGGGGCGAGCATGTCGAGCACGACGCGATCGACCGGCGGGCCGTCATAGGCCGCGACGTCGGCGACGGTCAGCGACCAGTTAGCCGGACGTTCGCCGAAGAACGTCTCGACATTGCGTACGGCGTGCTCGGCATGGTCATCGCGGATCTCGTAGGAGATAACTTCACCCTGCGGACCGACCGCGCGAAGTAGCGAACATGTGAGCGCGCCGGAGCCTGCTCCGGCCTCCAACACCCGCGCGCCGGGGAACATATCGCCCTCGTGCACGATCTGCGCGGCGTCTTTGGGGTAGATGACCGCGGCGCCGCGCGGCATCGACAGCACGTAATCGACCAGCAGCGGGCGCAGCGCGAGATAGGGCGTGCCGTTCGTCGAGTTGACCACCGTGCCCTCGTCGGCGCCGATCAGGCTGTCGTGCTTGATCCCGCCGCGATGCGTGTGGAACTCCTTACCGGGTTCCAGCACCACTGTGTAGAGGCGCCCTTTGGCATCGGTCAGCTGTACCCGGTCACCGGTGGTGAATGGCCCGGTCCGTCTGGCCGTCATGAATCTCCGTTTCGATCGGTCGATGCGGTCCTACAGTGTTGGCACCGGCGTGTCGGTACCGCCGGATAGCCTGCCAGGTATGCCAGTGCCCGTGACCACGCCCCCCGCCGACGCCGATTCGGCGCCCGAGCCCGGAGCGATGCCAGATCGCTCCCGGCCGGCGTTGTCCCCTTCGCGGGCAATGGATTTCAAGCAGTGCCCACTGAAATACCGCTTCCGCGCCATCGATCGGATCCCGGAGCCGCCGTCACGCAACGCCGTGCGCGGCACGGTTGTGCATGCGGTGCTGGAGGACCTCTACGGGCTTCCGGCGGCCGAGCGCAGCCCTGAGCGCGCCGCCCTGCTCGCCGAACCGGCCTGGGCCCGTGTGCTCGCCCAACAACCCGAAATCGACGAACTCGTGGCCGACGGCGGTCTTGCCGAATTCCTCGGCGAGGTGCGCACACTCGTCGAGACGTACTACCGGCTCGAAGATCCGACCCGGTTCGACCCGGAATCCTGCGAGTCGAGAGTCGAGGTCGAACTCGACGACGGAGTGCTGCTGCGCGGCTTCGTCGATCGCATCGATGTCGCGCCAACCGGTCAGCTTCGCGTGGTCGACTACAAGACCGGTCGCGCTCCGGGAGTGGCACAGGAGGCCAAGGCGCTGTTCCAGCTGAAGTTCTACGCGCTGGTCGTGCTGCGCACCCGCGGCATTCTGCCCACCCAACTACGGCTGATCTACCTGGCCGACGAACAGCTGCTCACCTACGCCCCCGACGAGGACGAGCTGCTGCGCTTCGAACGCACCCTCTCCGCGCTGTGGCAGGCGATTCTCGAGGCGGGCCGCACCGGCGACTTCCGCCCGAACACCAGCTGGCTCTGCGGCTACTGTGCCTATAAAGACCTATGCCCCGAATTCGGCGGCACACCCCCGCCGTACCCCGGCTGGCCGGATGGCGGCACCCGCGAATCAGCGGATGAGACGCTGGCCGACGCGGTCACGGAGTGAGCGACTACTTCGCGCGGAACGCCAGTAACGCATCCAGCGCGCCGCCATGGGATCCGAGCACGTACACCGCCCCGCTCAGCACCATCACGCCCATCACGTCCCCCGCGGCGATCAGCATATTTCGAGTTCTCCGCCACGGGCCGGCCGTTTCGACGCCGATATCCATCACTGTCCTCCGATAGCCATAACGCTGTGGCACCACTGCGCCCCAGACATCTTCCGACACTTTCGTCATCCAGTATCGGGAACGAATCGTTAACATTTCGTGAGCAATCGACGCTGGTCACCGCGCCGCACCCACCAACGCATGGATGCGGCACGCGCCGGTCAAACCGTGAAGTTGTGGAACAGCAGCACCGAAAGGCCGAGGCCGACAAGAAGATTCACCACGACAGCCGAACCGAAGACCACAATCGGGCGCCAGCCCGCCTCGCGCAGGCCGCGCAGCGAGAACTCCAGGCCGATGGAAACGAACGCGAAGATCAGAAACCAGGTGCGCAGGTCGTTGATGATCGCGATGTGGGCCGCGCCGGCCTTCTTGTCCACCGACTGTAGGTAGAGGGTGCCGATGACGGAGGCGGCCACGAAGCCGATCACGAACTTCGGGAACCGCTCCCAGAGCTGCCCGAGCGACGGCCGCGCCGCGCCCGCGCTCCGCTCGACCCGCAGGGTGAAGTAGGCGGTCAGCGCGATCGCGACAATGCCGATCAGTGCGTTCTGGGTGGTCTTCACGATGGTGGCGATCTGTAACGCCTTCTCCCCCGCGATAGCGCCGGAGGCGGCGACGGCAGCGGTGGTGTCGATATTGCCGCCGATCCACGCTCCGGCCACGGCGTCGGAAAGCCCGAAAACATCAGCGAGCCACGGCAATACGAAGATCGAGGGCAGCGCGAAAATGATCACCAGCGACGCGGCGTAGGCGATCTGCTCACGTCGGGCCTGCACCGCGCCCGCGGCCGCGATCGCCGCGCTGACGCCGCAGATCGACACCGCGGACGACAGCAGGGCGCGCAGCTTGTCGTCGAGCCCGAGGCGACCGCCGAGCCACCAGGTGAAGGCGAACACCGAGGTGATCAGCAGCAGCGCCTGCAGGATCGACGGACCCGCGGCGGTCACCAGAATCTTCAGGTTGATCGATGCGCCGAGCAGTACCACACCGGTCTTGATGAAGAACTCGGTGCGGAAGCCGGCCGAAAGCCGTTCGCGCAAGTCGAGTTCGGCGAGTACCCCATTGCCGAGCAGGCCGATGGCGATCGCGTAGACCGGGAACTCGATCGACCTGGCGACCCGCTGCAGCGGAGTGTCGACAGCCCAGCGCGGCACATGGGTGTCGAAGTAGCGGGTCAGCGCACCGAGCAGGATGACGACGGCAATGCCTACCACCACCTCCGTCACCGTCGGGCGGGCGATCGCCTGCAGCGCAGCGGTTTCCGACCGCACTGGCACATCGGTGTCCGACCGCGCAGGAGCATCGACGTCCGACTGCGCAGCGGCATCGGTTGTCGCCGCCGGCTGCTCGGTGTCGATCGTATTGTCAGCCTCGGCTACCGCGGGTACTTTCGCATCGGTCTCCGACATCACGGCACCAGCCAATCCGGGATGACGCCGACGAGAACCAGCGCAATGAGGGCGAGTCCGACAATTGCCGCCAGCCAGTCCTCACTCCACGCGAATGTGCTGCCCGAACGTTCCTCAGGCGGTGTCTGTGACACGATGTGCTCCTTGCGTTTCCTCATCGAGAGGCCGCACAGTAGCAACGTTCGACGAGGCAGCACACCGGTTGCGCTCGACGTGAATTAATCACCCGGACAAGACAAACCGACCGTGTTCATGGGTAGGACACCCGCTCGCGGCCGCCCGAACACTCGGCAACTCAGACGCGCCGAACGGCCGATGCCATAGCGATGAAATCGCGCGCATCGGCCATTCTCGGGCAGCAAACACGACCAGACAAAGCACCCGCCACCCGCCGAGGCGCCTCAGAAGGCGCGGCAGGAGCGGATATCGGTGGCGAGAATCGCCTTGGCACCCAACTCGGCAAGCTGATCCATGACCTCGTTGCCCAGTTTGCGCGGCACCAGGGCACGGACGGCGACCCAGCCGGGATCGGTCAGCGGCGAGACCGTCGGCGACTCCAGACCCGGGGTGATCTGTACCGCGGCGTCCAGGAGCTCCTTCGGGCAGTCGTAATCCAGCATCAGGTACTGCTGTGCGAACACCACGCCCTGAACGCGCGCGATGAGCTGGTTGCGAGCGCGGTCCTTCTGATCGGAGCCGGTCCGTTCGATCAGCACGCCCTCCGAATCGCACAGCGTCTCACCGAACGCGACCAGATTGTGCTGACGCAGCGTGCGCCCGGAGCCGACCACATCGGCGATGGCGTCGGCGACGCCGAGCTGGATGGAGATCTCGACCGCGCCGTCGAGGCGGATCACCTCGGCCTCGATGCCGCGTGCACGCAGATCGCTGAGTACCAGGTTCGGGTAGGAGGTGGCGATGCGCTTGTCGTAGAGGTCCTCGACCTTCCATTCGCGACCGGCCGGGGCGGCATAGCGGAAGGTGGAGCGGCCGAAGCCGAGCGAGAGCCGTTCCTGGACGGTGGCACCGGAATCCAGCGCGAGGTCGCGACCGGTGATGCCGAGGTCGAGCTCGCCCGACCCGACGTAGATGGCGATGTCCTTGGGTCGCAGGAAGAAGAACTCCACCTGGTTGGCCGGATCGAGGACGGTCAGGTCGCGGGAATCGGTGCGCTTGCGGTAGCCGGCCTCGGACAGGATCGAGGTGGCGGATTCGGACAGGGCGCCTTTATTGGGGACTGCGACGCGCAGCATGGGGAGGGTGTCCTTTCGGAAGGGAGAAACTACGGAATCCGGCGACCGTCACAGATGTCGGTACACGTCTTCGAGCTTCAATCCGCGGCCGACCATCAGCACCTGGACCCAGTAGAGCAGTTGCGAGATCTCCTCCGCGAGCGACTCGTCGCTCTCGTGCTCGGCGGCGAGCCACACTTCACCAGCTTCCTCGAGCACCTTCTTGCCCTGGCTATGCACGCCTGCGTCCAGCGCAGCGACAGTCCCAGACCCCTCGGGGCGGGTGACTGCACGATCCTGGAGCTCGGCGAACAGGGTTTCGAAGTTCTTCACGAGAGGTCATTCTTTCAGACCCGCATGCGGGCCTGTTGCTGCGGTCCGCACGCACCACTACGCCACCTGCTCATCCCCGCCGACCACTACCTGCCCGGCAGGACACCGGCGGCAATGGCCAACCGGACCTGTCATCCGCGTGCACATGCCACCGATGATGTCCGGCCGCCGCCACCACGACGGCCGGTGCATCGGAACTGCCTGATCACGCACCCGAGAGCAGCGCCTCCAGATCAGCGACAGCCGTGCGCAGATGATCGGCGAACGCATGCATCTCGTTCGCGACCGCGCGCGGCGTCGCGAGGTACAGATTCCACCGGTCCGGTAGCAGCACGTATGCGACGCCGATGCACTTAGGACTGGTGGACCCGAATCCGAAGTAGCGGATGTTGACCGACGGCGCCGAGCTGGTGCTCAGATAGTCGTCGCGCAGAATCGTCCAGCCCGGGCTGTCGTAGAGCGGGATCGGCGCTTCGGCGCCGAGCTCGGCGCCGCGGCGGCGTTGAATCCACTGCAGCTCCCAGAGGTGCTGTTCGGGCGCGTCCCCCGCCTGGCACTGTTTGGCCCGCTCGACGTGTGCGGTCGCCGCGGCCCGTGCCGCGGTCACCCGGTCGGCGGGAGCGGTCGCGGGATCCTGCATGGCGTCGACGAAGGCCACCAGCTGTGGGGTCACTACCCGCATCGCCTCGGTGCGGCCGTTGCGGTATTGGCGCGTCGCGATGGATTCGTAGGTGGCGCCGGTGACACCTTTGCTGCGACGGTGGGCCAGCTGATAGCTCAACTGCGCGAAGGCATCCGGCGAGATGCCGAGCTGCTTGGCCCGCGCGGTGCCGAAGTTCTCGAAAGTGACTGTGGTGGTGGCATTCTCGGCCGCATACCGAGCGAAGGCCGCACCCGCCGCCGCGATATCGCTGCGCTGGGCAGCATCGAGCACGAACTCGATCGGTTCGACCGGGGGCAGCCCCTGCGGCTGTGCGCCGGACCGGTCGGCATGCTCTTGCGCGGGCTTTTCCAGCAGCGTGTCCACGAACGACAGGATGGTGGTGCCGTCCAACCCGCAGTGCTCGATATTGATGCCGGCCTGCCCGTCGCCGAAGACAATGAACGACACGGCCTTGTCGAACCACCTGTTGGCGCTGTCGCCATGCAGCAGCTGATCGCAGGCCTGCAATTCGTCGCGTGGGGTGAAGTCCTCCAGACACAGGCAGAACAATGCGGTCTCGATGGTGTCCAGCGCCGCGATGTTGGATGGTTCGGCGCGCAACTCTTGTCTGCTCGCCGCCCATTCGGCGCGCGCTTTGGTGGTGAGATGCCCGACCGCGGTGTCGGTGCGGGCCGAGCGCGCACCGGCCTTCAATACCGCGCGCAGACCGTCGGCGAGGTCGTCGAGCGAGTAGGGCGCGCCGTCGGGCCCGATCACATCCATCCGGAACATGCTCCCGCGGAAGAACACGACGATGTGCCCGGCCTGCGACGACCCCGGCCATTCCGCGCTGTAGGGCACCCGTACGGAATCCTGTTCCGCGCCGGGAATCCGCGTCTCGGAGAACAGGTATTTGTGCTGCCACATCGTCAGCAACTGCCCACGCTGGGTGGCGGGCGGGACCTCCTCGGCGTCCAGCGCCAGCTTGTAGTCGACGGCGGCCGCGACGATCCCCGCCGCACGCTCCACCTGGTCGGGAGCGGTCGAGGTGGCCAACGGGGTGTCGTCGCGGAAGAGGAAGAAGAAGTTGGCGTTCAAGGCGATTCGATCGCGCCTGCCGAGGTAGCGCGACGGCCAGAACAGATCCAGCCAGCTCCCGACGCCAGGGGTCGCGTCGTATTCCGCCAGTGCGGCGTGCAGAGTCCGGCCGGGGCCGTCCGCGCGCAGCAGGTCGGCGACGGCCGCCTCGGTGGTGGTGATTTCATCGGCGGTCAGCAGCGGTGCGCACCATTCCAGGAATCGGGCGCAGCTGTCCTCCAGCGTCGGCAGCGGCACCCGGGGCAGGTGTTCGTCGGCGGCGAAGGTGCGTTGACTCAATGCAGTTCCTCGGGGTCGGCGTGTTCGGTCAGCGGGCGGGAGAGGTACAGGTTGGCGTAGAGCCAGCCTTCGGTTTCGTGATCGGTGGTGTCGATGCCATTGTCGGACAGGGTATTCAGCACCTGCGTGCGTTCGGCGTCGGAGGCGAACCTGCGTTGCTCGAAGATGCCGGGCGCCTGCTCGGTGCGGTAGCCGAGCGCGGCAAGCTCCGCGGCCATCGGCTCGAAGCTGAACATGCGCAAGACGAAGTGTGCCATCCACGGCCGCCGGTGTGGGTGCGCGAGCGCAACCCGGGACAATGTTTTTTCGGTCACGTAACCGACACAGCCGGTGGACACGACGATATCCGCAGTCGCCAGGATGGCTCGCTGCTGCTCGGTCGGGTCCGTGGTCTCCAGGTCGGCGTGCACGGTGTCGTGCAGGAATCCGGCGGCGTTGGCGTAGGACAGGGCGGGGTGAGCGACATCCATGCCGATGAAGCGAACATCGGGCAGCCGGTCCTGCGCGGCCAGCCGGGCTCGATCGCGGGCGATCAGCGCGGTCTGGTCGCCTTCGGCCCGCCGGTAGTGCCCGGCGAGTTCGCCGATGGTGGTGTCCAGGCGCAGCAGTGCCGCATTGACGCCGTAGGAGCAGCCGATGTCGAGCACCGTCGGGGTGCTCACCCGCCCCGAGGCGCAATACTCCCGAATCTGTTGCTGGAAGAACGGTTTCGCCAGTTCCGGAATCCGATAGTCGAGTTCGGCCATCCGAGCGTAGTAGTCGCGGGGATCGGGACGGGTGTAGATATCGTCGAAGGAAGCTTTCCCGGTCGTGTGTAACGGCACTGACACTAGTTCGTTCCTCTCGGGTCGAGCTATGTACTGCCCAGGCAGCGTCGTTGTACTCAGTCGAGCAATCGGTCGCCTCGGACGGCGGCGGCCGCGGCGGCCAGGTGGTCGGGCAGCACCCGCCCGAACAGCTGGCGAGTGCGCTCCACGGTGCCGATGACACCGGGACGATTCGTGTAGGCGAAGATCGCCGAATGTCGTTGCGTGCCGCCCTCGACCGGCGACACCCGGTGCAGCGAGAAGCGGCCCTTGAACAGCTGCAGGTCGCCGGGCCGCAAGTCCAGTCGCCGGATCAGCCGTGCCCCCGCGCCGGTGAGCACGGCGCGCACGTCGTCGAGGTTCTCGGCCTCGGTCGAGCGGATATTGGGGCAATACTCGAAGACACCGCCCGTCTCGGCGGGCTGCGTCAGCATGCTGACGGTGAATTCGTTGGTGTCGAAATGCCACGGATGCGACATTCCGGGCGCGACGACATTCAGACAGAGTCCGGCCAGCGGATCGGCGAATTCGTGCAGTTCGGCCAGCCCGAAACAATCCGCGACGAACCGCTGGAACACCGCGCTGGTGTAGAGGCGGTGGATCAGCGCGTCGACCGGGATCCGATCGCGCGGCACGAACGCATTTCCGCGGGTTAGCACGATCCGTCCCGGATGGTCTTCCGGCAGTTCGGTATCCAGCGGAATGTTGTACGCATTCACCCGCTCGACCTCGTAATACGCCTCGGGCGCTATGGCCTCCCCCTGCGCGCGCAGCGTCTCGATCAGCTCCGGCCGGATGAATTCCCGCAGCACAGTGCAGCCGACCACGGCCAATTCCGCGCGCGCCCGCGCCACCACATCCCGCCAGGACGATCCTCCAGGATCCGCAAGCGAATACCGTGCCGTATCGACGATTTCATCCAGCACTCCCGTCGCTGCCATGGCGTAATTTTGGTGCAGCATTCGCAGACACGCCCGGGATTCGGAAAGATTGCCCGTGAGTACGGTCACACCCCCGAACAGCACTCATTTGTGTTGCGGCACAGTAACTCTCACTGAGACTCGCCCGGCATCGGCGGCGCATACCTGCCGGTCACAATGGCGTCGACCGAATTGTTTGGCGCAGAACAAGATCAACGCCGATGGCCGGATTCTGCCGAACCCGCGATCGCGTCGCGCGCGCACAATGCGTCGTGCAGATCGCCGAGAGTCAACCCGACCAGTGAATCACGGAAGACGCGGCCCGGCAGCTGCGGCACCGGAATCTCGCACGGGATCACGATCACCGCGCAGCCCGCGGCCTGGGCCGCACGTGCGCCGGTCGGCGAATCCTCGATGGCGACGCAGTTGCGCGGGTCGACACCGAGCAGCCCCGCGGCGCGCAGATAGACGTCGGGTTCGGGCTTGCCGTTGGCCACCTCGTCGCCGCAGACCGACTCGTCGAAGAAGTCACGGCCGAGGGTGTCGAGTCCGAATTCGGTGAGCGACCGTTTGGTGTTGGTGACCAGTGCCGTGGCAAGTCCCGCCGTCCGCACCAGAGCCAGTGCGTCTTTCGCGCCGGGACGCCACGGAATCGGGCCCGTCATCAGCTCGGCCACCCGCCGCTCCAGGAACTCGCCCGCGGCGCGCACAGCGGCGGCCGTGTGCTCGATGCCGAGGCCGTCGAACATGATGCGCAGCGCATCGGGGCCCGAAGCGCCGATCAAAGCGTGCCGCAGGTCCTGGGTCATCTCGTGGCCGTGCCGGCGCGCCAGCTCACGGACACCGATGTCCCACAGCTTCTCCGAATCCAGCAGCGTGCCGTCCATGTCCCACAGCACACCCGCCAGTTCTGATCGCGCTGTCACCTGCGGTACGTCTCCTTCGTGTCGCCGACTACGTGCCAGAGGCCGCGATCAGCAGTCGCCCATTGTCCGACGCGATCTGGAACCACCGGTTCTCCGATGGAGTCGTGCCGTCCTTCAGGTTATAGGTCAGCGAAGCGACCGCTCGGTTCTCACCGTTCGGTGTGACGGCACCCACGCTCACCGAGCGGACCGAACCCCAGAATCGGGCGTAGGCGTCGTAGCCGCCGGTCTGGGCCTGATAGGCGGGCGACAACTGGGACCACGCGGCGCCCACATTGCCGGGCAGCATTCCGTAGTAGCCCTGGATGAATTGCGCGATCCGCTCGGCAGTGGGCGGGCCGAACGGTGTGGCGGTGATGGTGGTAGCCGGCGGTCGAGTGGTGGTCGGTTTGACCGATGAGCTCGGCGTGACCGACGCCGAGGAGGCAGCGGGAGTCGTCGCCTGCGATGCGGCGGACGGCTCCTGCTGAGCTGGTCCCATGGCGTTCGTCGACGGGTCCGCCGGGCTTTCCGCGGCGCCCGAGATGACGGCACCGGTCGACGGCGCGGCGGTCGGGCCGTCCGCGCCGTCACCGTTGGTCGAGGCCACAATCAGTCCGACCACGATGAGCACCGCGACGACCGCGATAGCCGTGACGGCAAGCAACCGCCCACGCGACCGACCGTCACCGGAACCGCCGGGCAGCGTGCCACCCGAGCGGCTCGGCAGCGCGGGCGGTGCGGCGACGGCAGGCGCGCCCGACGCTGCGGCGGCGGAGATCATCTCGGTGGCCCCGGCGGCATTGCCCGCTACGGCGACACCGTCGGAGCCGGGGGCGGCCAGCACCGTCGTCGCGTCCGCTCCTGGAGCAGGCAGCGTCTTCGTCGATGCCGGTGCCGACGCCAAGGCCGGGATACGCCCCGCGGCAACGGCTTCCATGGCCTCCTGCGCCTCGCGCATGGTGGGGCGCGCATCGATCGTCGGCGCGAGCAGCCGCAGCAGCACCGGTCCGAGCGCACCGGCCTGCTTCGGCGGCGGTATCTCCCCGCGCGCCACCGCATGCAGCACCGCCAAGGGGTTGTCGCCCTCGCCGAACGGTGGCGAACCCTCGACCGCCGCGTACAGGGTGGAACCGAGCGCGAACACGTCGGAGGCCGACTCAGGATTCTCGCCGCGCGCCACCTCCGGCGCCAAGTAGGCAGGTGTGCCCGCCAGGAAACCGGTCGCAGTGACAGTTACATCGCCGACCGCGCGGGAGATGCCGAAGTCGGTGATCTTCACCGTCCCGTCATCGCCGACAAGCAGATTCGCCGGTTTCACGTCCCGGTGCATGATGCCCGCGTCGTGCGCGGCGGCCAGTGCACCGGCGGCCTGGGCGCCGATCTTGGCCACCTCCATCGGCGTGAGCGTGCGCTTGCCGGACAGTTTGGCCGCCAGACTCGGAGCGTTCATGTACTCCATCACCAGCCACGGCTGGCCGTCCTCTTCGGCGACATCGAAAACGGTGATCGCATTGGGATGATGCAGACGGGCCGCGATCCGCCCCTCCCGCATCGCCCGCAGCCTGGCCTCGATGGCGGCCGACCGGGACAGACCCGGTGCGAGCAGCAGTTGCTTCACCGCGACGGTACGGCGCAATCGGACGTCGGTCCCCCGCCACACAACCCCCATCGCACCGGTACCGATCGGATCCGTGATCCGATACCGTCCCGCGATCAAACGATCCGAGGTCATGGTGTTGTGCCCCTCCTACTTGCCCGCCGAGTCGTCCAGCACTCCGCGCGTAAGCGGAAATCGTCCAAAATCCTACGCGCTGAAGTACATTGCACCCGAATACAGCAGGGTGGCGGCATCCGCCGACTGCTCCGGATGCAGTTGCAATGCTTCCGACAATGTCATACCCAACTGACATACATCCACCATCGCGCGCGATCTTCCGCGATTCCGCAGGTCACCGCAGGCCCTGTCAGCAAAACAGCCCGGCGCGCCCCGGCTACGGATTTTCCCGCGACCGGCCGGGACCTGCACCGCGATCGCATATTTCGAGGCAATCACGGCAATAGCCAGTCGAACGGCGCTGCGACCCTGCGGGATCCGATGCGTTGAGAATCACACCGTCCCCTTCGGTCCGATCACCGACGACGGCGGCGGCGCGGCAGCAGCCGAAGGTCCGCTTCGGCCCGGGTCGGCGGGCCGGCAACCCGGAGTGCGAGACCTCCGTGGTGGCAGAAAGCTACGACAGTTTCCGGTGCTGATCACGGCGGGCTCGATGCTCGGTTCCACTATCCGCCGTCAATCACCGTGCGGGCCAGGACAGCTTTCTCATCGGCCCGGCCCGCGCAGCGCGGGTACTTCTTTCCGCTCACTGAGCTTATGTGTGGGCCGAGGCCAGGCTCACCCGTTCCGCTTGAACTGGATGATCTGAAGATAGTTTCCGTCAGGGTCGGCGAACGTCGCGAAGCGGCCGGACGGGCGATCCTCGGGGGGGGCGATCCAATCCACGCCCGCCGTCTGCAGCTGTTCCTCGACCTCGTCGAAATTGTCGACGTGGAAGTTGAGGATCACCCGGCCCGGCTCGTTGGTTTTCGAGCCGACGTCGTCCCGTTGATCGATGACTAGCAGAAACCCTCCGAGATCGATCGGTCCGTCGCCCGTGTGCTCTGGCGCGAGTGCCTTGCGGTACCAGTCGCGCAGGACCGCGGGCTGGGTGGTGCCGAGCAGGATGCTGCCGGGTTTCGGGATGGTCATTGGCGAATCTCCTTTTTGTGTGCGAGTGCTGGTAGTACGCAGCAGGCCCGGAGGTGGGCCTGCTGCCGATTCACGCGTGGGATTCGAGACCGTGTCTCATGTCGTGGATGCCGACTTGACCTCGACGAGAATCACGTTCACTTCGCCCGCCAGCAATTCCCAGGCGTGATCGAAGGCGTTTTCTTGCCAGACGACCGCACCGGGGTTCAGATCCACGATCTGCGTCGTCCCATCCGCCCAGGTCACTTTCTGTCGCCCGGAGCCGAGATTGACCACCAGCATCGGCGGGTGCGAGTGCATCGCACTTTCCCAACCGTGCGAGGCGCGCGCATGGATCACCCGAACGTGTTCATTCTCGAACAAGACTTGGTGCGCATCGGGATCCACGATCGATGCATGCTGGGGCTTCTGAGCTGAGGCTGGGGTCGAAATACTCATTGCAGGCTCCTATTTGCCGGATTATTGCGCGACCTTGACGCCGGCTCCACCGCCGGATCGGTCCGATGATCTCGGAGTGGGCCACTTGGCTGTCGCATGGATCTGTCCTTCCGAGCGCCAGATCGCCGCCGAGCGCCATCGTCGCCACCTGACCTCGCTGGCTCCGCCGGGCCGACTGCTAAACAATAACCACAAAGAGTTGTGAAAAACAACCGTCATGAGTGGCAGTTTCGAATCAAAGTGGACGAGGAGGGAGTAGTCATGCCGACCAGCCGTAGCTATCAGGACTCATGTGGGATAGCTCGGGCTCTCGACGTTGTCGACGAGCCGTCGGCAAAGAGTTGCGAAAAGCAACTACCATGAGTGGCAGTTTCGAATCAGAGTGGACGAGGAGGGAGTAGTCATGCCGACCAGCCGTAGCTATCGGGACTCATGTGGGATAGCTCGGGCTCTCGACGTTGTCGGGGAGCGGTGGGCACTGCTGGTCGTCCGGGAGCTGCTCTTGGTGCCACAACGCTTCTCCGAGCTGCGGCACGCTCTGCCTAACGCCAGCTCGAACCTGCTTGCCGATCGACTTCGAGAACTCGAACGTCACGGGGTGATCCGTCGCCGCAAACTGGCGTCAACGGCAGGCCCACAGGTCTACGAACTGACAGAGTGGGGCCGGAAACTGGAACCGATCGTGCTAGCTCTTGGCGATTGGGGGATCGATGCCCCCAACCCCACGGAGCCCACCTCACTCAGCGCTACCTCGGTGCTGATCTTCCTGCGAGGTGCCGCTCGTCCCGACCCGGCGGCGCCGCCTATCGTTTGTCGCCTCGACCTCGACGGCTCGGTCTGGACGGTCTGCGCAGACTCCGGAAAGGTTCAGGTGCACAGCGGTGAACCTGCCACGGCCGACATCTCGCTTCGTACGGACCCCAAGACGCTCGGCAGTCTGCTGGCCGATCCAGCCTCGCTCGCCGCTGCGCTCGCCGAAGGGAGCGTCACCTTTGTGGGCGACCTTCTGGCCCTCAACCGGCTGCTATACGGGGGTTGAGGACCAGATCTGCGAAAGTCCCGCTGAGACCGCGTCTCATGTGGTTGATTTCGCGCGTTTCTTGTAGCGGGCCAGTGCTACAGCGAGGGCTGGGGCGGTACCACCACCACGTGAGAGGTGGTCTAATCGCGAGCCGAGTCGACCGACCGCTGACTCCATCGGGATGCATGAATTGTCTCCCAGTGTTTTCCCACCTCGGACCGACGCGCGGAATCTACGTATTCTTCGGCGTCGCCGACTTCTGGCGTGCATCGCCACGCCGACCGCCAGCGATGGCTGCGACACAAAAAGTTGCTCGCGGGTCCCGGCGCGACTTCACCGAATAAGCACTGGTCGCAATAGGGTATGAAGCCGACCGACCGCGTGGATCCCTCCTGTGCTGGAGCCAACTATGAAACGCTGAATTCTATGACACGTACGGCTCCGAAGAACATGGAGTGGATCCCGGGAGGGACTTTCTGGATGGGATCCCAAAACTTCTATCCGGAAGAAAGTCCCGTTCATCAGGCCACCGTGGATGGTTTCTGGATGGATACCCATCCGGTGACAGTGGCGGAGTTCCGGCGGTTCATGAAGGACACCGGATACGTCACCACCGCAGAAACACCGCCAGAACCGGCGCAACACCCGGAAGCAGACCCGTCGTTGCTGGTGCCCGGTTCCTTGGTGTTCACCCCCACCCCAGGACCGGTGCCGCTCGATGACTACTGGCGCTGGTGGTCGTTTACGCCGGGTGCGGATTGGCGCCATCCGCGGGGACCCGGCAGCAGTCTCGATGGAAGGCAACGCCATCCGGTCACCCAAGTGTCCTGGTTCGACGCCTCGGCCTACGTCCAGTGGGCCGGCAAGCAACTGCCGACCGAAGCAGAGTGGGAATTCGCCGCCCGGGGTGGCCTGGACCGGCAACCGTTCGTATGGGGCGCAACGCACGAACCTGGTGGCAGGCGCGCCGCCAATGTCTGGCAGGGCCGGTTTCCCTGGGAGAACCTCAATGGGGACGGCGTCGCGGGCACGTCGCCGGTGGGCCGCTTCCCGTCGAACGGCTATCGACTCAGCGATATGGCGGGCAATGTGTGGGAGTGGACGGTGGACTACTACACCGCCGACCACTCCGAGGCGGGGAAGACCGGCGCAACGGCAGCTGCCTGCTGCATTCCCGCCAACCCACGCCAGGCCGTAGCGCCTACGCCCGAGCCCGGCGAGCCATACGCACGTCGTGTTATCAAAGGCGGCTCGTACCTGTGTGCGCCGAACTACTGTCTGCGATATCGACCTGCGGCGCGTCAGGGCCAGACCGAGGAGACCTCCACATGTCACATAGGCTTCCGATGCATCATCAGACCGTGATGGACCGAAACCTTTCTACCCGGGTTCGGTCCCGGAAGCAGACGGCTTCGGTTTCCGGAAGTGTGCCGATAGTCCGCGATATCGGACCTGACGAATTGAACTCCGCGATCCGCATCGTCGCCGTCAGCCAAGCGCGCACCAGCGGCCCGGGATAGAGACATATCGAAGCAAGGCCGAGGGCGGCAAGTCTCCACAGGGACAGCAGGACGGTCGCCGCCGCAGCAGGGGCGGCGACCGGCCTGTGTGTCCTATTCATGTCTGTCCAGGTCGGGCAGCGGTCATTCGCGCGAGAGCATGGCGACGGCTTCGCGTTCGAGGTCGACGTAGGGTTCGCCGCTGACATCCACCGCCACCCGTTTCAAGGTGCCACCGGTGAACGCCCATGGAGCGGATCCGGGGTAGTCGTCGGTGACCGATTCCCCGCTGTCGCGGCCGGCGTGCAGACCCTCGCCAGCGATACTGAACTTGCCGGCCTGGGTTTTGATCCGTCCGTCACCGACTTTGCGGTCACCGTAGTACAGGCTGACGACGCCGTGCGCGGTGCCGGGCGGATCCTCACCGTCCTTCTCGAACGAGGCCGCCAGGATCAGGTTCTCCCCGGTCGGCAGGTCCTCGGACGCGCTGATCTTCTGCTCCTCGATGCCGAGGAAGTTGTAGACGTAGTGCAGCCGATTGTCCTTGACATACAGGGCGTGCCCGCCGAACCGGCCGCCATGGGAGAACAGCACCCCGGCCGAGCCCGGGTCCGGGATGTCAACAAGCGCGCCGATCGAGTACGAACGGTTGCGGATGTTGACCGCGACGGACTCGGGCACCTCGGCTCCACCGGGTCGGTAGACGTACCGGTTTCGAGGCGGCGCGAGCTGCGGACGCGGGGTGGTGACGATCTCGACGGCGGCGCGATCGTCGAGCGGCAACGCCTGGTTCGCACCGGCTTCGTGGAACCACAACCCAACCAGCTCGGCGAGCCGCACGGGCTCCTCGGCGGCGAGATCGCGAAGCTCCGATCGGTCCACCTGGCAGTGGTAGAGCTCCCAGGTGTCCTCCGGGAAGTGGCCCCAGCCGCTGATCGCGGGATGGGTGGTGACGGCCTTCCAGCCGTCGTGCCAGATACCCCGGGTGCCGAGCATCGAATAGAACTGGGTGCGCTTGGCGGTGGGGATGTTCGCGGCGTCGAAGCTATAGCGCATGCTCACACCCTGCAGGGGGTGCTGGGTGTACCCCTTCACCGTGTCCGGAAGTTCGATGCCGATGCAGTCCAACAACGTCGGGACCACGTCGATCGCGTGGTGGTACTGGTCCCGGGTCTCGCCGCGCGCTTCGATCCCCGCAGGCCACGAGAAGATGCACGGGTCGGCGGTACCGCCGTTGAACGAGTAGCGTTTCCACATCTTGAACGGGGTGTTGAAGGCCATCGCCCACCCGTTCGGGTAGTGGTTGTAGGTCTTGGTGCCACCCAGCTCGTCCAGTTTGGCGAGATTTTCGGCCAGATCGTCCGGAACACCGTTGGCGAACTTGTTCTCATTGACCGACCCGGTGGGACCGCCTTCGCCGCTGGCGCCGTTGTCGGAGACCACCACGATGATGGTGTTGTCGAGCTGCTCGATGTCCTCGAGATAGTTCAGCAGCCGACCGATCTGATCGTCGCAGTGCGAGACGAATCCCGCGTACACCTCGGCCATCCGGGCGAACAGACGTTTCTCGTCGTCGGAGAGCGTGTCCCACGGTTTGGTGTAGTCCAATGCCGGGAAGGGTTTCCCATCTGGGCCGGTGCGAGTCTCGGGAGTGCCGATCGGGTTCAGCGGCGGCAACTCGGTGTCGGCGGGGACCAGACCCATCTCCTTCTGCCGCGCCAGGATCTGCTCCCGCATTGCCTCGTAGCCGGCGTCGAACCGGCCGCGGTAGCGGTCTGCCCATTCGCGCGGCACCTGATGCGGGGCGTGGGCGCAGCCGGGCGCGTAGTACAGGAACACCGGCCGGTCCGGTGCAATCGCCTTGACGTCTCCGAGGTAGTCGAGGGCCTTGTCGGTGATGTCGACACTGAAGTGGTAGCCCTGCTCCGGGGTGGCGGGCTGCTCGACGGGATGGTTGTCGTGGACCAGGTCGGGGTACCACTGGTTGGTCTCGGCGCCGAGGAAGCCGTAGAAGCGCTCGAATCCGCGGCCGATCGGCCAATTCCTTTTGGTGGACGCCAAATTCATCTCGTCCTCGGCACACAGATGCCATTTGCCGACCATCGCGGTGGAAAAGCCTTGCTCGACCAGGACCTCGGCGAGGGTGGCGCATTCCGGCGGGATGTGCCCGTTCGCACCGGGGAAGCCGACCGCCGCCTCACTGATGCACGCCATCCCGTTGGTGGTGTGGTTGCGGCCGGTCAGCAGGCAGGATCGGGTCGGGGAACACAGCGCTGTGGTGTGCCACTGGCCGTAGCGCAGACCGTTGGCCGCGATCCGGTCGATGTTCGGAGTGTCGATCGGGCCGCCATAGCAGCCCAGGGCGCCGAATCCTACATCGTCGAGCACGATGTACAGCACGTTCGGCGACCCCGGTGGCGCCTTCGGTTGTTCGTACGGTCCCCAGTCGGGGATCGAGTCGCGAATGTCGAGATTGACGAGACCTCTGAATGGCTTGGCCATTGCCTGCTCCTCGTACGGGGGATCCCCCTCTTCGTCCACTACACCACCGACAAATCCACTTGAACAGGGCCGTTAGCACAGGTAAACGTGCGTAGCAGCACCCACCTCGAAGCCCGCTGGAGCCGACTCCTACCGGTGCGGCACCCGCCGACAGCTCCGCACAAAAGATCACTCGGATCCAGAACCTGATCAAGATCAAGAGCGATCGGTTGGAGCGCGAACGTGACCGAGTCGGCAGCCGATCGATCCGGTGCTCCCAGCAGCGGTAGGGCAGATCAGGCGTTGAAGTACTTCGCCTCTGGATGCAGCAGCACGAACGCGTCGGTCGACTGCTCGGGATGCAACTGCAACTCTTCGGAGAGGACCACCCCGATGCGACCGGCTTCCAGCAGGTCCACCAGCTTCGCGCGGTCTTCCAATTCGGGGCAGGCGCCATAGCCGAAGGAGTAGCGAGCGCCGCGGTAGCCGAGTTTGAAGTAGTCCTGCACGTCCGCCGGGTCGGATTCGGCGACCGAGTGCCCTTCCAGAACCAACTCTTGGCGGACGCGGCGGTGCCAGTACTCGGCCAGCGCCTCGGTGAGCTGCACGCCGATGCCGTGCACCTCGAGGTAGTCGCGGTAGTTGTCGGCAGCGAACAGTTCATTGGCGAAGTCGGCGATCGGCTGGCCCATGGTGACCAGCTGGAACGGCAGCACGTCCACCTGGCCGGTCTGCTTCGCCTGCTCGCCGGAGCGAATGAAGTCGGCGATGCAGAGGAAGCGGTCGCGCTGCTGACGCGGGAAGGTGAACCGATACCGTTCCGGCGCATCCGGACTCGGCTCGGTCAGCACGATGACGTCATCACCCTCGGATACGGCGGGGAAGTATCCGTACACCACCGCGGCATGCTGCAGCACGCTCTCGGTGCTGAGCCGGTCGAGCCAGTACCGCAGCCGCGGCCTACCCTCGGTCTCCACCAGTTCCTCATAGCCTGGCCCCTCGCCGCCGCGCTGGCCGCGCAGACCCCACTGGCCGAGGAACAGCGCGCGCTCGTCGAGCAGCCCCGAATATTCCTGCAGTGAAAGACCTTTCACCACGCGGGTGCCCCAGAACGGCGGCACCGGCACCGGCAGATCCGCGGCCACATCCGAGCGTGCGGGCACCTCGACCGGCACCTCGACCGCCTTGCGCTGTTCAGCGATGCGCTTGGAACGCTCGTGGCGAGCCTTGCGTTCGGCGGCCTTCTCGCGCTCCGCGATCGCCTCCGGGCTGTCGGGGTCGATACCGCCGCCGCGCTTGCGGGTCATGATGTCGTCCATCAGCCGCAGGCCTTCGAACGCGTCGCGGGCGTAGTGCACGTCGCCCTCGTATACCTCGGTAAGGTCGTTCTCGACATAGCCGCGGGTCAGCGCCGCACCACCCAGCAGCACGGGGAACTGCTCGGCAACACCCTTGGAGTTGAGCTCTTGGAGGTTCTCCTTCATCACCACCGTCGACTTCACCAGCAGCCCGGACATGCCGATCACGTCGGCCTTCTTGTCCACGGCTGCGTCCAGGATGGTCGCGATGGGCTGCTTGATGCCGAGGTTCACCACCTCGTAGCCGTTGTTCGACAGGATGATGTCGACCAGGTTCTTGCCGATGTCGTGCACATCGCCCTTGACGGTGGCCAGCACGATGCGGCCCTTGCCGCTGTCGTCGGTGGCCTCCATATGCGGCTCCAGGTGCGCGACAGCCGCCTTCATCACTTCGGCCGACTGCAGCACGAACGGCAGCTGCATCTGGCCGGAACCGAAGAGCTCACCGACCGTCTTCATGCCCGACAGCAGTGTTTCGTTGATGATCTGCAGCGGCGGCACCTCTTGCATCGCCACGTTCAGATCGTCTTCCATGCCGTTGCGCTCGCCGTCCACGATGCGCCGGGCGAGGCGCTCGAACAGCGGCAGCGCGGCCAGTTCCTCGGCACGCGAGGCGCGCGAGGACGACGTCGACACCCCCTCGAACAGTCCCATCAGCTTCTGGAGCGGGTCGTAATCCTCGGTGCGGCGGTCGTACACCAGATCCAGTGCTGTTTCGCGCTGCTCGTCAGGGATGCGCGCCATCGGCAGGATCTTCGAGGCGTGCACGATCGCGGAATCCAGTCCGGCCTGGACACATTCGTGCATGAACACCGAGTTCAGCACCTGCCGGGCCGCGGGATTCAGGCCGAAGGAGATGTTCGACAGGCCGAGAGTCGTCTGCACCTCGGGGTGCTTGCTCTTGAGCAACCGGATGGCCTCGATGGTTTCGATGCCGTCGCGGCGCGACTCCTCCTGACCGGTACCGAGGGTGAAGGTCAGCGTGTCGATGATGATGTCGCTCTCGCGCACACCCCAGTTGCCGGTGATGTCGGCAATGAGCCGCTCGGCAATCGCCACCTTCGTCTCGGCGGTACGGGCCTGGCCTTCCTCGTCGATGGTCAGCGCGACCACGGCGGCGCCGTGCTCGGCGACCAGCTTCATCGTCTGCTGGAAGCGCGAATCCGGGCCGTCGCCGTCCTCGTAGTTCACCGAGTTCACCGCGCAGCGGCCACCGAGATGCTCCAAACCGGCCTGCAGCACCGGTGTTTCCGTGGAGTCGAGCATGATCGGCAGTGTCGATGCCGTCGCCAGCCTGCTGGCCAGCGCCTCCATGTCCTTGGTGCCGTCACGGCCGACGTAGTCGACGCACAGGTCGAGCATGTGGGCGCCGTCGCGGGTCTGATCCTTGGCGATGTCCAAGCACTTCTGCCAGTCCTCTGCGAGCATCGCCTCGCGGAAAGCCTTGGAGCCGTTGGCGTTCGTGCGCTCACCGATCATCAAGATGCTGGCGTCCTGCTCGAACGGCACCGCCGTGTACATACTCGACACACTCGGCTCGTGCACTGGCGTACGGCGAGCATTGATGGGTGGCAGCGTCGGTTCGACCTCGCGCACCGCCGCGGTGACCTGACGGATGTGCTCGGGCGTGGTGCCGCAGCAACCGCCGACCAGCGCGAGCCCGAACTCGGAAACGAAGCCGCGCAACGCGATTGCCAATTCTTCGGGCGTCAGCGGGTACTCCGCGCCGTGCGCGCCGAGGATCGGCAGGCCCGCGTTCGGCATCACCGACACCGGCACCTGCGCGTGCCGGGACAGATGGCGCAGATGCTCGCTCATCTCATCCGGTCCGGTCGCGCAGTTCAACCCGATCATGTCGATGCCGAGCGGCTCCAGCGCGCTCAGCGCCGCGCCGATCTCGCTGCCGACCAGCATGGTTCCTGTGGTTTCCACGGTGACGTGGGTGATGATCGGAATCCGCCTGCCCAGCTTCGCCATCGCGCGCTGGCTGCCGGTCACCGCGGCCTTGACCTGCAGCAGGTCCTGACAGGTCTCGATCAGAATGGCATCGGCGCCGCCGTCGAGCATGCCGAGTGCGGCCTCGCCGTAGGCATCGCGCAGCGCGACGTACGGGGCGTGCCCCAGGGTGGGCAGCTTGGTGCCGGGCCCCATCGACCCGAGCACATAGCGCGGCGTGCCGTCGGCGCTCGGCCCCATCTCGTCGGCGACCTCGCGCGCGAGCCGGGTCCCACGCTCGGACAGATCGCGAATTCGGTCCGCGATGTCGTAGTCGGCCAGATTCGGCAGATTGCAGCCGAAGGTATTGGTCTCGACCGCGTCGGCGCCCGCCTCGAAGTACGCGCGATGAATATCGCGCAGCACATCCGGGCGAGTGTCGTTGAGGATCTCGTTACACCCCTCGAGCCCGCGGAAGTCGTCGAGTGTCAGATCCGACGCCTGCAACATGGTGCCCATCGCGCCATCGCCGATCACAACACGCCGGCTGAGCGTGTCGAGAAGCGTGGTATCGAACTCAGCGGGAATGGACGCAGACATGGGTTCAAGCCTAGTGGGCAGGTGCGACAACCCGTACCACCGTACGGGTGTCCGCCGCCACACCGACCCAGACGGCACCCACAGCCACGGCGAACACGCAGCGCTGCAGGCGTGGCAAAGTCAACAGAGCTTCCTCACACACCGTAGGCTGAGCGGGGTGAACTCCAGTGAATCCCCGGTGTCACCCGAGCCGGAACTGCCCACTTTGCGGGATCCGGTGCTCGTCGCCGCCTTCGAGGGCTGGAACGATGCGGGTGACGCGGCCAGTGGCGCTGTCGAGCATCTGGAACTGATCTGGGATGCCGAGCCGCTTGCCGAACTCGATTCCGAGGACTACTACGACTACCAGGTCAATCGGCCGACCGTGCGTCAGGTCGACGGTGTGACCAGGGAAATCCAGTGGCCCTCGACCATGCTGTCGGTGTGCTCGCCGCCGGGCAGCGATCGCGATGTGGTGCTGCTGCGCGGCATCGAGCCGAACATGCGCTGGCGCAGCTTCTGTTCGGACCTGCTCGAGTTCATCGAACAGCTCGGCGTGCAGACCGTGGTCATTCTCGGTGCGCTGCTCGCCGACACCCCGCACACCCGCCCGGTTCCCGTCACCGGCTCGGCCTATAGTAAGGAAGCGGCCGAACGGTTCAATCTGGAACAGACCCGCTATGAGGGTCCGACCGGGATCACCGGAGTACTGCAGGATCAGTGCGTGAAGGCGGGAGTGCCCGCGGTGTCGTTCTGGGCCGCTGTGCCGCACTACGTCTCACAGCCGCCGAATCCGAAGGCGACCATCGCCCTGCTGCACCGCGTCGAAGACGTCCTCGACATCGAAGTGCCCCTCGGCGAACTGCCCAAGCAGGCCGAGGACTGGGAGGTCGCGGTCAACGAGATGACCATCGGCGACGACGAGATCAGCGAGTACGTGCGCTCGCTCGAGGAACGTGGCGACGCGGCAGTCGATGTGAACGACGCGATGGCCAAGATCGATGGCGATGCTATCGCCGCCGAGTTCGAAAAGTACCTGCGCAGGCGTGGTCCTGGCAGTTTCGGGCTGTAATCGCCGCGGCGATAGCACAGTTCACCGGATGTTCGCCGTGGGGCCACGTGTCGGTGAGGAAAGGCTTCCCACATAGACTTTTACGGTGACTATTTCCCCGATCGTCGCGCACCTTCGCAGTTATGACGACCGGATCGCCGTCCTCTGCTCTCGATCTCCTTCGGCGGGTGTCACAGCAGCGGAATCGGTGGCGGATGGTTTGCAGCGGGTCACCTATGCGCAGCTGGCGACACTCGTCGAGGAATACGCGACGCAACTGGGACCGCACCGGCGTCTCGTCGCGCTCGCGGCGCGCAACGACATCGATTCGCTCGTCGCGTATCTCGGTGCGCTGAGCACCGGCTCGGTCGTTCTGCTCGCCGCCGAGATCACCGAAGAATTGCTGGACACCTACGATCCGGATGTCGTAGTCGATGCCGGTGCGCCCGTTGCGCGCCGCGCGAAGTCAGGGCACGACCTCCACCCGGATCTCGCGCTACTGCTGAGCACTTCGGGGTCGACCGGTTCCCCGAAGCTGGTGCGATTGTCCACGACGAATCTGATGTCGAACGCGTCCGCGATCGCCGAGTACCTGTCCATCGGTCCGGACGACCGCGCCGCCACCACGTTGCCGATGTTCTACTGCTACGGGCTCTCGGTCGTACACAGCTATCTCCTGCGCGGCGCGAGCCTGCTGCTCACCGAGCGGTCTGTCCTGGACGACGAGTTCTGGGATCAGGTGCGCAGTCACCGTGTGACATCCTTCGCCGCCGTCCCGTACACGATCGATCTGCTCGACCGGGTCGGCTTCGACCGGATGCGGTTGCCCGATCTGCGCTACATCACGCAGGCGGGCGGGCGTCTTGCGCCCGAGCGGGTGCGCGCCTACGCACAGCTCGGGGCACGTTCGGGCTGGGATTTCTTCGTCATGTACGGCCAGACCGAGGCAACCGCCCGGATGGCCTACCTCCCGCCCGAGCTCGCCGCCGAACACCCGGAGTGCATCGGCGTGCCGATCCCTGGCGGGCGTTTCACCCTGGAACAGGTGAACGACGACTCCGCGGCCGAGCTCGTCTATCACGGCCCCAACGTGATGATGGGGTACGCGCAGTCCCCCGCTGATCTCGCGCTCGGCCACACCGTCGAGGCGCTGCGGACCGGCGACCTGGCGCGCCGCACCGCCGACGGCCTGTATCAGGTGGTCGGCAGACGCAGTAGGTTCGCGAAGATCTTCGGCCTGCGCATCGATCTGCAGCGGCTCGAATCACGCTTGGCTGCAGCGGGATTCACGACCAATTGCACCGAGAGTGGGGAACACCTGGTGATCGCGGCCCAGCGCCATGCCGATGTCCGCTCGAGCGCCGAGGTCACCGCCACCGCGGCCCGGCTGTCCGGACTGCCCGCCGCCGCCATCCGCACCTGCCCGGTCGACGAACTGCCCCGCCTGGCCAATGGAAAGCCGGACTATCCGGCGATCCGCAGCCTGCCCGGCGCCGCACCGTCGACCACCCGAGACATCCGTGCCCTCTACGCCGACGCGCTCGGCCTCGACCCTGCATTGATCCGACCCGACAGCAGCTTCGTCGATCTCGGTGGCAACTCGCTCACCTACGTGACGACCTCCGCCCGACTCGAACGCGCGCTCGGCAGGCTCCCGGCCGATTGGCCCGCGCTCACCGTCGCCGAGCTCGAACGGATCCCGAGCGGCAACACCACGTTCGGCCGCTCGCTCGACCCCTCGACATTGCTGCGGGCAGTAGGCATCGTGCTGATCGCGGGATCGCACATCGGCATCTTCACTTTGTGGGGCGGTGCACATGTGCTGCTCGGCGTGGCGGGGTTCAACTTCGCCCGCTTCGCGGTGACCGCGGCGCCGCGCGCGCAGCGGCTGCACCACGCGCTGCGCACCGCCGCCCTGATCGCGATTCCGACCGCAGCGTGGGTGGCGCTCACGCTGCTGTTCTCCGACTATTACGGTTGGCAGAACGTGTTGCTGCTCAACAAGATTCTCGGGCCGCACGACAGCGACACCGCCGGGCACCTGTGGTTCATCGAGGTGCTGGTGCTGTTCATGATCGCGGCCGCGCTACTGGTTCGCATCCCGTTCTTCGACAGGCTCGAGCGGCGCGATCCGTTCTGGTTCGCCATGGTGCTCGTCGCAGTCACCCTGCTGTTCCGGGTCCAGTCTTTCGGCCTGTACTCCGCGCACGACGTGCCCTTCTCGCCGCTGGCCTGCTGGTTCTTCGCGCTGGGCTGGGCGGCCGCGAAAGCGCGCACGATCTGGCAACGGCTACTGGTGAGCGCAGTCATGCTGATGTCGGTGACGGGCTACTTCGACATTCCCGATGTCGATGTCGCCGATCGGGAGCGCCTCGTCATGGCGGGTCTGCTGCTGTTGTTCTGGCTGCCCGCAGTCCGGGTTCCTGCGCTCATCGCCGGCGTGGCCGCAGTGCTGGCCGACAGCTCACTGTTCGTCTACCTGTTGCACTGGCAGGTGTATCCGCTCTTCGGGCATCACCATGTTGCGGCGTTGCTCGCAGCACTCGGGGCGGGTGTCGCCGCTACAAGGGTGGTGGCGGGCCTGCGGCGATGGTCGTTGTCGAGAGGCTCAGCTCTCGAGAGTCAGGACTTCGGCCGACGCTTCCTGAGCCAGTTTCGCGATCAGCATGTCTCGCGGAATCGTCTGGCCGGCAAAGTGATCGAGTGACGGCACCACTACGTGGTGCGCATCTGCACGCTTGAGCTCCTGTGTCAGCTCGACCAAGGCCGTGCCGTCACCTGAGGTCGATTCATGGAACGTTGCGGCGAAGCAGAGCCCTTCCGCGCGGGCATGGGTGCGTAGTGCATCCTCGAGCTCTTCGCTGTGGCCGTCGGCCAGATCGTCACGCAAGTATCCATAGATCAACGCTTCCACCCGAACCTCCGTTGGATTGGGGATCGCTGTTCTCTTATGTGGATCTCCCCATTGGTGGGGTACTGCGTTCCTGCAAGAGCAGATGTTCTTGCATTCGGAGGGCGGCAAACTCTCCGCGCCCATACCCAGCATGTAGGACGACATGCTGCGAATGCAGCTGTCAACCCAGTGACATCTAAATGCCCTATCCGGGCCACCGAACGTTAACTGGTGCGATACTACAGACGTGGCCGCTGGAGACGATCGACCCGTCTGGGCTGTCCGGATGCGCTCCGAGCGCGACGCACGGGGGTGGTCACAAGCAGATGCCGTCCGCGTTATGCGCCTCAAGTCATCCCACAACTTGCCGACCGACAGTACACTCCTGCGTAACTGGCGACGCTGGGAATCGGGCGAGTCGCGTCCCGATGATTTCTATGCCCCTATCATCGCCGCCGCCTTCGACACCGTGACCGCGGCGTTCTTCCCCAAAGCCAGGCCGAACCGGGACGATGAACTGCTCTCGGCCACCGGCATGGACACCCTGGAGTTCATCGGCAGGCTCCGCATGTCCGATGTCTCCACGGCCACCCTCGATGCCATTCGAATCACCGCCGAGCGGCTGTGCTGCGAGTACCCCTACGCCGACCCGCACGATCTGCACATCGAGGGAACCGCATGGTTGCGGCGTATCACCTCGTTGCTCGACGGCCGCCTGACGTTGTTGCAACACCGGGAAATACTGGTGCTCGCCGGTTGGGTCGCACTGCTGGTCGGCTGCGTGGACTACGACCTCGGCCGACGGACCACCGCGGAAGCGACCCGTCGCGCCGCCTACTCGCTCGGCCAGGAGGCCGAAAACGCCGAAATCATCGGGTGGAGTGCGGAAATGGCGGCCTGGTTCGCCCTCACCCAGGGCAATTATCGTGGCGCCATCGAGGCCGTCGATCTAGCCTTGCAGACCAGCCGGAACCTCGGTGTCGGCGTCCAGCTGTCCGCACAACGTGCGAAGGCGTGGGCTCGCCTCGGCGAGCGCTGCCAGGTCGAGGCATCGCTCGACGAGGGCCGAGCAATCTTGGAGCGACTCGACCATCCCTCGAATCTGGACAACCATTTCGTCGTCGATCCGAACAAGTTCGATTTCTACGCCATGGATTGCTGCCGCGTGGCCGGAGAGGATTCGCGCGCCGAATCCTTTGCCCGAGAAGTCATCCGCAACTCGACCCGCGCGGACGGCACCGTCCGTAACCCGATGCGAGTGTCAGAGGCCCGTCTCACCCTCGCCGTAGTGGCCGTGCGCGACCGTGACCTCGAGTTGGCGCTGCACGAGGGCATGCGGGCGTTCGCGGGGAGACGCCGATCCCTGCCCTCCCTGATGTGGATCGCGGGCGAGACGGCTCGGGAGATTATCGAGCGGTTCCCCGGTGATCCGCGCACGCTGGTGTACCTCGACCAGCTGCGGTCGCTGGCGACCGAGTGATCATTTGCCGGTCGGCACATGCTGATTCGCCGTAGCGTTCGATTCGCCACGGCCGGTCACGACCGACGAACCGAGGGCCGAGCCGCCTGCACCACCGCGACGGCATCGACATCGATACTTCGGACGCGTCCGTGCCCGGGGCGAACCGCTCGTCTGGTACCTCGGCGCCTTCGGTAGCCCGCGACCTCGCACAACCGCGTGGCGAACGCTCGCAAACCGGACACAGCCACGCCGAATGGGGGTCGTTCTTGTAGGCGGCGACCACCCCGCTACTACCCTGTTCCCGGTGACCGACTCCGTCGACGGCTTGCCGAGTGCCGCGCCCGCGCTGTGGGATGAACGGCTGCGGCTGTTTTCTTTCGCTACCGCTGAGAAGCGGACCGAGTACCTGTGGGTGCTGCGGGCATTCGACAGTGCTCGGGCGGCGTATGTCGTGTTGTTGCACGCCGACGATGTGGCCGAGTGGATCGACCGCAACGGGGGGCGTCCGCGGACCGAGCTGGTCGAGGGTGACGGGCAGTTGGAGGTGCCGCGGCTGACGGGGACGGAGATCGGGCCGCTGCTCGACCAGTTGCATCAGTGGGGGGTGCTCGAGCGCAGTTATGACGGCACCCGGGCCGCCACGCTGGCCGAGTATCGCAATCGGCATTACGTCTATCAGCTCACGCAGGCCGGGTTCCAGGCATATCGTGCGGTCGCAGGTGTGCTGGAGTCCCGATTGGACGAGGCGTCGTTGTCGCGGCTGGTGCTGCCGGAACTATTGGCCGATCTCCATGCGCTCGCCGAGGCCAACCGGGCCGGCAACGCGCAGCGCGTCTACCGGACGCTGCGGCGGCTCGACGCCACCCTGTCGGATATGGCCGCCCGGGCCGCGCACTTCTATCTTTCGCTCGGCGATATGGTGCGCACCACCGAGATCACCCCGGAGTCGTTTCTCGTGCACAAGGATGCCTTGCTCGCACACATGCGGGACTTCAGCATGGACCTCGCGCGCTTCGCGCCACGGCTGGCCGCTGCGATCGGGGAGATCGAAGAGACCGGCGCGGCAGAACTCGTCGAGCGGGCGGCGAGCTGCGATGAGCGGGTTTTGCTGAGTCTTGCCGAACGGCAAGCCGATTGGCGGGCGCGATGGCACGGGTTGCGGACCTGGTTCGTGGCGGCGGCGGCCGAAACCGGCGAGTCGTCGTCGACCGAGGCCGAGCGGCTGCGCGAAGCGACCATGAGCGCAATCGCCGCGGTCTTGTCGCTGTTGCGACGGGTGACCGAAACCCGACGGGGTGGTGTGAGCCGGGAGTCCGCATTGCGGCACCTGGCCGGCTGGTTCACCGCCGCGCCCAGTACCGACAGCGCACATGCACTGTTCGATGCGGTGTTCGGCTTGGGCAGGCCGCGACATTTGGCGCTGGAGCATCCAGATGCGGAACTGATTCCGGCCACTCGATCCTGGTGGGACGCGCCGCCACTCGAGATTTCGCGGACCTTGGCCGAGACCGGCCGCCCGCCGGCGGCGGGCGCTCCCGCGCGAATTCAGCGCAATGATGCAGGAATTCGGCGATTGCGCGAAGCGCAATTGGATGCGCAGCGGGCACGCGCCGAGGCCGCGAAGTCCCTCGCCGCCGCGGACGTGCACGAACGGGTGCTCGACGAGCGGGAGACCGAGGTGTTGTTGCGGCTGCTCGATGCGGCCTCGACGGCATGGGTGCCGGTGAGCGGGCGGGTGGACGGGACAACGGGCTCCGATAGCGGAGTCACACTCACGGTGTCGGAGCATGTAGGCCCGACGGTGGTACGTACCACGCGCGGGCTGCTGCATCTGAATAATCGCAAGCTCGACGTCCGGCAGACGACCCGGACACGCACCGCCGCCGGAAAGTCCGAATCACGCGGGGGCCGCGCATGATCCACGCACGCCGTATCGACTCGCTGGCGCTGGACAACTACCAGCGCGCAGCCAGGGTGATCCTGGCGAATCACCTGGTGACCCGGACCTACCCGGACCGGATCGCGCTGCCGCTGATCCGCCGCTGGGCCACCGAATTGCGGGAAGACCTCGCCGCGCTGTTCGGCTATCGTCTGGAGGTCACCGAGGCCACGGCTCGGGTCTTCCCGGTGATCGACCGGCTCGATGCGGGCAAGCCCGCCCGTACCGTCGCCGACCGCGTTTTCGATCGCCGCCGCTACGCCTACCTCGCGCTGGCGCTGGCCGCGCTCGGCCGCGCGGGCGACCAGATCACCTTGTCGGAGTTGGCCGATCAGGTCGCCGCCTACACCGGCAGGGTCGACGGACTCGAACTCGCCCCGGATCGGGCGGCGGACCGCGACGCCTTCGTCGATGCGATCGGCTGGCTGGCAGCGCGCGGCGCACTCACACTCGCCGACGGCGATGCGGGCGGTTGGGCGGCGGACCCGGAAGCAGGCGAGGCTCTCTACGACATCGACCGCCCTGTGGTGTTCGCACTGTTCCGTCCGCCACGGGCGCTGCAGCACCTGCACAGTGTGGAAGGGCTGCTCACCGAGGATGCGATGGCCCATCCGGCCGGGCCCGCGCATATTTCCGACAGTGCCCGCCGGGTGCGCAGGACCCTCGTCGAGCGCCCCGTCGTCTATGTCGAGGACCTCGCCGACGACGAACGCCCGCTGCTCGTGCAGGACCGGGTCGTCGCGGATGTGGAGCTGTTCACCGGTCTGCGCGCCGAACGCCGGGCCGAGGGCGTCGCGCTCATCGATACCTCTGGGCGACTCTCGGACATCAGGTTTCCCGGCACCGGGACCCTGGCCCAGGTGGCGCTGCTGCTGGTCGGTGAGATCGCCGATCGGGTGCTCGACATCGACAATCCGGTGCCGCGACGCCCAGCCGCGCCGGACCCGGCGGCCGCACTGGCAGCGCAACTCGACGACGTCATCCCGGCAGCCACGGTGTTCGCCCCGCTAGCCGATCTGCCGTCGACGGATTTCGGTGCGGGCGAACCGGATTCGGCGCGGGAAGCATCCGCGGAAGCGCCGGAGGAAGTGACCTACCCGTTCATCGAGTCGGCCTGGGTGCGGGAAACGGTCCAGGCGCTGACCGACCGTTACGGCCTCACCTTCGCCGCGCAGTGGCAGGCCAACGTTCCTGGTCTCACCACCGAGGTCGTCGCGCTGCTGGAGCGCCTGCGCCTGCTCCGCGCGGTCTCGGACGGGCTGGTCATTCTGCCCGCTCTGGCCCGCTATCGCGGCGCGGTCGTCACGGTGCGGACCAAGCGAACCGCGGAACTCTTCGTCACCGCCTCCGACACCATCGGGGCCGACAGCGTTGGTACGGAAGGGATGTAGATCATGTCGCTCATTCATGGCGGAGTGCGGTTCGTCCCGACCCGTGCCGGAATTGTCAACCTGTGGGACTATCGCGATCAGGAATTCTGTTTCGCCGACGGCAGGTTGGTACTGCGCGGCCCCAATGGTTCCGGCAAGACCAAGGCGCTCGAGGTGCTGTTCCCGTTCGTGCTGGACGGCAGGATCGAGCCACGCAGGCTCAATCCGTTCGCCGGTGAAGAGCGCACGATGAAGTCGAACCTGTTGTACCGCAAGCAGGAATCGGCCTACTCCTATGTGTGGATGGAGTTCGCGCGCGGCAGCTGGGAGGACCCGGAGGTGGTGACTGTCGGCATCGGAATGCGGGCGACGCGCTCCTCCGACAAGGTCACCCGCTGGTATTTCGTCGCCGATGGTCGTGCGGGCGTCGACTTTTCGCTCATCGGACCCGACGACAGGCCGCTGACGCGCAAACAGCTCGCCGAGCAGATCGGCACCGACGCCATCGTCGATCGGCCGGTCGAATATCGCACCGCCATCGACGCGCGCATGTTCGGTCTCGGCCCCCAGCGCTACGACCAGCTGATCAACCTGATCCTCACGCTGCGCCGTCCACAGCTGGCCAAGAACCTGGACCCGCGCGGCCTTTCGCAGGCGCTGACCGACGGTCTGCGGCCGCTCGACGAGCAGCTGATCCTCGACGCCGCACGGTCCTTCAGCGATATGGAGGAGGTCGGTCGTACCCTGGAGGGCCTGGTCCATGCCGACACGGCGACCAGGGCTTTCGTCGGCGTGTACCGGAAATACCTTGCGGTGCAGGCGAAGACGGATGTCGATCAAGTGCGCGCCCGCCTGGACGCAGTGACCCACGCCGGCACCGCTCTTTTCGCCGCGACCGCGCTGCGCGAGCGGCGCGAGAGCGAACGCACCGCCGCCGAGGCACGCGCCGACGATGCCGACCACTCCTACGAACAGGCTCTCTCCGATCGGGAAACGCTGCAGCGCTCCAGCGCCTACGAGGGCAAGCAGCAGCTCGACGATCTCGCCGACGCCGTGCGCAGGCTGGAGACCTCGGCCGGCGTGCACGGCGACAAGGCGCTCAAGGCGCGCCAGACCCTTGATCAACGCGGCCAGGAGGCCGAGCGCGCCAAGGCGGCGGTGCGCAATGCGGCGGCCGCACTGGCTCGCGGCGAGGACGAGCTGCGCGCCGCGGCCGAGGAAGCGGGCATCAACTGGACCGCGCTGCCCGAACAGATCCGCGCCGACCAGCTGACGGCGGCGGTGCGCGGTCAGGCCGAGGAACGCGACGCCGATGTGCGCGCGGTCCGCAAGGCGCTCGGTGTGATGGATTCCGCGGCCGCAGAACGGACCAGGGCCGAGCGATTGGCCGAGCGGGCAAGGGAATTGCGCGAGTCCGCCGCGGCCGAGGTCGCACACGCCGAGGCGGCGGTGGTGCTGGCGCGCACCGAGGCGGCGGGCGCACTGCGGTCCTGGTGGGACGCGCACCGAGAGGTGTACTCCCCCATCGCGAAAGGGCTGTTCCAGGCACTCGACGCGGCGCTGGCACACGCGGGAACCGACGAGGCCGCGGGTATGTCCGAGGTGCTCACCGAACACGCCGAACCGCTGCTGGAAGAGATCCGTAACCGCCGCCGAGAAGCACGAGCCACCGCAGCGGCAGCAGTCGAACGGATCACCGAACTCACCTCCGAGCGCGATCGGGTGGCTGCCCAACGCGATGAGGCGCCACCGGTTTACGTCGCCCGCACCGATGCCAGGGAGGGCAGGCCCGGCGCACCGCTGTGGCGGCTGGTCCGGTTCGCCGACGATGTCACCCCGGCGACAGCAGCGGGTATCGAGGCCGCGCTGCATGCCGCGGACCTGCTCGACAGCTGGGTCTGCGCGGAATCCGAGCTGCCATCCGACTACGCCTCCGATCAGTTCCTGGTTCCCCTGCCCGCAACGGCACGGCCGACGGGGCGCACACTCGCCGATGTCCTTGTCGTCGAGGACGATTCCGACGAACTCACCGTGCCGAAGCCGATTGTCGCCGAAGTGCTGGCCTCGATCGCGTTGCACGACGGCGACGCCGATCTCGGTGCGGCAGTGGCGGTCAGCACGACCGGTGGCTTCCGCCAGGGCGTTCAGGTCGGCCGCCACCACAAGCCCGACGCAGAGTTCATCGGCGCGACCGCACGCGCCAAGCGCCGCGAAATCCGCATGACCGAACTCTCGGCGGCGATCGAGGCCGCTGAGAATGTGCGGCAGCAGGCGCAGGACCAGGAGGCCACGGCCGCCGCCGAGCTCGCCCGCATCTCCGCGGCCGCGAAGGCACTGCCCCGCCCGACCGCTGTAGCGGCGGCGCTGCGCGCGGTCTCGGAGACCGCGGGCATGATGCGTTCCCGCTCCGAGGCGGTCCAACAGGCCGAGCGCGATCTCGACCAAGCTGTTGCGGACGTGTCGGCGGTCGAGAAGAAGCTACGTGCCGTCGCGGTCCAGCACCGCACGCCGCGCGATGCCCGCGATATCGACGCACTCGCCGCTGCCATCCGGCATTTCGAGAACACCGGAACGGGCCTGCTGCGCTTGCGCACCGACCACGAGCGGGAGCGTGAACGCGAACGCGAAGGCGTCGACCGTTTCGACGAGGCCCGTGATCTCGCCGAGGCATTCGCCGAGGAGGCCGAAGCCGCGCAGGCCGGCTACCAGGAACAGTTGCGGAAGCTGGAGACGCTGCGCGAGGCGCTCGGTGCGGGCGCCGCCGACATCGATCGGGAACTCGACCAGGCGCGGGAAAAGATCGAGGCGACACGGGCCGAGCAGAAGGCCGCCCGCAAGGCCGCCAACGAAGCGATCGAAGCGGTCGGCGATGCCGAGGCCGCCTACCGCACCGCCCACGAATCGCTCGGCACCGCACTCACCGAGGTGCTCGCCGATGTGAAAAGTCTTGCCCCGTACGCACAACCGGACCTGCTCACACTCTTGGGCGCGCCCGCCGACGGTCGCTGGCCCAGCAGTGCGGCCGCGTGGTCGACTCCCGAACAGTTGCTGTACCGCATCGCCGCGGCGGGGCCAGCGGCCGAACCGCAGGTGCTGCCGGAGGAAGTCGCCGAGCTGTTCGAAAATCTCTCCACGGCAACAGCTTCGGTGCGCGCGGGTGAGGCCGCCCGTAAGTCCACCCGCAGCGCGGTCACCGCGGCGCTGCAGGAGTTCGATGCCGCACTCGCCGGGTGCGGCCGGGACTATCGGCTGCAATGGGACGCCGCCGACGGACTGACTGTCGTCCAGGTCCAAGACGACCACGGACTGTCCGCGCTCGCGGATTTCGCGACCCGCATCGACCAGGCCCGCCATGATCAAGAGCTGCTGCTCACCGACGCCGAACGCCGCATCCTGGAAGACGCGCTGCTGACCGGACTCGCCCAGCAGATCTACGAACGCACCAGCGACGCCCGCGATCTTATCGCCCGCATGGGCGCGGAAATGAAGCAGCGGCGGATGTCCTCGGGCAACACCATCGGCGTGCACTGGGTGTTGGCCGACACCCTGTCGGATCCGGCGCGCGCGATGTGCAAGCTTCTCGACCGCGACTCCTCGTCACTGGTCGCCGAGGATCTTGCCGCCATCCGCGCTCACTTCGCCTCCGAAATCCGCACCGCGCGCGCCGCCCACCCCGAACGCTCCTACCCCGAAATCCTTGCCGCAACACTGGACTACCGGACCTGGCGAGTCTTCTCTTTCACCCTCATCTCCGCCGACGGCAGCGAAGACAAACTCACCGTCGCCCGCCACAGCGCGTTGTCCGGCGGCGAGCAGTCGGTGTCGCTGCACCTGCCTTTGTTCGCCGCCGCCCATGTCATGCTCGACTCCGCCGACCCCCAGGCCCCCCGCCTCCTGGCACTCGACGAAGCCTTCGCAGGCGTCGACGACAACGGCCGCAGCGAACTACTCGGCCTCAGCGTCCAATTCGATCTCGACCTGTTCATGACCGGCTACGACCTCTGGATCACCTACACCCACGTCCCCGGCTGTGCACACTACGACCTCGCCCACTCTGCCGCCGAAAACACCGTCAGCGCAACCCTTTTGGTCTGGGACAGCGGCGATCTCCTCGCCGAACACGACGGCACCGACCTCACCACAGCCCTCGGCTCCCCCAACCGCCGCCGGGTAGCGAACACAATCGAAGGGGGACTCACATTGCCGGACATGCCAGGAAACGAAGCCGGTACACCGACCCGGGCCGAAACCGTCCAGGTCAGCTGAACATGTCCGACTGGGTGGTCCCGGCAGACGCTTCCGGGCTACCGGACCAGGTCGCTAGCGGAAGATCATGACACATGCGGCGGGCGGTCCGGCACGACGACGGCACCGATCGCGGTGCCGATGGGGACGGCGCTGTTGAGGTTGGCGTCGGCCCTCGGCCCGAGGGTGACGTAGACGACGATGGTCGTCTTGGTTTCCGTGTCGTACAGGGCAACACCGTTGTAGCCGCCGAATGCCGGGTTCATGAAGAGCCAGTCGTCGAAATGAACGACGCCGAACGCGAAGAACTTCTGCGCAGTCAGTGGTCCGAGCCCTACCGTCGACGCCGCCATCATCTCGTGGAACTGCGTGTCGGAGAGCAGCTTGCCCGCGCCGAGCGCACGCACCCACACGGCAACATCGGCGACGGTGGAGTTCATGTTGCCGCTGTGCAGAAAGGCCGTGGGATTCCAGAACGTGGAGTCCTCGAATACGTGGCGCTCGTTCGTGTAGCCGTGCAGGATCGGCTCGGCTATCTGCGGAGTGAGCACCACCGCGCTGTGGTGCATGCCCAGCGGGTCCAAGACGTGCTGCTCGAGCAGGTCGCCGAGGGCTTGACCGGTCGCCTTCTCCAGCACCACGCCGAGCAGGGTGAGGTCACTGTGGGCATACGCCCAGCTGGTGCCGGGTTCGAACAGCGGCGGACGCGAGTTGGCCAGCTCGAAGATCTCCTGCGCGGTCCACCCCGCGATCGGGTTCGTGTAGAAGCGCCGCAGGAACTCTGGATCGGTGACATAGTCCGCGATGCCCGTGGTGCCGTTGGCGAGCATCCGCGGGGTGATCTTGTCGGCGCGGGGGAAGTCGGGAACCCACTTGGCAATGGGCTCGTCCAGCCGCACCACCCCCGCCTTGTCGAGCTGCAACAGCACCGTCGAAAGCATCGGCTCCATCGGCTGCCCCACCCGCAGCCGCATATCGGATGTCGCCGAAATGCCGAGCGGGGATCCCCCGAGCGCACCGCGGACGATCTCGTCGTCGCCACGCCACACACCGAATACGGCCGCGCTGAGATTGAGCTCGGCTAGTTGGCCGCGGACGATCTCGACGATCCGCGCGGCTTCGGGGCCATCGACGCGCGAAGTCTCCGTTCCCGGCGCGGTCGCGTGTTCCCCGACGTCACTGTGACGGTCCGATCCGCAAGCTCCGGCAGCGAATGCGACAACAACCGCGAGCGCAGCGCATGCGGTGCTGCGCATCCATCGGCGATCAGGCACGCTCATGACGGCGATCCCTTCGCATAGGGAACAGCCCGAGCAAGTTCCCTGAATGTACGCGGGTGCCACGCGGCGCGAATGAAAATGCCGGTTGTTTCGCAGTCGCGGCACCGATCGCTCGACCTGCTCCGACCGATCGGCCCTGTTCGGGGCGGTGCCCGCAGCCCGGATACAACGGTAGGCACATCGGATCACCAGCGCAACCTATCCGAACGAGGCACTAGCAGGCAGGTTGCTGGACGGACTCCCACATCCGCTAAAACGGGTCACATGACTTCGACCCCGACCTGTTCATGATCGGCCGCGACCTCTGAGAGCCTACGGAAGGTCAATTAACCAGGGGGCGTGGTCAGGGTGTGTGGGTGGCTCCGTCGCACGCTCGGGTGTCCCGCGCAGGACACTCGAAGACTGTTGTGGAACAACCACATTCGCTAGTCGAACCGACTTTTCGGGTGGTGCGCTCGGCCCAGCTGCAGAGCTACGTGCCGGCCGGCAAACCGGTCGATGCGGGTGAAGAGTTCCGGGGCGCTGATACCGCAAAGTGACGTAGCCTTGAATTCATCGATCCATCTATACGGTGAGGCACAAATGAATGCCAGTGACGAGCGTACGAACTCCCCATCTCGGCGCGGTTCAGCCAACGAGCGTGCAATATATCGCCAGCTGCGCGAGCAGGATAAGGCCTTCGGGGATGCAACCCCGTCTCCCCACAGGCTTGTTGCTGTCACTTTCGACAGCGAACTTTCCGCTCATGGAGACCTTACACGAAGAATTCGTGTATTGATGCGTCTGGACCCGCTCGTCGACGATTCACCAGAATACCGCTGGCGTATTCCACACACACCCAGCCGCCCACCTTTCGCTGTCGACATAACTACACGGCCATCCCCGTTGCTCTATCGGGTCGAGCAAGTAGACGCCTCGAACGACATTGCGTGTACGATTGTAATTTTCGATCTGTCGGATTGCCTTGAAGGATCGGCGATAGAACTCAACTTCTGCTACTCGCTGGAAAGCTCTGTGGATACCACAAAGCGGGGCACGTTCTACACAACTCACACGTTTGTATGGACCTACACATTTCTGTCCCCTACCAATCATTTCGAGACCAAAATGCAATTCCCGAAAGGGGCAAGCTTGAGCGTCGACAGTAACGACACCTCATTGCATGCCGTTGAGAGGACTGCGGAGATCGACGGTCGCGCGGTGTATTCGTACACGAGCTGGGAACCACGACAGGGACAAACGATCAGCGGCTGTGTTACTTACCGCATCTGGTCATCAACGATAGAGCCGATCGTTGCAATATCTGGCGGCGCCATCATTGCCATCCCAGCTGCGTTCGCCGCCAACCCGGCGACGGGAGTTCTCACATTTGCCCTTGCCGCGCTTGTGACCGGATCCGCCCAGTGGGCCATGAGCAAGCTCAGGTAATCCAGCCGATCTCCCGAGCGGACCGGATTCGGATCACCTTACGATGGAGCTTGCAATGCCAAATAACGAAATTCCTGTATTCAACTGGAATGCGTTGCCTGTAGATTATCCCGACCAGTATGAGGGTCTGAACAGAAGATACTCACACATCTATAAATCTGCTGCCGATCATCTCGTGAGCCTGGCTGTGGTCGAGCCAGGAAATTTGGCCATAGATGTCGGAGCGGGTACCGGAATTTCGACTGAATCCATCGCCGAAGCTGCGGGCCCGTCAGGAAGGTTGCTAGCACTTGAACCAAGCCTGCCCATGCTCGAACGCGCGTCGGGTAAAACTTTCCCTTGCGGCATCGAATGGGCTCAGGGTGGCGCAGAAGATTTAGTCGAGTCGGCTACGGATGCCCGATTTCTGGACTGTGACGTCATCCTTTCCAGCTTTACCTACTACTACACATACCAATCCCGCACGAACCTCCATAGGGCGGCGTACAAGATACTGAGACCTGGAGGGCGGTGGGCTTTCAACCTCACAAAGTATCTGGGTGAGATAAAAATCAACGGACGATGGTACAACTCGTTCGGTAAAGTCTATGTCGATCACCTTCGATCGACGCTCGCGCGGCATCATATTGAACCGGCCGAGGAGAACGGCGAGTCGTCCGAACAGTTTACAGATACTTCTTGGGAGTCGCAGCAGTTGCGTACAGCAGGCTTCGACAACGTCCATATCGAAGCTTGGCAGCTGCCGTTGTCACCGAGTGAAGCATTTCGATTCACGCTCGACGGATTCTATCGCCATGGCTCCATGGTTACATTCTTACCCAGCCTTATGAGTATACCGATAGCAGAGCGAATTGAATTGCTCGACGAGGCGCTGGCGACCTGTGCCGATGAGCTCGATTCATATGAGCCGCCACATATTGCCAACTTCGTGGCACAACGACCTGCCCACTGTGGGCACGCCGACCCGCGCGCCGACCGCCAAGGGGCCCGGCTGCACCGCGAGTACCCCGCGCACCCGCATCGCCGGATCGATCAATGAGGCGATACCCGGGAACACCGACCCCGCCTGCAAAGCGGCCTGCCCGCCGCCGGAATGTCCGGCGAAGAAGGTCCGGCTCAGGTCGATCCTGTCGTGCAGCGGCGAATTCGGGTCGCGGTTGGCGACGACAGCTGTCACGACACCGACTGTCGATTCGGCCGAACTCGTCGCTTCGAGCCACAGCGGAGTTCTGAGACCACATGGTCTCAGAATGCAGAGGCTACCGTGGAGTGCTCTGCGACACATTGGCGAAACGACACCGACGAAGGAATCTGACATGCGGATGACCTACGACCCGGCCGCCGATGCCGCGTACTGCTACATCGCCGACGGCATCGCCGCAGGTGCGGCTGCACAACGGGTCGTCACGGCGATCGAAAGAGGGACCGTGACGCTCGACATCAGCGCGTCGGGCACGCTGCTCGGCCTCGAAGTCCTCGGCGCACAGCAGGTGCTGCCGCCCGAAGCGCTGGAGCGCACCCGGACCAGTCCGTACGTGGCGGTGGCGCTGTACAAATCGACCTCCGACGCACCCGACTACCGGCCGCTCTACGAAGAGTGCTTCATCCTCGTGTTCGCCGATTCGGTGGAATCCGCGCGGGCGGCAGCGCGGACCAAGGCCGAGGACCAGGAAGCGCGATATCGCAACGAGCGCGGCGACACCGTCACCTGGTCACTCGAGCACCTTGTCGACGTGGCCCCCGCCGTCGACGACAATCTAGAGACCGGCGGAACTTTCTACTCCCGCCACTTCCGCGACTACGACGCCTACCGCCGTATGGAACCGCTACTGGACGGCGATCCACTGTAGCGGCCCAGCTACCGCCCACTGGCATCCGCGCGCAGCGGCGGGCATACCAGGCCGGGCAAGGTGGCGAGCTCGAAGTGCCACCACTCGTTCTCGTAGATCCGGCACAACCCCCACCGGTTACCGTTCACTTCCAGCCACTGCGCACCACCCCGCGGCCCCACATCGATCGCCTGACCCGACACATGCGTCGATTCCGAGGGCGGCAGCACCCAGCGCCGCGCCTCGTCCGGGCTGCCGTAGGTCTGCAGCCCGTTGAGCCACAGCTCTTCCTGCTGCTCCGGCGTGCGATAGCCCGAGGTGATCGACAGCTCCACTCCCTCCGCCTCGGCCTGGTCATGAGCCAGCGAATAGGCCAACGCAAGCTTCGGCTCGAGCCCCTCGGTGCCGCTCGCCGACCCGGTCACCACCCGCTCGTCGACGGGCGTGGCGGACGCGGTCGGCAGGGCCAGTGCGGTGGCGACCAGCACGGGGAACACCGCGACAGGCAGGCCGAGCAGGATCCGATTCCTTTGCACTCCGCACTTCAGCATGGGGGCGATACTAACGGCTTCCTGCGGCAGGTTGCCTCAGGCCCGATTCAGCGGCACAACGGCCGCACGCTGCTCGACAGGCTCGCATACGCCGGAACCGCAGGCCGCGTGGCGCGACGAATTCAGCGACATGCCGGCAAACGGGGTGACAACACCTTGCCCTCGGGACACCGTTGTCCGGAATCCACATCTGACGTAAGGAGTTACCGTCGAGCAAGGCCGAATCGGCGTGTCCCGCAGCGTGTTGTCCACAGGAATGACTCTTGTCCACAATCTATTCCAGTGTTGTGGATCACTGAAGAGTGAGTTCTGCTATCACCGAATCCGGAATCTAGGGCGCCTTCACCAGTTTGATGACAGCATCCGCGTCCGTACCATCGACGAACTCGACCCACACCCGATCCCCTGTCCGCAATGGACCGTCGGCCTCGATGAGCGCGTCCCGCACCATGAGCTCGTCGCACGACTCGGTGGTCACGACACTGAACCCGCCGTCACGATCGGGTATCCACCGCCCGACGATCGCCCACATCGCACGAACTTTATTGCACGACACCCCTTCCCGCACGAACAAACATGGGGAGGCGCACCGACGGGAAGGTCACCGATGCACACCGCATCGGCGACCTCGAGTTCCCCTTGACCACCTGTTCACACTGGTCGACTACGCGCACCTTGTGACGTCGAGCTCGCCCACACCCCCCGCCGGATCTCCTCTGCGGCTTCACGATTCCGGACAATTCGCTCAACGATCTCGCTCCCGTGATCACGCGCATAGGCGACAGCGAGCTCGATCTTGCGGGAATGCAGATCCGATTGCTGGCTCAATACCGCGATCCGGCGTTCGACCGGCCCATCGAGTTCCTCCAGTCGCGCAACGACTTCCCACACATCGGGCCCGGCCGCCAGAGCCGCACGGCGGTCGGTGATGGGGCCGCGGAAAATGATGCCGGGGTGATCGAGCTGGTCGAACTCCTCGCGGATCAGGCGGCTGAGCAATGCGATCGAGCTGGTTCCCTCGCGTGCGGCGCGTTCGGCCAACCGGCGGCCGGCTGATTCGGAGATGCGAAACGTCGTACTCATTGCCCTCCTCGACCTCCATGGCACAACTGTGCGGCGACGTCCTCGATTAAGAGTGCCTGCTGTGACGGCAAACGCCACCCCGGCGATCGGGGTGACATTCGGATGTCCGCATAGTTGCCCGCGATGCGGTCAAACGGCCATATCAGACGCGTTCTTTGGAGCGCGTACGCACCCGAAGCGCAATAGGCTTCTGCGTTTCGGCAAAGAAATCGTTGCCCTTGTCGTCGACCACGATGAAGGCGGGAAAATCTTCGACCTCGATCTTCCAGACCGCTTCCATACCCAGCTCTTCATACTCGAGCACCTCGACGGATTTGATGCAATCCAGCGCGAGTCGCGCGGCCGGCCCGCCGATGGAACCGAGGTAGAAGCCGCCGTGTTCGTTGCACGCCTTGGTCACCTGGGCCGAGCGATTGCCCTTGGCGAGCATGACGAACGAGCCGCCCGCGGCCTGGAACTGGTCGACATAGGAATCCATCCGGCCTGCTGTGGTCGGGCCGAAGGAACCCGATGCGTAGCCCTCGGGGGTCTTGGCCGGGCCCGCGTAGTAGACGGCCATATCGCGCAGGTACTGCGGCATCGGCTCGCCCGCGTCGAGGCGTTCCTTGATCTTGGCGTGCGCGATATCGCGCGCCACCACCAGCGGACCGGTCAGCGAAAGCCGGGTCTTCACCGGATATTTCGACAGTTCCGCGCGGATCTCCGACATCGGCCGGTTCAGATCGATCTTCACCACGTCGCCGCCGAGGATGGAGTCGGTCTGCTCGGGCAGGTAGTGCGCGGGCTCGCGCTCGAGCTGTTCCAGGAACACACCCTCCGGGGTGATCTTGGCGAGAGCCTGCCGGTCGGCCGAGCAAGAGACCGCGATCGCCACCGGGCAGCTGGCGCCGTGACGCGGCAGCCGCACCACGCGCACATCATGGCAGAAGTATTTGCCGCCGAATTGCGCACCGATACCGAAGGATTGGGTGAGCTTGAAGACACCTTCCTCGAGCTCGAGATCACGGAAAGCGTGCGCTGCGAGTGAACCCTCGGTCGGCAGGTTGTCCAGGTAGTGCGCCGAGGCGTATTTCGCCGTCTTCAAAGCGAATTCGGCACTGGTGCCGCCGATGACCACCGCGAGGTGATACGGCGGACAGGCCGCGGTGCCGAGTGAGCGGATCTTCTCGTCGAGGAACTCCAGCATGCGCTCGGGGTTCAGGACCGCCTTGGTCTCCTGATAGAGGAACGACTTGTTCGCCGAGCCGCCGCCTTTGGCCATGAACAAGAACTTGTAGGACGGATGCGCGGGATCACCCTGGGTGGAGTACAACTCGATCTGGGCGGGCAGGTTGGTCCCGGTGTTCTTCTCGTCCCACATGGTGATCGGCGCGAGCTGGGAGTAGCGCAGGTTCAGCTTGGTATAGGCATCGAACACGCCCCTGCTGATCCATTCGGCGTCGTCTACGCCGGTCAGCACACCCTCGGACTTCTTGCCCATGACAATTGCGGTGCCGGTGTCCTGACACATCGGCAGGATGCCGCCCGCCGAGATGTTCACGTTCTTGAGCAGGTCGAGCGCGACGAAGCGGTCGTTGCCGCTGGACTCCGGGTCATCGATGATCTTGCGCAGCTGGGACAGGTGCGCGGGTCGCAGATAGTGGCTGATGTCGTGCATCGCCTCGGCGGTGAGCAGCCGCAGCGCCTCGGGCTCGACCTGCAGGAACGTCCGGCCGTTGACTTCGAAGGTACTGACGCCCTCGGTGGTGATCAACCGGTAGGGGGTGTCGTCGGCCCCGATCGGCAGCAGATCTGAATAGCGGAAATCCGGCGCGGTCACGGGACGCACTCCTTCGGGCGGGCCTGCGGCTGAGTACAGCCGGGGCTGGTCATGAGCACAGGAAGCGTATCCACCACCCAGGAGCCGACCGATGCTTAGGCAAGCCTAATAGGCATCGTCGGACGAGGTCCATCCGCGGCCTGCGTTGGGCCGAGCGAAAGCGAGTCGGCCGCCTTCCTGTGGACATTGCCAATAAGGTTGCACGTTCAACCCCGTAGTGCTACCTCTCAGTTCTGACAAGTTGTCAGCGGGTCGACTGGCACGCGACAATTTATATGACATGTCAGAGTTTGGAGCGCTATCGTGACCGATCCCCAGTGGCTCGATGACGTCGAAATGCGTGCGTGGCTCGGCTTCGTGCGCACCCGCGATCTCATCGCCGCGGCGGTCGGGCGCGACTCGTCCCGCGAGTCGAACCTCACCTACGTCGAATACTCGGTCCTTGCCTATCTCGCCGACTCCCCCGACCATCGGCTCACCTTCGCCGACCTGGCCGCGAAGCTCGAGTGGTCGCAGAGCAGGCTTTCCCACCAGATCACCAGGATGGAGAAACGCTGCTTGGTCGCACGGGAGCCGATCCCCGACGACGCCCGCCGCACGGCGGCACGGTTGACACCGCGCGGCGCCGAAGTCCTCGCGACCGCCGCGCCCGCCCACGTCGACAGCGTGCGCCGACACATGGTCGACATCCTCGACCGTCAGCAACTAGCCGCGCTCGCAGATATTTACGACACCCTGCTCGCCCACCATCGCAAGGCGGTGGCTCCGGACTGACCGAACATGGCTGGCTCGCAATGTAAGCCACAGCCCTGCGGCGCAGATCCCAGGTCGGCCCACGCTGCCCCGGACGCGGTCCGGGGCAGCCATCCACCGACTATCCGGCGACGACCGGCTCCGAGGCCGCGCGCGCTGGAACATCGACGGGGCGCGCGGGGATCCCGAGCGCACGCTCGAAGCCCTCCGGCACGATCAGGTCCGACCGATCCAGGTCCTGCACCGACGTCTTACGCAGCCCGAGCAGCGCCGAGTCGATGCCGCCGCGCAGGATGTCGAGGACATTCTCGACGCCGGCCTGGCCGTTGGCGGCCAGGCCCCACAGGTAGGCGCGACCGATCATCACCGCGCGCGCACCGAGCGCGACCGCCTTCACCACATCGCTACCGCGACGGATGCCGCCGTCGAGCACCACGTCGATCTGCGAGCCGACGGCATCGGCGACGACGGGCAGCGCTCGGATTGCGGCGGGGGTGCCGTCGAGATTGTTGCCGCCGTGGTTCGAGACAGAGATAGCGGCCACGCCCGAATCGACCGCGCGCAGTGCGTCGTCCACGCGCATCACGCCCTTGAGCATGACCGGGCCCGCCCATTGCTCGCAGATCCACTGCACGTCGGCCCAGTCGGGTGCGGGGGTGCCCATCCATTCGCCGTAGGCGCCGAAGAACCCCGGTGCGGGTCCGTCGCCGATGGCCATATTCGGCGCGGTGAGGTCGGGAATGTGGCCCGACTTCAAGTAGGTGCTCAGCCACCGCGGCTTGATCAGGGTCTGCGGCGCGAAGCGCAGCATGGCACGCAGATCGAGCTTCTCCGGAATCACCGGACTGCCCCAGTCGCGGCCGTGCGAGAACGACCAGTCGAGGGTCAGGATCAGCCCGACGGCGCCCGCTGTCTTCGCCCGCTCCATCCGCTGCAGGATCTCGTCTTTGCTGCCGCACCAGTAGAGCTGGAAGAAGGTCGACGGGTTGGCCGCGATCACCTCTTGGATGGGCTTGCTGGCGAAGGAGCTGAGCCCCATCGCGATCCCGCGTGCCGCCGCGGCGCGGGCGACGGCCACTTCACCATCGGGGTGCACGGCCTGCACGCCGGTCGGCGAGATCAGCACCGGCATCGAAAGCTGCTGCCCCAGTACGGTTGTCGACTGATCTCGGTCACCGATCGGACCAGCGACATGGGGTGCGAAGCCGAGCTCGGTGAAGGCGAGCTGGTTCTCCTCGATGGTCTGGCCACGCTCGGATCCGGCGATCAGCGCGCCGTACACGGATTTCGGCAAACGTTTCTTCGCACGCCGCTGCGCCTCGGCGACTGTTTCGAACCACGGGTTCATGTTCCGGTCCTTTCCCGGGAAGCTGCCGGCCACCACAGCCGGATCTGGTCGTTCAGATCGGTGATCAGATGCGCGAGCAGCGCTGTGCCTTCGTCCGCAGTCGCGCCCGCCGGGTCGCCGAGTACACCGTTGGCACTCACCGCACGAACTCCCCCCACGCGCATCAGCGGCAGGATCTCGATCAACGGCCGGGTATCACCGGCAACCGCGCGCTCGACGCGGACCCGGCCCGGCGCCAGCGCCAGCTGAATCGAGGTCTCCGAGCGCCCCGCGTGCGGATCGCCCTGATATCGGGGCATATATATGTGCACGTCACGGGATTCGCCGCGCAACAGTGCGCACGCCTTGCGCAGCGGCTCCAGATTGCCGCCGTGCCCGCTGACCAGCAGGATGCGGTCGAACGTTTCGGTGGCCGAACGGCACAGCTCGATGATCAGCAGCTCCAACGCGGCCTGCCCGATCGACAGGGTGCCGGGGAAGCCCGCGTGCTCACCGCTGGAGCCGTACGGGACAGCAGGCGCGACAAACACATCCGGCCGCAGCGCGGCCAGCCGCGTGCACAATGCCACCGCGATGTCGGTGTCCGTGGACAGTGGCAGATGCGGACCGTGCTGTTCGGTGGCGCCCACCGGCACGGCCAGAATCACCCCCGCGGCGGCACGCTCGCCCGCCTCGGGCCACGTGAGATCCGCCACCTGGACATTTTCGAACACGTCGCGAGATTATCGTCAGTCACTGACATAATCAATAGCCGTGACACCTCCGACGCGCGGTCGCCCCAGGGGCACAACCAAGCGCGAACTCGAGCTGATCGCCATGCGCCTGTTCACCGAACAGGGCTTCGACGAGACGACCGTCGAGCAGATCGCCGCGGCCGCGGGCATCAGCGGACGCACCTTCTTCCGCTACTTCCCCACCAAGGCGGAAGTGCTCTGGTACCAGTTCGACGACGAGGTCGCCGCGCTGCGCGAAGCCTTCGCCACGGTGCCCGACGAGGTGCCGATGATGGCTGCCGTACGCCGAGTTGTGGTGAACGCCAACCGATATCGCGCTGAAGACGTCGCCGAGCTGCGCACCCGCATGCAGCTAGTCGGCGCCGTCCCCGCACTCGCCGCCACCGCGGGCGCGCACTACGACGCCTGGGAACGCGCGGTCAGCGCCTTCGCCGCGCAACGGCTCGGCGAGCCGGAGGACGCACTGCTCCCCCTCGCCGTCGGGCGCACCACCCTCGCCGCCGCGCGCGCCGCCTTCGATGCCTGGCTCGCCAGGGCCGACGCGGACCTGACGGTCTACCTCGACGCGGCGCTGGCTGGTCTGGCTCGCGGATTCGCGCCGCCACCGTGAAACCCGGCGAACGACCGGCAGGTTTCGCCAGCAACTCCGGTGGGGTATGACTAGGCTCGGTAGCGGCTCGCAGCCGAACGCACGAATCCCGACCCACCCGTCGAAAGGGGCTGGAGTTTCCATGTCCGAGGTGTCCATGAGCCTTTCGGCGGATTCCCTTACCGCAGGACCGGTCGACAACCTGCTTCCACAGTTGGTCGAACACCTGCGGCAGAACCGCACCGCGCTGCGCGAGGAATGGGCTCGGCGTATCACCGATGCCCAGCTGCTGACCGCAATGACCCCCGAGGAGATCTTCTCCGAGGCGACCTCCGTCTACGACAACTACGTCGAGGTGCTCGAGACCGGTAGCGTCGAAGCGCTGCAGGCCTACGCACGCGATCTCTCCGAGCGCATCATTCCGAGAGGAGTCGAGACCGACGAGGTCCTCGGCATCGTGCTGTTGCTGCGTGACGTGCTCGCCCGCTCGCTGTTCGAGAAGTACCAAGCCGACTTCGAGCTACTGAATGCTGTGCTCGACGCATACGAACCGGCCGCCAACCGCATCGCGAGCACCGTGGCCATCTCCTTCGTGCAGGAGCGCGAGCGAGTTATCCGGCAGCAGCAGGAAGCCATTCGCGAGCTGTCGACCCCGGTACTGCAGGTCCGTGAGCAGCTGCTCATCCTGCCGATCATCGGTGTTCTCGACAGTCAGCGTGCGCGCCAGCTCACCGAGCAGCTGCTGCGCGCGATCCGCGCCAACCGCGCGAAGGTCGTCGTCATCGACATCACCGGTGTGCCCGCGATCGACTCTACGGTGGCCAACCACCTGGTGCAGACCGTCGACGCGTCGGGCCTGATGGGCGCGAACGTCATCATCACCGGTCTGTCCTCGGAGATCGCTCTGACACTGGTGACCATCGGACTCGATCTGTCCAAGATGAATGCCGTCGGCGACCTGCAGGGCGGTATCGAGGAAGCCGAACGTTTGCTGGGCTACGAGGTGACCCGCGTGACGGATCGGCCCATCGAACGCGACGGACGCTGATCAGGCGAACTGATGCCGGTCCCGATACTCAAGCAAGGCACATTCCTCATCGCGTCGGTACAGTCCGCACTGACCGACGCCGACACCGAGCGCCTGCAAGACGACCTGATGAAGCAGGTCAGCAAATATCGGGCGCACGGCATCATCGTCGACGTCACGGCGATCGATGTAATGGATTCTTTCGCAGCGAGATCGCTGCGTACCATCGCGCACATGACGCAGCTCCGCGGTGCCGAAACGGTCATCGTCGGATTGCAACCCGAAGTCGCGTTCGCCATGGTTCAGCTCGGGCTCACGTTCGAAGACATGCACACGGCCCTCGACCTCGAAGAGGGCCTCGCCTGGCTGAACCGCAAAACTCCAGCCCGTCGCCAGCGAGATGGTCGTGACAGTGGCCGCTGAGAACTTGGTGATCGCGGTCAGGGTGTCCGGGGACATCGTGATCGCACGACAGGCCGGACGTGAACTGGCAGCCAAGCTCGGATTCTCTCTGACCGATCGAACAATGATCTCGACAGCTATCTCCGAGATTGCTCGCAACATCACCAGCTACGCAGGCAGCGGCGAGATCCGGTTGCTGGTCGACGACCGGGAGGGTCGTCAAGCGCTGGTGGTTCAGGCCGAGGACCAAGGTCCCGGCATCATCGACATTGCCCGCGCGCTGGACGATGGCTACTCCACCGGACGTGGCCTCGGTCTCGGCCTGCCCGGCGCCCGACGATTGATGGACCGCCTGATCATCGATTCGGCGCCCGGACGCGGAACGTTGATCGAGATGTGGAAGTGGGTACCCAACGGTGCATGAGGACGGGTTCATCGGCCGAATCGAGTGGGCGGTGGCCGGTCGCGCGCTGCCGGGCCAACAGGTTTCCGGTGATCGCTGTGTGGTCCTCGACGCGGGCAACGGCACCGTGCTCTTCGCCGTGCTCGACGGCCTCGGCCATGGCGCCGCCGCCGCCGACGCCTCCGATCGCGCCGCACAGATACTCGCGGAAAACCGCGCCGAACCATTGGACGTCCTGATGGTGCTGTGTCATCGAGCCATGGCCGAAACCCGCGGCGCGGCAGTATCTTTAGTGCTTTTCGACGATGCGGATACGGTGCGCTGGCTCGGCGTCGGGAACGTCGATTCCCAGGTGCTCACCCGTGGCCCCATCGGGCTGACGATCCGCGCGACGGTGCTGTTGACGGGCGGCATCGTCGGCTACCGGCTACCGCAGAACCTACAACCGCAGACCGTGGCGGTACGTCAGGGCGACCTACTACTGATGTCGACCGACGGTATCGTCATCGACTCGCTCGACAGCATCGATCTGTCGAAGTCCACGGCCGACATCACCGCCGATATCCTCGCCAAGCATGCCAAAGACACCGATGACGCCTTGGTCCTCGCCGCACGTCATCGGGGTGGCCCACCGGATGTGTTGACATGACCGCTGCGCTGGCCGCATTTCGGGACGCCTACGCGGATGCGCTTCGGCGGCACTTGGATGCGCCGACGCAGGCCGGCCTCGCCGAAGGCTACGACCTCGGCCGCCGCGCCCTCGTCGAAGGCATCAGCCTGCTCGACCTCACCGAAAACCACTTCCGCGTCGTACAAGCCGCCCAGCAGCCCGCCGACGACCAGGACGTCAAGCTCGCCGAGACGGCGCTGGAATTCCTATTGCAGACCCTCGCCGCGCTGGACATCGCCACCAGAGGGTTCCTCGACGGCAACCGCCGCTACGAGCAACAGCGTTCCCGCGCAGACGATCTCGCGGGCCGCGACGCCTTCCGCACCGCGCTGGTCGAATCACTGCAGGACGGCTTCTTCGTTGCCGACTCGCACGCCACCATCGTCGAGGTCAATTCCGCCTTCGGCGCGCTGACCGGGTACGGCGCCGCCGACATCCCCTACCCGCTGCCGCATCCGTGGTCGATGCCCGAGGGCCTGCGCTATCCCGATCTCGGCACCGAGGCACAGCGCTTCGTCATTCCGATCCAGCATCGTGACGGCCGCACGGTCTGGCTCGCGGTGAGCACGAGTGCCCTCATCAAGCCGGACGACAATGAGCAGATCTTCGTCGGCACCATTCGCGATGTGACGGCCGAACACGACGCCCAGGCCCGCGATCAGGCCGCTTCCCGGCTGGCCACCGCCGTCGGCGCGGCCACCAGCGTGGTCGAGGTGCTCGCCGTCGGGCTGGATGAGCTGCGACGCACGGTCGGCGCCGAGACCGCGGTGGTTTCGGTCTGGCCGAGCCGCAACACCGGTCCCGAGGTCTATGTCTCCGGCGGCACGCAGGTCACCGACCGCCCCGCGAACACCGGCCAGATCCAGTCGACAGGCGATGCGACCAGAAAACCCTCGCCTGCCAATGCGCTCGACGCACGGGCTCGTGCGCTGCTCGATCGGGCACGACGCAGGCCCGGCCGCAGCCTGATCGCGATCCCGGAGGGCACCGAAAGCTCCGAGGGCATCGTCGCTCCACTCGGCGAGACCGGTGATGCCGCGTTGTGGTTGCGCTTCGCCGCGCCGCGCGCGATCAGTGCCGCGGACTGGACCTTGTTCTCCCTGCTCATCGGCCACTTGAGCCTGGCGGTGCAGCGGGCGCGCAACTTCGATCAAGCGCGTTCCACCTCGCTGACACTGCAGCGTGCCATGCTCGGCCCGATCGAGCTGCCGCCGCGGTTCTCCGTGCACTACGAGCCCGCGTTGCCGCCTTTGGAAATCGGCGGCGACTGGTACGACGTGGTGCCGCTGCGGGACGGGACAATCGGCATCGTGGTCGGCGACTGCGTCGGACGAGGGCTGTCCGCCGCCGTGGTGATGGGCCAATTGCGCACGGCCGCACAGACGTTGCTGCTCGGGGGCGCGGGGCCGGCCCAATTGCTCGCCGAGCTCGATACCGTCGCAGCGCGCATTCCCGGTGCCATGTGCACCACCGTGTGCGCGGCGGTGCTCGACCCGGTGCGCGGGCTGGTCCGCTACAGCAGCGCCGGTCATATGCCGCCGATCCTCGCCGACGTGAGCGAACCGGGCAGGCTGCTCGAGGGCGGCCGATCGGTGCCGCTGGCCACCTTCGACGTGCCGCGGCGCCCAGAGGCGACTACAGCGCTCGCACCCGGCTCGACGCTGGTGCTGTTCACCGACGGGTTGGTCGAACAGCGCGGTGTCGACATCGATGACAGCTTCGCGAAGATCTGCGCGGTGCTCGCGGACACCCCCGGCCGACTACCACGGGAGGTGGCCGACGCGGTGCTGTCGCGGCTGCGCCCGGCCGCGGGCTACGACGACGACGTCGCCATGGTTGTCTACCGCCAGCCGCCCGCTCCACTGCGACTGGACGTGCCCGCCAACCCCGATCAGCTCTCGGCGATGCGCCGGAGCCTGAAGGCCTGGCTGGCCGCCGCCGCGGTGCCGCACGATCTCGCCTCGGATCTGATCGCGGCCGCGAACGAGGCGTGCAGCAACAGCATCGAACACGCCTACCGCGACGGTGAGCTGCCCGTGAGCCGACCCGTGCGGTCCACCGACGCATCGATGGGCCGCGCCACCGGTGCCACCGACGCGTCGGACGCGGGCCGAGTCCAGCTCACGGCCGAATGCGACACCCAGACGGTGGTCATCGTGGTCACCGACACCGGGACATGGAAGCCACGCTCGGCCGACCCCGGCTATCGCGGCCGCGGCATCGACATGATGCGAGCACTGACCGAGGAGCTGGAGATCGATCACACAGGCCCCGGCACCACCGTCCGTATGTCGGTCACGCTGCCCGCGATCAAATCCCCGGTGGCGAACCCGCTGCGCGGCACACAACGCCGCATTTCCAGCTGACGACGCGTCGATATCGGCGTACCGGAGGTTCCGATCGCACCGCCGCCGGCTAGGCAGGCGAGGTGGTTTTCCCGGTCGCGTCTGCGTAGCGCCTCAGACGCGACCGGGAAAACCTCGGGTGCGCGACGATCCTTTTCCCACACAACGGGTTTCGGTGAAGTCGTTCGAGACTGTCACGCGCGCAATAACAGTCGCGGCGGGTTATTTACGGTGACCGGATGCCCTCCCGGGATGTGACAGATCACCGGTTGCGTCGCTCGGAGCGGCCATCACGCGACGCCACCAGGCGTCCAACGGGCTCGGGTCGGGCCAGATCACCGGCACCTGCTCGAAGTCGTCGTCGTGTTCGGTTCCGATTCCCTGGACCATCATCGTCTCCTCGGCAGGCAGATTCTCCGTGCCGGGCACCCCAACTCTGCGGCACCCGGCCGAATGCATTACCCGGGCCCCGCCAGCCGAATCAATCTTCAGATCGTGGGGCGCAACGAGGGCGCCAGGTCGGACCGCGTGGGTCCTACATGCCCCCATTTTAGATCAGAATTCGTCGGTAAATGAGGGTTACGGCGAGTGCGGACAACAGAATCCGACATTCACCAGGTCAACATGCATCGATGTGCTTACACTGTCGCGCATTTCACCAACTGATGGTCCGGTCGGAGCTGAGGTGGTCGTGCCGGAACGCTCGGGCGACACGACCGACCTCGGACCATCCGGTATCAGATCGGTTGGCTCAGTGGCACATTCACCCCGCTCGAAGCGACGGGTCCGATGCCGAATTACCGTGCGCCGCAGCAGCTGCGGCGCACGATCTCGAGTCCGACGAGGCGTCAGTCGCACACGGCGCCGTAGGACGCCGACCCCACCAGCTTCGAGTACTTGGCGAGCACACCACGGGTGTAGCGGGGCGGCAACGGTTCCCAGTCCTCGCGGCGGCGGTTGAGCTCCTCGGCTTCGATCAGTAGGTCGAGGGTGCCCGCGCTGACGTCGAGGCGGATCTGATCACCGTCGCGCACAAACGCGATCGGGCCGCCGTCCACCGCTTCCGGGGCGACATGGCCGACGCACAGTCCGGTGGTGCCGCCGGAGAAACGTCCGTCGGTGAGCAGCAGGACATCCTTGCCCAAGCCCGCACCCTTGATGGCCGCGGTAATCGCGAGCATCTCGCGCATCCCCGGACCACCCTTGGGCCCCTCGTACCGGATCACCACCACATCACCGGCCGCGATGGTGCCATCTTCGAGTGCGTCCATCGCGGTGCGCTCGCGATCGAAAACCCTTGCAGTGCCGGTGAATACCTCGGAATCGAAGCCTGCCGACTTCACCACGGCACCGCCGGGTGCGAGCGATCCCTCGAGGATGGTGATGCCGCCGGTCGGATGGATCGGGGACTTCATGGCACGGACCACCTTGCCGTCGGGGTCCGGCGGGGCGATCTCGGCCAAATTCTCCGCCACGGTCCGCCCCGTCACCGTCAAGCAGTCGCCGTGCAGCAGCCCGGCATCCAGCAGCGCCTTCATCATGACCGGGACACCACCGATTCGGTCCACATCGGTCATCACGTGCTTGCCGAAGGGTTTCACGTCGGCGAGGTGCGGTACCCGGCGGCCGACGCGGGCGAAATCCTTCAGCGTCAGTTCGACATTCGCGTCGTGCGCGATCGCCAGCAGGTGCAGCACGGCGTTGGTAGAGCCGCCGAATGCCATCACCACGGCGATCGCGTTCTCGAAGGCCTCTTTGGTGAGAATGTCGGCCGTGGTGATCCCGCGCCGCAGCAACTCGACGACGGCCTCGCCGCTGCGCCGGGCATAGCCGTCGCGGCGGCGGTCGGTCGCGGGCGGCGCCGCGCTGCCCGGCAGCGACATGCCCATGGCCTCGGCCGCGCTGGCCATCGTGTTCGCGGTGTACATTCCGCCGCAAGCGCCCTCACCCGGGCAGATTGCCCGCTCGATGGCGTCGACATCTTCGCGGCTCATCAGCCCGCGCGAACACGCGCCGACCGCCTCGAACGCATCGATGATCGTCACCTCGCGCTCACTGCCGTCGGACATTTTCGCAATCCCCGGCAGGATCGAGCCTGCATACAGGAACACGCTGGCCAGGTTCAGCCGGGCCGCCGCCATCAGCATGCCGGGCAAGGATTTGTCACACCCGGCCAGCAGCACCGAGCCGTCGAGGCGCTCGGCCTGCATGACCGTCTCGACGCTGTCGGCGATCACCTCACGCGACACCAGCGAGAAGTGCATGCCCTCGTGCCCCATGGAGATGCCGTCGGAGACCGAAATTGTTCCGAACTCCATGGGATAGCCACCCCCGGCGAACACACCTTCCTTGCTGGCCTTCGCGAGCCGATCCAACGACAGATTGCACGGGGTGATCTCGTTCCACGAGGAGGCCACCCCGATCTGCGACTTCCCCCAGTCGCCATCGCCCATCCCGACCGCTCGCAACATCCCTCGAGCGGCGGTCTTCTCCAACCCATCGGTGACATCGCGGCTGCGCGGCTTGATATCGGGACCATTCGGATCATTGGGCACGATGTTCATCATCCTCCCATCACCTCGCCCGCGGCCGCCGACCACGCCGGTGGGCGCCGAGATCGGATACCCGGCAACGCCGCAGTGGTGTTCGTCGACCGCGCCACACCTTACGGTCCGTCGAGCAGGGCGCGCCAGCCCTCCTCGTCGTCGAAGAAGGTACGGACCAGCAGTACGGCAGCGGTGGAGGGCAGTGCCGGGAAGTTCGCCCGCACGATCGACGATCTACGTGACGGTTTCCTACGCGGGGGTGACCAGCGGAAAAACGCTCGAAGCGGCAGTATCGTGCGTTGAACGCGGTCGAAAAGGGTTGGATCCCGTGCGATGGGCTGCTTTCGTTGGTGTGGGGCGTTCTGTCGGGCCGCACCACTGCCGATGACCTCGTGAAATACACACTGGCCTGCGCGATCCGCGAACGCGCCGAACTGCGCACCGCCTCACGACAGCCACGGAAGCTGACCTTGTTCAACGTCACCGCCGCATGACGGGGCGCTGACCGGCCGACTTCGCGCTCTGACCGCCGGTAGCGCCCGCTTCGCGTCAATTCTCGACGGTCAGCGCCGATTTCGGGCGACACGAAGTCTGCTCTGCGCTATGGGGGCTGACTACGGATCTTCTGATCCGTGTCCACGACTGGGTGGTCACGTCAGTGCTCGGAGTTCGTTATCGACCCGGCCGTGCGTTCGGGCGAGCTGTATGGCGGCGGCGCCCGGTTGCCCGGATCGCAGATATGCGGCGTGGCCGTGAGCTGCCGGGACTTCAGCTGGGACGGGGAGCGAGGCGGATGATCGGGATTTCCCTGTCGGTCTTTTGCTGGTATCCGGCGAATCGGGGTGTGGTGGTCGTGATCTGCTGCCACGCCTTGTCGCGTTCGGTGCCGTGGAGTTGTTCGGCGGTCACGTCGAGGGTTCGGCCATCGACGTCGATGCGGACCTTGTCGGGGTTGGCGGCGAGGTTGTGGTACCAGGCGGGGTTTCCCGCGGCGCCGGCCGCCGAGGCAGCGATGAGGTAGGTGCCGTTGTCTCCGGGAAACCAGGCCACCGGTGTGGAACGTTCGACGCCGCTCTTGCGGCCGAGCGTGGTCAGGACGAGAGCGTCCATTCCCATGAATTTGCCGCCGCCCTTGCGGCGCAGGCGTTCAGCCATGAACTTGTTCATCCACGTGGTGAACCGGCCGGAAGGTTGGCGGGCGCCGCGGGTGCCCGCGGGGGTTCCGAAGCTCATCGGATTCTCGCTTTCGCTGTGTTCTGGCAATTGGGGTCAGAAAGCCTCGGCCGGGTTGTGGACGGTGCGCTGTACCTGGACGTTGCGCCGGGCTAGACCAGCAGCGTGCGGTGCTGGAGGTCGGTGACGTATTTGGTGATGAGCTGCGGCGAAAGGTGTGGGATGTCGTTGTCCGGGCCGATTCGCACGTTGTGGACGGCGGTCTGAAACGTCTTGGCCGGGATGACCGAGCCGCGGATCGGGTGCTCCGGACGGGCGTAGGCGTGCAGTAGCGGCAGTACCGAGGCCTGGCGCTGCTTCTCGGGCAATGCGCGCAGTGCGGTCTCGAAACGGTCGAACCAGTCGCGGTAGTCGGTGATGCGCTGGATCGGGTGGCCTGAGTCGATCAGCCAGTCCACGACGTTGTCCAGGGATATGCCGTCGTCGTGCGGATTCACCACATCGAAGGTATGGAATCCTGCCGTGCCGAGGCTACCGAGCGTGGTGATCGCCTCAGCGGTGAAGTCGGCGGGCAGCCCGTCATAGTGGGCGCGCCGTCGCGTGCCGTCGGAGTGGGTCTCGTAGAAGGAGGACGGCGCGATCCCGGTCGCGACCAGACTCAGCACCAGGCGGGTGAACATGTCCGGCACGTTGAGCTGCCCGCGGTAGCGGCTGTGCGCGAGGATCATGTCGGAGCGGAAGACTGTGACCGGCAGACCGCACAGGTCGTTGGCTTCACGCAGCAGGACCTCCCCCGCCCACTTGCTGTTGCCGTAGCCGTTGGCATAACCCTCATCGATGACACGCACCGAGCTGAAATCACGGATGTCACCGTCCTCGTCGAACCGCCCTGGCTCGACTTGCGCGGCGACGCCCACCGTCGAGAGATAGGTGACGGGCTTGAGCCGCCTGCTGATCGCGAGGCGAATCACCTCGGCGGTGCCGACCACGTTCGGCCCGAACAACTGGCTGTAGGGCAGCACATGGTTGACAAGGGCAGCCGGGTGGACGATCAGATCGACGCTGTCGGCCAACCGATTCCAGGTCGCGCCGTCCAGGCCGAGGTTCGCCTCGCCGATATCGCCTGACAGGACTTCGAGGCGGCGGGCGGCCAGCTCCTGGAAATGCTCGACCAGCTCCGGGTCGCCACTGTCGAATGCCTCGTCGAGCCGCTGCCTTGCTGCCACCGCGTCGTTGCCACGCACCACGCAGATCAGCGTGCCACCCGACTCATCCAGCCGCTCCAGCCATTCCAGGCACAAGAAGCGCCCCAGGTAGCCGTTCGCTCCGGTCAGCAGCACCGTTCGGGCAATGCCGTCGGGCGCGGGCAATGCCTCGGCGGCGCTCAGGGTCCTCGCATCGATGAACTTGTCGAGGGTCAGGTCACCGGCGTAGATCGCCGATCCGTCGCGGCCGTGGACCGTGGTGAGGGTGGGCTGCCGCACAGCCGAATTCCGCGCCCTTTCCACGTAATCGGCGAGATCACGTAGCCCGTTCGCGGGGCTGATGACCACGCCGACCGGCACGTCCACCGCGAAAATATCCTGGAGCAGGTTCGAAAACGACAGCGCCGAAAGGGAATCACCGCCCAGTTCTGTGAACTGGGCGTCCGGACGGATATCTGTTGTCGCGCAACCCAGCAGTGCGCGGGCGGCCCGGCTGATCGTTTCCAGCACCGGCAGCTCGGCAGCGGTATGCCGCAGGGCGAGCAGTTCGTTGTCCTGCTGTTCTGCCAGGTCGTTGTACAACTGATCGAGTCGAGCGCCGTAATGCGCTGTGAGCTTGGGCCGCAACAGTTTACCGATGCCGGAGAGCAGACCGTTCTCGATCGTGAACGGCTCGGTCTCGATCAGGAAGTCGCGCGGGATCTCGTATGAGTTCAGATCGGCCTCGTTCGCGATCTGCTGCAACGACGCCGCGATCGCGCCCTTCAGCGCATCGGTGTCGAGAGCCGCCGCGGTGGGCACGACCACCGCGAGCAGGTAGGCGCGTTCGCTGCTGCCGTAGACGAATATCTGCCGGACCAAGGGGCTGCCCGCGTAGATGGCCTCCAACTGGGAGACGGCGACGAACTCGCCCTGCGACAGCTTCAGCACATTGTTGCGACGGTCAACGTAGACGAGTTGATCTGGACCGATCTCGGCCATGATGTCGCCGGTCTTGTAGAAGCCGTCCGCGTCGAAGATCTGCGCGGTGACCTCGGGACGCTTGTAGTACCCGGGAATCATGGTGCGCGTCTTCAGCAGCAGTTCGCCGCGAGGATGCGGCTGGTCGGTCCGGAAATATCCCAGCTCGGGGACGTCGACAAGTTTGTAGTCGAGCACCGGCGGCCGGCGCGGCTGGTTGTCGACCAGCACCCCGCCCGCCTCGGTGGAGCCGTAGCCATCGCGCAACTCCACATCCAGGACGGACTCCATGAAGGTCTTCAGCTCCGCAGCCAGCGGTGCCGAGCCCACCGAGGCGGAGATGACACGCCCGCCGAGGAAGTCTTGGCGCAGTTCGGTTTTCACCTGCTGCTCGGTGGCGCCGCGCCGGTCGAGCTCGCTCTGATAACGCTGGAAAATCATGTCGCACACGCGTGGAACGAATATCACCGCCGTCGGGCGCACCAGTCCGATGTCCTCGAACAGCGTCGACATATCGCTTCTTGCCGTGAAGTAGGCAATGCCGCCGCGCGCGAGAATCCCCGACAGGGTGAGACGGCCCGCGAGGTGGCTCATGGGCAGATAGTTCACGCCGATCGTGGGCGCTGTGGTCGAATCGAACCAGGCGGTCGTCTCCACCCAGATGCCGGCAGCAAGCCGATCGGTGTACATAGCGCCCTTGGGCGTGCCCGTACTTCCTGAGGTGTAGATGAGCAGGGCCAGCGGGTCGGCGTCGGCGTCGGGGACGAACGGCGGCGCGGGCGGTGCGCCACGGCCGCGGGTGAGCACCGAATCGAGCGTTTCGACGACAATCGCGCTACCGGCGTCCGCAAGCCGCTGTAGTGCCGAATCGACCGCCGCACGCTGCGCGTCGTCCTCGGGGTGGTAGTCGAAGACGACAAGATGTTCGGTGGGCACCTCGTCGAGCAAGCAATCGATGGCGTCATCGAGCAGTTCCGGCGTCGCGGCGAGCACCCGAGGGTTGGTCTCGGCAATGATCGCCCGCAGTTGGGCGACCGCGGCCCCCGCCTGCAGCGGCACCGACACCACACCCAGCGCTGCACAGGCCAGATCGAGCGTGACGTAGTCACAACTCGTGAAGCCGAGTATGGCGACGAAATCGCCTGCGCGCACAGGATGTTCGACGTCGTGATGCCACGCGGCGGCCACCGCTCCGATTCGCTCGCCCAGTTCCCGGTAGGTGATGGTCTCGAATCTGGGCAGCAGACGAAGCGTGCGCCGACCCGCCACATCCGTGGTGAACTCGAATGCCCGCTGCCCGAGCGCGGGACGTTCGGCATAACCTTCCAGCACCGTCGCAATGACCTGCGCATACCGCAGTCCTGGTCGACTCAGCGCTGTGCTGATCTCTTCGGATGGCTCGGCGTCGCGAACCTGCTGATCACAGGCATACAACTCGGCGATGCGCTGTTCGCGCCGCCATGCTGGAGTATCGATCGACATGATCCAGCCTCCCTTGGTCGGATATCGCTCACACGAGAGACCGACGCCGGATGAAGCGGCTGACGTCGGCGAGGGAGGCAACCACAGGACTTCCCTCTTTCGATCTGTAGTTAGCTCAGTCAACTACCCTTTCCGGTATACACCTATAGCGTCCAGCTCTTGATGTGACTCACATCTCAGATATTTCGACCCGTCGGCGCTCCGTCCGCGGCACCCGACCTGGGCGATACGGCACGCCGAGCCGTTGCCACACGCTCGCTCCGAAGGACTCGACCCCGAGGACAATCCAGGGCGGTAAGGTGTGACGGCAAGAAAACTCGCATGGCACGCGAACAAGTCAGGTTTGCTGCATGTTTTGTGTCAGTACAGCGAGATCGGGCGGTTCATGGCAGATTGTGAAGATGTGACCAATACTTCCGGAGACGCGTATCCCCTCGCGGACACGATGACCACCACGGTGACAACGCCCGAGGGCGCGACTGTGCTGACGGTGTCCGGCGAGGTCGACCTGGCGACAGCGCCCGCGCTCGAAGCCGCGATCGAGGGCATTCTCGCCGGTAAACCCGTGGCCCTGATCATCGACCTGTCCGCGGTCAGCTTCCTCGCCTCGGCGGGGATGGCCGCACTGGTCGGGGCGCATCAGCGGGCGGGAGCGTCAACCTCGATCGCCGTCGTCGCCGATGGCCCGGCGACCAGTCGCCAGCTGAAGATGACCAGCCTGGATCAGGTCTTCGCGCTGCATTCGACCCTCGATCAGGCCCTGGCGTCGTTCCGCTGATCCTGGAGTCCCACAGCCCTGCTCGTTGCGGTGGACCGTGGAATGCTGGAGCCTGTGGGAGATCACGGCACGCATGACACCGTCCGCCGCAGCTACGACAGCGTCGCCGAGAATTACGCCACAGATCTCCGCGATGAGCTCCGCGGCAAACCGCTCGACCGGGCACTGCTGAGCAGTCTCATAGAGCAGACCGAATCGGGAACACCGATCGCCGACCTCGGCTGCGGCCCTGGACATATTGCGGCCTGGCTCGCCGATCACGGTGCGACGACAGTCGGCATCGACCTATCCGCCGCCATGGTCGCGGTGGGACGCAAGCACTATTCAGCGGTCGAGTTCCGTGCGGGCGATCTGCTCGAACTACCCGCCGCCGATGGCGAATTCGGCGCCGCGGTCGCGTTCTACTCGATCATCCATCTCGCGCCTGGCGAACTGCGCAGCGCCTTCGAACAGGTGCATCGCGTGCTGCGCCCGTCGGGCCTGTTCCTGGTCTCGTTCCACATCGGATCGGAAATCCGGCATTTCGATACCTGGTGGGGACACGAAGTGGACGTCGACTTCCGCTTCTTCGATCCGGATCAGATCATCGCCGACCTGACGGCGGCGGGGTTCGAGGTGCGGATGCGCATGGAGCGCCCGAACTATCCGCACGAGGTCGACACTCGCCGCGCCTACCTGTTGGCTCGCCGGGCCGACCCGGCGAGCCTCCAGGATCTCAGCAGAGTTCGCGCAGCTGCTCGATCAGCTTGATCCGCTCGACCGGGGTCGCGGCCATCGGAACGACGTTGAGGACGGTCACGCCCGCCTCACGGAACGCGGCGACCCGCTCCTTGACGTAGCCGGCGGGGCCAACGAGGGAGATGTCGCGCACCAGGTCGTCCGGAACGACCTTGGCGGCCTCTTCCTTCTTGCCGGCCAGGTACAGCTCCTGAATACGGTCGGCCTCCGCGCCGTAGCCGTACTTCGTGGCGAGGGCGTGATAGAAGTTCTTGCCCTTCGCGCCCATGCCGCCGATATACAGCGCGAGGTGCGGCTTCACGAATTCCAGTAGCGGCGTGACGTTTTCACCGATCGCCAGCGCGGGTCCGGCATACACGTCGAGTTCGCCGAGGATCGGATCACGCTTGGCCAGACCGGCATCCAGAGATTCACCCCAGATTTCCTTGGCCTTCTCGGGTACGAAAAAGATCGGCTGCCAGCCCTCGGCGATCTCGGCAGCCAGCTGCACATTCTTCGGGCCGAGCGCGGCGAGCAACACTGGAATGCGTTCGCGCACTGGGTGATTGATCAACTTGAGCGGCTTGCCGAGGCCGGTGCCCTCGCCTGCGGGCAGCGGAATCTTGTAGTACTTGCCGTCGTATTCGAGCCGCTCACGCCGCCACACCTTGCGGCATATCTCGACCAGTTCCCTGGTGCGGCCGATGGGCGAGTCGTAGGCGACGCCGTGGAACCCCTCGATCACCTGCGGGCCCGACGCGCCGAGGCCGAGCACGTAGCGGCCGTCGGAGACGAAGTCCAGGCCCGCCGCGGTCATCGCGGTCAGGCTGGGGGTACGGGTGTAGATCTGCAGGATGCCCGAGGCCAGCTGCAGACGGGTGGTTTTGGCGGCCAGGTAGCCCAGCGCACTGACGGCGTCGAAGGAGTACGCCTCGGGGACGAACACGATGTCCAGACCGGCCTGCTCGAGGTCAGCCACTTCCGCCGCCGCCTCTTTGAAACCGCCCGAGTAATTGATGCCCAATCCGATCCGCATAACACTCAACATAACCGCAGCTACGGACCGGGCGCGCACCGGCCACCCACGCGCGGGCGGTAGCGTAATTGCCGAGACTTCCCCGTGATCGCCGAAGAAACGAAAGGCCACCCGCCGTGTCGCAGCCCACCACGTCGTCCCAGGAAACTGCACCCTCCTTCGGCAGGGCCACGCTCGCGCAGTACCTGACCGATCTGGCCGCAAAGGTGCCCGCACCCGGTGGCGGCGCGGTCGCCGCACTGCACGCCGCTCAGGGCGCCGCACTGGTTGCGATGGTCGCCCGCTACACCACCCGCGCCAAGGATGCCGAGCACCGCCCGATCGTCGACCGCATCATCGAGGCCGCCGACGCCGCGCGCGACCGCGCACTCGCCCTTGCCGACGCCGACGCCGCCGCCTTCACCGCCGTTGGTGCTGCCTACAAGCTGCCGAAGACCACTCCGGAAGTCGTCGCCGAGCGCACCGAGGCCATCACCGCCGCACTGATCCAGGCCGCCCGGGTGCCCGCCGCCGTCGTCGACGAGGCCGACGAAATCCTGTCGCTTGCTGCGGAACTGCTTCCGATCGGAAACCCGAACGTGGTCACCGATATCGGCGCGGCCGCCGACGCCGCTCGCGCGGCCGCCACCAGTTCGCAGCTCAATATCGAGATCAACGTCGCCTCCCTCAGCGCCGCGGAAGGCGACCGATTCGCACCCGTGCTGATGCGCGTGGAGGAGATCACCGCGCGTGCCGATGCCCTGCACGCCGACGTGCTGCACCTCGTACGCAGCTGACAACGGGGCCCGGGAATACCAGAGGTTTCCGCGCGGCGGTGCCGGGTACGCCCGATATAGACCGGCAACGAGGTCCGAGTTCGCGATGACCTCCGGCGCACGAGGCAGAAGGCCGCCCGCCCTGCTCGCTCACCGGCGCTCGCGAACACCACGCCCAGCACCGCTGCCGCGCCGACACTCGCGGTCGTGGCACTCATGCGCCTCGGCCCGACAAGGACACCGCCGCCAAGACGGTGCTCGGCACCTCGCGCTGGCGCTGACCGCTGGAACGCCATGGCCGAGCCGCCGAACCCCAGCCATGTCACGGCCGCGTCCGCCACGGTCGGAGAGGAGGACCTGCCGGCACGGTTCACCTACAGCCGGGGGCCGTTACGGATTCGGTACCTCGAGTTGATCATGAAGTCCTAGAATGGATTTCTGCCACCACACCATCTAGAAGGGGTGGAGCCATGAGGAGCGTACTCAGATACCTGTTCCTCGCAGTCATGGTCATGGCCTTGGCTGCGTTCGGGTCCGGAACAGCATTCGCGACCTCTATCGGAACACCATCGGCTGCCTCGGTAGCGGCCGTCACGCCATCGGCCGGCCAAGAAGTCGGCATCGCGCATCCGGTCACGATCCAGTTCACGGCGGCTGTCGCGGATCGCGCTCGCGCCGAACGAGCCATCGATATCACGTCCACCCGATCGATCCCGGGTACGTTCGCATGGGCGAACGACCGCGAAGTGACGTGGACACCCACGGGATTCCTTCCCGCCCGCTCACCGATCTCGGTTCGAATAGGTAGTGCGCGAACGGAATTCAGGACCAACGCTGGGGTGATCGCCGACGCAGACATGTCCAACCACACCTTCACGGTCACCATCGGCGGCCAGTGGCCGCGCACAATGCCCGCCTCGATGGGCAAACCAGGCTACGAGACGCCAACGGGCATCTTCCCGATTCTCGAGATTTTCCGCTCGGTGGTCTTCGACTCACGCACCATCGGCATCCCGTTGAGTTCCCCCGAGGGTTACGTCATCAACGGTGAATATGCCGAACGCCTCACGTGGGGTGGAGTTTTCGTACACTCGGCACCCTGGTCGGTGGATTCCCAGGGCTATGCGAACGTCAGCCACGGCTGCATCAACCTCGCACCCGACGACGCCGCCTGGTACTACGAAATCGCCAGCATCGGCGACCCGGTCAGCGTGCACTGGTAGACCGACCGCACTCCCCCGCCTCCTGACCGCGATACCGCCGAAATGTACCGCCCGGCAACGAGCGGGGCGCCGGCTGTCCATGTGTGAGTTCGACATTCGAGCACCGGGCGACCATTCGTGCCGACTGAGGGTAATTGGATGACGTGGCCGGGCGCGTTCGCTTGCATTGCGGTCGATGCGCAGTATCCTCCGGAGCTATCAGAGTGGGGAACGAACCTGACGGTATGAGCTGATGAAGGCGGGGCAATGGATCGACCGGACATGCGAGGACGGCCTGGGCAGGCCCATCGAGGCGACTGGCCCGAACGGGCCCATCGAATCCCCGCCGAACCCGAGCCGCACACTGCGGCCTACGCCCCCGACTATGCCGACGACGATGACGATGTCTTTGCGCGCCTGATCGATCGGTCGCGGGTGCGGCGGCGCTGGTATCAACTGCCGAAGGGCAGTCGGCGCTGGATGCCCGCACTGCTCGCCTCGCTCGGCTCCGCGGCACTGCTCGCCGCCGCCTTTGTCCAATTCCGCGGCGCCCCGGCGCCGGCGCCGACCGCGGCGTCCAGCTCAGCCGATATCCCTGTCTCGGCCACCATTCCCGCAACCCGATGCCCCGCCGAAAAAGTCGGCAACCGTATCCAAGGCAATGGCGCAGGCGGCGTCGACTCCGGCCCTGCGGCGATTTTCGCGTTCCAATACGCCTACTACGTGACACGCTCCAGCGAGCAGGCCCGCGCTGTCGTAGCGCCCAACGCGGCCGTGTCGTCGGCCACCGACATCCAACACGGCATCGACACGATCCCCGCGGGCACCACGCACTGTGTCACCATCACCCCCGGTGCGTTCGTCGGCCAGTACCTCGTCCGAGTGAGTGAACAGCGCCCCAATGCACTGCCGGTGGCCTACAACGCCCAACTGGTGACGACCGCCCGTGCGGGCGGTCGTACGCTCATCACCGGTATCTCCGCAGCCGAGTAGATGGGCTGTAGCCGGTCCGCGTACCGCGCATACCGACACGGATGTCGGCCGCAGGTCTCCATCCACCTCATCGTTTCGGCGAATCGGTGATGTACCGAAGTCGGTTGTACAGGGCGTCGAACGCGCGGGCTCGCCGCGCTCTCGACGGGCTCCCCGCACGAGAGACTCGACAGCGCCCGCGCAATCGCACAAGGGTTGTCCAACGCCGAGGTCGCCGAGAAGCTCAACCTCAGCATTGCCACCGTGAAATCGCACACCGGCAGACTGTTCACCAAGCTCGCGATCAAGAAGCGAGTCCAGCTTGCCCTCCTCATCCGCGACGCCCAAGACTGAGTCGTCCAGCGCGGCACTACCCTTCGCTACGGCTGCGGTCGTCCGATGACCTGCTGCGGATCGCGAACACGGTCACCACCAGCAACGCGATCAGTTCCAGCACGTTCCAGGGAATCGGATCCGACGCGGGCTCGGCGGTCGTGGTGCGCGGGAGCACGGGTGGCGACGCGACGACCGGCCTCTCCAGCGCGATCACGGGCACTGCCGCGGGCGGCGGCGCAGGCGCAGGTTCGGCAACAGTCCGGCTCGGCGGCACCAACGGCGGGCTGAGCAGGAGTGGAGCACCGGGCGCCGGGGGCGCGCTGTTCGGCAACAACAATAGACATGTCAGTAGCGCACTGCCGGTGGCGGCGCTGCCGACGACGACACTGCCGAGGCCCGAACCGCTGCTCGAGCCAGATCCGATCAGCCCGCTGCCCACTCCACTTCCGGTGGCGGAACCGACAAGGATTCCGGCGGCACCGACTGCGGCGCTCCCGGAACACGCTAGCTCGACGCTGCCCTGGTTCAACCCGAGTGCCTCGACCGAACCGACTGACGTTGCGGCCATTTCGGGCTCAGCACCTCCCGTGACGGGCAGTCGGCTTTCTGCGCTGCCGGTATCGAACCCGTCGACGGTGCGCGGCGAGCCGGCATTCGAACCGATCGCGTTACCCGCGCTTCCGGTCGAGATGCTGCTCGAGCCGAGGCTCAGCGCTGTACCGGAACCAGAGCTTCCAGTCGACACATCGGTGACTCCCGGCGTCGCGCTCCCGGTCGCGACACTGTCCACGAGCGACTGCCACGGCGGGTCCGCGGCAGCGGTCGTCGGCCTGCCTGCCAGCGACGCCACCGCCACCGCCACCGTCACCAGGAGCAGCTGCGCGAAGCGCAGACCCCTTGTGCGCCTTCGTATTCGTGGTACAGCGATTGCAAATGCCATCTGCAGCTACCCTCGTCCGTCAGCTCGTCCGCACCGGTTTCCGAAGCTCGAACAACTCGTCAGGTGACCTGCTGGAAGCGCGCCAGCGCTAGTTCGAAGGCATCCATCGGGACGGTGTTCCCACCGGAGAAGGGCTGGTCCAGGTTGTGGACCTCCAGAATCGCGGCGCCGACCACGACACCGAGCAGCGCCATCATCAGAACACTGCGCCTGGTGACCCGCACACCCGATAGCACAGGGCTCAGCAACAGCAGCAGTGTGCCGAAATACAAAGCCACATAGAGGAACCCCGGAATCCCGTACCCCACCACGAGCGCGCGGTCGTGACGTGCCCCTGCGACTCTGTCCAGGCTCGCCAAGGTGGTAGCGCGCAGGTTGTTCACGTACGGATCCGACGATCGCATCGAATCCACGCTGTCGCGAAGCACATCGAGAGTTCCCTGGGCCTTTTGACTCAGGTGACCGTCTCGATCCATCATCGACCACTCCTGGTCGACGACCTGTGTGGTGTAGTCACGCACCAATCCCTGGATCCGGTGATGCTCGGGATCCGGCATGGCATGTGCCGCCGTGTAGGTGTCGACCAGCGACTTCGCCTCGGCCACAGTGTAACTGCGCGCGGTCTGATACTGCTGCCAGCAGATGATCACCACGAACGCCACGGTTGCCGCGAAGAACGTCTTGATCAGATCGAAAACCAGCGTCCCCGCAGCTTCGTCACCCGTCTGCCGCCACGAATCCGGCCGCAACCTGTCCCCCAGCACGAACACCAGCACCGCGAGGGCCGTAACCCCTATCGCCACGATCAATTCCCTTGCCATATCAGCGATCCCACCTTTCGCACGACCGGCATAACGTGTCTCGGACACAGATCGACACCCGCCGAGGGATACCTCGGCGCCAGGCGCGATCGGAGGAAGCTTCGATCAACAGGTATTCGCCACGGCGGGGCCGCCGGATGACGACGAGAATGAGAACGACGCCACTTCGCTTGAAGGAGAGCCGTTCTCGCGCGGAGCGCGCAGCGGGCCCGAGTGGGCTACAGTCGAATGAAGTGAGCGCCGTATTGCATGTTGGCCCCGACGGCCGCAATCACTATCGGGTCGCCGGAGCCCAGGCCGATCACCCCGTTGCGCAGATCCTCGGCGAGGAGGATGAGGACGCTGGCACCGGAGGTATTGCCGTAGCGGTCGACGTTGATCGCCGTACGGTTCTCGGCAATGCCGAGGGCGCCGATCAGCTGCTCGATGAGTCGGCGATTGGATTGATGCGGATACAGGCGTTCCAGGTCACCGACATCCCACTGCACATCGGCCAGGACACGATCGATCGACTTCTGCATGACCGGCGTGTATGCATCCGCGACGCGCTTGCCGATGATGTGAACCGCATAGTCCGACAGCGCGGCACCGGGCAGTCCTGGCGGGCAGAGATTTCCGCCCGCGGGTTGGACGGCGATCTCGAAGTGCTCATTGATGGTTACCGCGGACACCAGCTCCGAACTGCTGTCGTCATCGGCAGCCTCGAGGATCACCGCGCCCGCACCATCGCCGAACAACAGGGCCGATAGGAAAGCCTCGCTCTCCTTGCCGTCGTACTCGATACCGCCGGTGAATACCTCGCGGTTGAGCAATGGCGAGGCAACTTGAACCATCACGACCGCGACCCGCTTGCGGACACCGCTGAGGATCATCTCCTTGGCCCACTGCAAACAGAACACCGCACCGCCACAGCCAATATCGGCCTGGAGTACTCCGGCGTCGGACCGCATCCCGAGCCGATGGTGGAGCAGCTGCGCATCGCTGCCGAAATGCAGCCGATCCGGGGTACTGCCGCCGACGATCAGACCGTCGAGTGCGGTCGCATCGACGCCGGCGACGGTAAGAGCCTCTTGCAGTGCTGCTTCCGCCAGCACCCCTGCCGGGCCGGGCGCTTCACCGTATCCGGGCGGAAACAGCGGACGGCCGGTTTTGTCGTCGAGATCGAAGCTGAATCGCCGCTCGCGAATCCCCGTCTTCTGCTCGAATTCCGCAGGCGTCCAAGGCATCCTGCGCGGACCCGGAAACATACCGAGGAGTCGCTCGTTGGTCATTACCAGCGGTGGGACCGACGCGCCTGCGCCGGTGATCCGTACTTTCATGATGTTCCATGCCTGTTCGCTGTTGCGACACGGTCGGAATACGCCCCGTCGACACCGCTGTCAGGCCACACGGAACCGCCCGGAATCCGCTCGGGAACAGGCGCAGGTTCGTTGCGGCAGCGACGATGAGCTGAGTGGCAGCGTGACCGACAGATGAGAAACCTCATCTCGGCATATCGCCAGGTATCAGCCGCTCACATCCAGAGGTTTCTCAGGGGCGCCGATCTCCGATCGGTCGCTTGGGTGGGATGTGCACGAGCGAACGATACCCACGGGTTTGTTCGAGCCGGAACTCACAAACCCCCACAATTGGGAATATTCCACCTGAAAGGAACTGAGACTCGGACCGCTGTCAGTGGCGACCGACTTCAGGCGCGGCGGGCGTTTTCGGCCGCGGTGACGACGTGGCGCATCAGGAGGGCGGTGGTGACCGGGCCGACTCCGCCGGGGACGGGACTGAGGGCAGCGGCCTTACCGCGCACGGAATCCGCTTCGACGTCGCCGACGATCTTGCCGTCGGGGGCTTCATTGGTGCCGACGTCGACGACCACCGCAGCTTCGCCGATGTGTTTGGCGGTGACGAGGTCGATGCGTCCCGCGGCAGCGACGACGATGTCGGCGGCAGAGGTCACCGAGGGGAGGTCGGTGGTGCGCGAGTGGGCAACGGTCACGGTGGCGTTTTCGGCGAGTAGCAGCTGAGCCAAGGGCTTGCCGACGATGTTGGAGCGCCCGACGACCGCGACATGTCGACCGGCGAGGGGGATTTCGTGATGCTTCAGCAGTTCGACGACAGCCTCGGACGTGGCGGGGACGAAACCGTCGAGATTGCTGGCGAGCAGGCCGAGTGACAGCGGGCTGACACCGTCGACGTCCTTGGTCGCGGCGATCGAGGAGCTGACGTCGTCGAGGCCGATACCGGCGGGCAGCGGTGTCTGCAGCATGATCGCGTCGGTGGCGGAGTCCGCGCTGCGCGCAGCGAGCTCGGCGCGGATTGCCTCGGCGCTCGCGTCGGCGCCGAGTTCGACCGTGTCGCACGTGATTCCGAGTCGCTCGGCAGCCTTGCGCAGCGAGTTCACATACCAGGCGCTCGCCGGGTCGTCGTTGGCGACGACCAGGGCCAGGCGCGGGGCGGGTCCGCCCGTAGCCAGCGCGGCGGCGCGCGCCTTGGTGTCGGCGTTGATGGCGGCGGCGAGTTCCTTGCCGGACAGCGAAACGGTATCCACGTTGTCACACCTTAATGGTCACGACGCGCGCACTGTCGCGCCGGTCGCGGCGGCCACCCGCAGCCGTGCCCGGTTTGCCCGGATGCCGGGAAGAAACCGCCGATTCGGCCTGGCAATTACACGCATATGGCTTCTACCAGTCGTATTGTGATCAATGCTTGCCATCGGCTAACTGTCAGCTGACGTACCGAAAGCCCCGTTTCATGCGCGGAAAGGTGTCGACTGTAGTGAAGATCTCGAGGCATTGGAAAACCCTGATCGCGACCTTGTTCGCGGCGGTCACCATCACCGGTCTCGCCAGCGCGCCCGCCGAGGCCGCCCCGGACATCGACGCCCTCTACAACTCCGCCCAGCGCAACTTCACCGACGGCAACGACGCCGCGGGCCGTGCCGAGCTGCGCGAACTGCTCGGCGCGAACCCCACCGACGCCGAGGCGCTGTCGTTGCAGGCCATCTGGTCCCACTACGCGGGAGATCTGCTCGCACTCGCCGATGCCATGGCGCGCCTCTCCGCCGTGGATCCGGGGCTGGCGCAGGGCACCACCAACGTGCTCGGCGCGATCACCGCCGCCGTGGGCACCCTGCCGAATCCGCTGCCTGCCATTGTCGGCCCGCAAACCGGAATCGTCGCGCTCGGCTACGGCCTGCTGCCCGACGGCGCGTTGCGCCCCGAGCTGGTGAACCGGCTGACCGCGACGTGGTTGCAGGCCGTCGCCTCGCCGTTCTCACCGGTCATCGTCACCGGCGGCAACCCGCAGAACGGCATCACCGAAGCCGACGCGATGCGCAACTGGCTGGTCGGTAAGGGCTTGCCCGCGGACCGCGTCCATGTCGAGAGGCGGGCGGGCTCCACGGTGCAGAACGCCTTGTTCAGCACCACGATGCTGCGTGATCTCGGCGCGAGCAGCGCGGTGGTGGTCACCTCCCCCAATCACATTCGCCGCGCCGTGGCCGACTTCATCGTCGCTGGAACCCGCGTGGTCGGCGCCACCACCTCGCTGGAACAACTGGTTTCCCAGCTCCCGCCGCCCGCCAAGCAGGGTCAGCGCGGGATCTACCTCGACGCCACCCGCACGTTCCAGCTGGCGACCGCGCGCTAGCGCCGAAACGCCTGTCGGTCGGCACCGGCCGTGTACGACACGGCAGGATGTCCTGGTGATGTCAACGGAAAGTACCGACCTGGTGGTGCGGCTGCGGGCGGCCGGCTGCGTGTTCGCCGAGGAGGAGGCCGCGCTACTGGCCGCGGCGGCCGCCGAGACAGGTGCGGACCTGGAGCGATTGGTCGCTCAACGGGTGTCGGGCATGCCGTTGGAGTATCTGCTCGGCTGGGCCGAATTCCATGGCCTGCGCGTCGCGGTGGCACCGGGGGTGTTCGTGCCTCGGCAACGCACCGGCTTCCTAGTCGACGAGGCCGCCGAGCTCGCTCGCGCACACGAGCGCCCCGTGGTCGTCGACTTGTGCTGCGGCTCCGGCGCGTTGGGGCTGGCGTTGGCGACAACACTGGCCGACGCGGGTCTGTCGATCGAACTTGCCGCCGCCGACATCGAGCCTGCAGCGGTCGAATGCGCCCGGCGCAACCTCGCACCGATCGGTGCAGCAGTGTATGAGGGCGACCTCTTCGAGCCACTTCCCCGCGAACTGCGTGGCTGCATCGACATCCTGCTCGCGAACACCCCCTACGTCCCGTCCGCGAAGATCGCCCAGATGCCTCCCGAGGCACGCGACTACGAGCCACGCTCAGCACTCGACGGCGGCCCCGACGGCCTCGACATCTTCCGCCGCGTCGTCGAAGCCGCCGAATCGTGGTTGGCCCCCGGCGGCCACCTCCTCGTCGAATCCAGCGCAGCCCAAGCGCCGACTGCCACCGCCGTCCTGATCGACCACGGATTCGCCGCCCGCACAGCAGAATCCGAAGACTTCTACGCCACCGTCGTCATCGGCACCAGGCCATAGGAGGTCTGTTCGACGAACCGCACGCGGTGTTGGGCGATTCGACATTTGCAGCAGTCCGGCCCCGCTCGCCGAGCAGCGGATGAGGCCTCGGCCGGGGAGCCGTGTTACTTGTTGCGGCCGGTGAATTCATCCATGGAGTGGTACACGCCAACGGTGTTGAGGAACAAGTCGCGCAATTTGATCGGCAGCAGACCGGAGATCGCCTTGTTGAGCCGAGAGGTCCACGGGAGGATTACCAACGGGTTGCCCGCCTTCATCTCACGCCACGAGGTGTCGACCACCTCGTCTTGCTCGAGGATCGGCGTGAACAGGAAGCCTTTCGCGCCGTCGAACATTCCGGTGTTGATGTAAGTCGGACAGACCGTCGTAACCTTCACGTGCTCGTGACCTGCCTGCTCGAGCTCGATGCGCACCGAGTCCGACCAGCCGAGTGCCGCCCACTTGGACGCGGCGTAGACGCTCATCCGCGGGTTCGACACCAGTCCCGCCGACGAGGCGATATTCAACACCCGCGCCTGACCCTTACCCGCGACCATCGCGGGCAAGAACTCGAGCGTGATGTACATGGGGGCAAGGGAATTGATCGCCATCGTCTTGTCGATATCGGCGCGATTCGTGGTTTCCCAGAAGTAGCTGTTGCCGCGGACAATGCCTGCATTGTTGACCAGGATGTCGATATCGCCGACCTCGTTGCGCACCGCGACGGCGGCTTCGACGATGGCATCCTCGGAGGCCACATCGACGACATACTCGTGGACATTGCCGCCGAGCGCGGTGAGTTCGGCGGCGGCGTCCTTCAACCCGACCTCGTTGACATCCCACAGCACCACCGCCGCAGCACCCTCCCGGACGGCTCGCTCGGCGAACAGCCTGCCGAGGCCCATCGCCGCACCCGTGACGAGAACCTTCTTACCTGCGACCGTGTCCAATTTCATCCTTGCCTCTGTGTCGTCTCTCGTGAAAATTGTTGCCGGCGCAGTGGTTACTTCTGGCGCAGTGTTTTCATGACCCCGAAGTAGAGCGTCATCGTCTTCGCCCACAACTCTTCGGACATGCCGGACAGCGGCGCGATGGGCAGCACCCGCTGCACGGCGATGGTTTGGGTATCGATGTACTTCAGCAAGCCCTCCGGGCCGTGCCTGCGGCCGGTCCCGGAGATACCGAGCCCGCCCGAAGGTGCATCAGCGCTGCCCCATGCCGCGATGAAACCTTCGTTGACATTCACCGATCCGGCATTGATGCGCGCGGCCACCTGTCGGCCGCGGGCGGCGTCCCTGGTCCAAACGCTGGCGTTGAGACCGTAGGCGGTGTCGTTGGCCTGCTCGATGGCCTCGTCGTCACTGCCGACCCGATAGATGGAGACGACGGGGCCGAAGGTCTCCTCGCGGTACACGGTCATGCCGGGGCGGACATCGGCGAGCACGGTCGGCTCGTAGAAGTAAGGGCCGAGATCCGGCCGCGCGCGGCCACCTGCCAGCACCGTCGCGCCCTTGGCCACCGCATCATCGACGTGCACGCTGACGGTGTCCAATTGACGCTGGAAGGTCAAGGAGCCCATGTCGCTGCCGAAGTCCAGTTCCGCGCCGAGCTCGAGCGCGCGGACGTGCTCGACGAACTCCGTCACGAATTGGTCGTAGACCTTGTCGTGCACGTAGATTCGCTCCATTGATTCACACAGCTGCCCCGCCGAGGCGAAGCAGGCGCGAATCGCGATCTTGGCGGCCCGGGAGACATCGGCGTCGGCGAGCACCAGCAGCGGGTTCTTGCCGCCGAGCTCGAGGGAGTATCCGATCAGCCGTTCACCCGCCTGCTTGGCGATGGTGCGTCCGGTCGCACTGGAACCGGTGTAATCGACGTAGTCGGCGCGTGCGATCACCTCGCCGCCGATCACGGAGCCACGGCCGAGCACAGCTTGCCAGAGCCCGCGCGGCAGACCGGCCCGCTCGGCGGCGTCGATGGCCCACAGCGCGGTGAGCGCGGTCTGGTTGTCCGGACGCGCGACCACGGCATTACCCGCGACGAGGGCGGGGAGTGCATCGGATGCGGCCAAGGCCAAGGGATAGTTCCAAGGCGAGATCACCGCGACAACGCCCTTGGGGCGGTGCCGCACATCGACCTGCGTCAGGACCGGAAGCACACCGCGCGGCTTGCGGTTGGCCAGCAGCTTCGCGGCCACCGACGCGTAATACCGGGCGTTCACCGCGACGTCACCGACCTCGTCGAAGGCATGCGCACGAGACTTGCCCGCCTCCGTCTGCACGATATCGAGGATGGTGCTCTGCTCGGCAAGCACGATGTCGTGGAATCGGCGCAGTACCGCGATCCGCTCGCGCACCGGACGCTGCGCCCACCCTCGCTGGGCCTCACGGGCCGTCGCGAACGCGGTCTCGATGTCGGCGGTGGAGGACTGCGGCAGATCGGCGATCTTGCGGCCGGTGGCGGGTGCGAACACCTCGACCGAGGGCGCACCGCCCGCGACAGCACGTGCGAGCAATGGCTGTACCAGCGACTCCGGCAGCGCATCGGCGGGAGCCAGCTGTGGGGCGGTCGTCATTGTCGGCCCTCTCATGGGACGGTCGGAGGCGGCGAATCACCTGCACGCATTAAATGAACACTAGTGTTAGATTAATAGGTATGCAGTGTCCCGTGTCAAGCTCTCCGGTGTGGACCACAGGCATCTCCGGCTCGCCCATGTGAGGCATCACCATGTCCACTGACGCCGCGGCCGCACGGCGAGGCCGACCACCGCAGACCCAGGAGCAGGCCGAGGAGGTCCGCGCGCGGATCGTGCTCGCGACTGCGGAAGTGTTCACCCGCAACGGTTCGCGTGGTCTGAGCGTCGCCCAGATAATCGAGCAGGCAGGTCTGGCTCGTCCCACCTTCTATCGCTACTTCGGCAACGCGACCGAACCACTGCACGTGCTGCTCGACGCCTCCAACGACGGCCTGGTCGGTGGCATCCGCACCGCATTGAGCGACACCGACAAACCTGTCGAGCTCGGTATCCGACTCATCGACGCCTATCTCGACTGGGCCAACGACCACGGTGCGATGCTGCGCCCGCTCTTCGCGGAACTGCACGACCCGGCCTCACCGGTATCGGCCTATCGGGAGCGCGCCCTCGACGACATTCGTGCTCTCGTCGCCGAGAAATTCACCGAACTCGGACGCCCCGTCCCGACCCCGCTCGACCTCGATGCCGCACTGCACGTCTGCGAATATGTCGTCTACCGCATCTCCTCCGGGGCCGCTCCCGGCACCGAACCCGATTCGGAAACCGTTGCCGCCGCACGCCTTACGATGATCCGCGTCCTGCTCACCACGCTCGGCACCCGCGTCGATCTCGAATATGCGATGGAGCTGCCCGGCATATTCCCGCCCGTGCCATGACCGAGTCACGACGCCACGGCCCCTGGAACCACAATCGGATCGATATCGATGTCCCGCACAACAGGCGGCACGCACACTGCGGCACCGACACGCAGCTCTTCGAAATAAGAGGCGGGCGACAGCTACAACAGTGCCTGCCCCTCGCGGTGCGACACCCGCCCCATAGCGGGTACGCCACCAGCCGCGTCGTCGCTAGCGCGGCACCGGGCTCGGCTGCCGCCGCTCGACCTGCCGCTGTTCCACCCGATTGAGCAGGGCACGAACCCGCTCGTCGTCGGCGAGCAATTGATCGAGCACGACATTGACCGCACCGCGGAGCAAGGCGTACGGCTCCCACTGGGCGGGGGCCAGCGTCCGCGGGGCCCGGCGAGCAATACCCTGTGCGATGGATTCGGCCGCGTCGCTGACGGAAATTCGACGATTGAGCGGCCACGGCAGCAGTGCCGCGACCTCCTCGCCGAGCTCATCGTCGTCGAGCGTGCCACGGGTCATGGCGGTATCGACGATGCCGAAGTAGGCGACGCCCGCGGTGGCGCCCACCGCGGCCAATTCCACCCGCAGCGCGCGGCCGAGCTGCTCGACCGCGGCCTTGCTCACCATGTACGGTGATCCCGCCATGCCCGGCGCGAATGCCGCGGCCGAGGACACCACCACGACATGACCGCCGACCGCGACGACGTCGTCGAGCGCAGGATGCACCGTATTGAAGACCCCGGTGAGGTTGATGCCGATGACCCGGTCGAAATCGGCGGGTTTCATCGTCCTGATGGTCGCCGGTTCCGGGGCCACTCCAGCATTGGCGACCACGACGTCGATGCGACCGAACCGTTCGCGGACCCGGGAGACGGCCTCCCGCATGCCGATTCGATCGGAGACGTCGGCGCGCACCACCAGCGCCCGCTCCCCCATCGATCGGGCGACCCGCGCTGCGGCGTTCTGATCGATGTCGATCAGCGCGACGAATGCGCCCGTGCGATAGAGCTTTTCGGCAAGGGCCCGCCCGATACCGGCGCCGGCGCCGGTGATCATGACTACCCGATCACGCACATTCAGCTCGGCGACCGGGCTGGTCGAGAACGCCACCAATTGACGGGCAAGACCCAACACGAAACTACTCATCAAACCCCCGCCTCATACGACTCAACGCCGAATTCCCTTCTCGGCTGGCCTCATTGCCCGCCGAGCTCACGGATGCGGCCGGTTGCGGATCCCGTCCCGGCCGACCAGTCGAACCGGTTTACATCTCCAGTGCGAGTTCGCTACCGCGCGCACGTGATACGCAGGTCAGCATCGCATTGTTGCGTTCGCCGTCGAGCAGGAGCCGGTCGCGGTGGTCGACCTCGCCGGCGAGCACCCCCGTCCGGCAGGTTCCGCAGAAACCCTGTTGGCAGGAGTACGCGACACCGGGCAGCACCCGCCGGATCGCCGCGAGCGTGGATTCGTCGGCGGCAACGTCGAGGTGAATCCCGCTGCGCCGCAACCACAGATGAAACGGATCGCCGTCGCGGACCGGAATCGCGGAGAACCGCTCGGTGTGCAGCGACGCGGACGGATCGTGCAGCGACAACACCTCACGCGCTGCCTCGGCCAACGCAGGCGGACCACAGACATAGACCGAGGCGCCGGTGGGCGTCTGCTCGAAAATCATCCGCGGGTTCGGCACTCCGAACTCGTCGTCCGGCCTCACCACCACGTCACCGCCGGTGAGCTGCGCCAACTCGCACAGGAACGGCATCCGCGAACGGGACCGACCCAGGTACATCAGCCGCCACGGGGTGCCTGCACGCTCGGCAGCGGTCACCATCGGCAGGATCGCCGTGATCCCGATGCCACCGGCGACGAACAGGTACTCCGAGGCCGCGACGAGCGGGAACGCATTGCGCGGACCACGCACCGACAGCCGGTCACCAGCGCGCAGGCGCTCATGGATCTCCCGGGAGCCGCCTTCGCCATTCGCCATGTAGCGCACCGCAATCCGATACGAACCTCGATCGGCGGGGTCACCGGTGAGCGAGTACTGCCGCTGTCGCCCCGAAGGCAGGAACACATCGATGTGGGCGCCCGGTGTCCACATGGGCAGCGGCCCGCCGTCCGGGTCACGCAGCGTCACGCTGACCACTCCGTCGGCTTCCTGCTCGATCCGATCGATCATCACATCGAAGTCGAACCCGGCGTGCCGCACCGGCTGGGGCCGGGAAAGCAGCTGCGCGGCTTCACCTTCCGCGAAGACGCGCCGATACGCGTCGACCGCCGACGCCAGCATCCGCAGGCCGGTGCCCGGTCGGAACTGGGCACCCAACTGCGCGGTCATGCGCCCGCCGCCCGCGCCGCGGGCGACTGTGCGAGGTAGCGCAGCGCGTTGTCCATCGGGCCGAGCTGTGAGGGGTGGAAGCCGGGCTCGAGGTAGCGCGGGATCTCGGTGAAGAAGGTGGTGAAGTTCGGTACGACGCCGCGCAGCGACGCGCTGGCCAGCTGTAGCGGCCAGAATCTCCCCTTGTTCCGCGAAGGGTCGCGCCGAAACAGGTAGCCGCTCGAAATGACGAACAGCGCAAGCAATCCCGTGCTCGCGATGATCGCCTGCCGCGCTTTGCGGGCATATCCGCCGTCGACGTACATGTACGCGTCGTAGACCACACTGCGATGCTCGACCTCTTCGGCGCCGTGCCAGCGGATGAGATCCAGCATCGCCGGATGCATCCCTTTGGCCTCGAGTTTGTCGTTGGTCAGCAGCCATTCCCCGATGACGGCGGTGTAATGCTCCATCCCTGCGAACAACGCCAGTCGCTCACACAGCCATTCGCGCTTGGCGCGGCCGGCCAGCCCATGATCGCCGAGCAACCGATCGACCAGCCAGCCGACCCGTTCCACCATCGGTGCGACATCGAGGCCGAGCCGCTCGAGCTGGTTGCGCGCCTTCTCGTGCGAGCTCGCGTGCATCGTCTCCTGGCCGATGAAACCGCGGACCTCCTCGCGTAATCGCTCGTCATCGATCAGCGGTAAGGCTTCGGCCAGCGCCTGCGCCATCGCGCGCTCGCCCTCGGGCAATACCAGGTGCATCACGTTGATGATGTGCGTCGCCATGACCTCGCCGGGGATGTAGTGCATCGGCACCGTGTCGAAATCGAAGTCGACGTCCCGCGCGTTGATGGCGTGCGCCTGATCGGCGTAGACAGAGCTCATCTGGGTGGTCCTCACGTCTCGGTCCTGCAAAACCGCACTATTAATGTATTTCTGCCATCAAGTGATGTCAACATCACATGATGTCAACTTCTCGCTCGTGCGAGGATCGACTCATGGACGACGAATCCGACGGATCGATACCGGGCATGCGCCGCTGGCGCGGCCGCCCGCCCGCCGACCGGATCGCCGCGCGCCGCGAGCAGCTCATCGAGGCCGCCATCGAGCTGATGGCGTCCGTCGGCGCATCGGAGACCTCCATGCGCGGCGTCTGCAGGCAGGCCGGGTTGACCGAGCGCTACTTCTACGAGAGCTTCCCCAACCTCGACACCCTCTTCACCACCGCGCTCGAGACAGTGGTCGTCGGCGCCCGCGACCGACTACTCGCCGCGTTGGCCACCGCACCGCCCGAACCCGAAAAGCTATTCCGCCACGCCATTTCGGCGTTTACCGACTACCTGATGGAAGATCGGCGACGCGGTCGGATCATGTTCGTCGAATCGCAGGCCAGGCGGGTGCTCGGCGAGCGAGGCAACGAGCTGATCGAGCAGTTCACCACCCCGATCGCCTGGACGATCGGACCGGGCACCGACGGACAGCCCGCGCCGGATTCCTTGGACAATGCCCTGAACTCGAACGCCATCTTCGGAGCGATGGCCTACATGTACCGCCCATGGCTGGACGGGACCATCGACATGCCGCAGAAACGGTTCGACGACCATGCGACCAGCGTGATTCGCAACATCGCTGCCGCCAGATCCTCGACCGCGGTGTCCGATCCCTCCGCGAACTGACCCGACTACCCCTCGGCCGACACCACATCCAGCCGCTGCGCCCTGGCAAAGCTCATGGCGCTGTCGGTGATCTTGCCGTGCCGAAGGGCAACCAGGTCACGCAGATAGTTCATCCGGAGCCGCCACGGCGCCCGGGTCCCTTGGATCGGAAACTGGCTTGCCGCACGCTGCACATAGCCTGGGTTGAAGTTCACGAACAGCGGTGCGGCGCCGACCGACGGATCGCGCACCGGCGTACACCTCGTGTAGCCGCGGGTGTCCATGTGACGTAGTAGGCGTACGACGTATTCACAGACCAGGTCCGCCTTGAGCGTCCACGAGGCATTGGTGTAGCCGATGATGTAGGCGAAGTTCGGCACATCCGACAGCATCATCGCTTTGTAGGCCATGTGGTCCGACAGCGTCAGCGGGCGGCCGTCCACCACCAGATCCATCCCGCCGAAGGCAAGCAAATTGAGCCCGGTCGCGGTGATGACGATGTCGGCGTCCAGGGTCGCGCCCGAGGCGAGCGTCAGGCCGGTCTCGGTGAAGGTGTCGACCCGATCGGTGACGACGTCGAGCTCACCCTTGCGGATGGCACGGAAGAAATCGCCGTTGGGAGCCAGGCACAGTCGTTGATCCCACGGGTTGTAGCTCGGGGTGAAGTGGGTGTCGATGTCGTAACCTGGGGGCAGCCAACGTTGCTGCCACCCTCGGATCCTTTTGCGCATGGCCTTCGGATATCGTTGGCACAGTTGATAAATCGCCGTCGACAACGCGATGTTCTTGCCGCGCGCGACCGCATAGGCGGCACGGGCGGGCAGGTATTTGCGCACCCGGACGGCCAGATCGTCGCGTGCGGGCGCGGAGAGGATGTAGCTCGGCGAGCGCTGCAGCATGGTCACATGCGCGCCCTGCGCGGTGAGCGCGGGAGCGAGGGTGACGGCGGTGGCGCCGCTGCCGATCAGCACGATCCGCTTGCCTGCCACATCGAGCGTGTCGGGCCAGTGCTGCGGGTGGACGACCGGGCCCGCGAAGCGTTCGACGCCCGCGAAATCCGGCGTGTAGGCCTCGTCGTAGCGGTAGTAGCCGGAGCAGCACATCAGGAACCCGGCGGTGAACGTGACGATTTCCCGGGTGTCGGTGCGTTCGGCCTGCACAGTCCAGTGGTTGTCGGTCGAGGACCATTCGGCGCGGACCGCCCGATGACCGAACCTGATGTGCCGATCGATTCCGGCCTCCGCGGCGGTGTCGCGCACATAGTGGAGGATGTCGTCGCCGTCGGCGATCGCCTGCTCTCCCAGCCACGGCCGGAACCGGTAGCCGAGGGTGTACATATCCGAATCGGAGCGAATTCCTGGATAGCGGAACAGATCCCAGGTGCCGCCGATCGCGTCACGGCTCTCCAGGACGGTGTAGGTCCGTCGCGGAAATGCCCGCTGCAGGTGGTGAGCTGCACCGATGCCGGACAACCCGGCACCGACAATGAGCACATCGACGTGCTCGCCCGCGATCGTCATGGATCTCGTCCTCCGTCATCGGCGGTTCCGGCGCTACGCCCCGGCGCGCGCCGACAGTATTTCCAGCCTACGGCTGGACCGGTATTTTCGGATCAGTCGGCCCTGGGCGGAAACTCCCGTCGTCCCAGACTCACTCCAGAAAGCAGTGGCGCCGAAGCACAAGGGTGCCACTGCGCTTTTGCGCGCATGCGAGGGGGTCGGAGTTGGGTCCAGCAGGACCGCCTGCGCCGGCACGGCGACGGGTTGGCTTCGGCCACAACGTAGTTGATGATTGAACAGCTGGGCAGTCGACCGAAACCGATCGGTCCGAATGTCGAGAACCCGTAGTGAAGTCACTCACAGTCGCCCCGTTACCACTCCCGCCGGACACCGCGAACACCCGACGAAACAGGCATTAGCCATCCGTTCGCCACGAAGTCCGGAGCGGAGCGAAATTCGCCCGATGGGTCAGCACACGCAGGCTCGAATGGCGCGACGATCACCACGGTTCGCCATAGCCAGTTGATCGAAATTTGATGATACTTCAGGGTACAGATACTCTCAAAAGTCAACTGTCCCAGAAGGATTCACACACAGTGCATATACCCATTGGTAGTTACCGTCGGGTAATGTTCCGCAGCACCGAAGATCAGAGAAGATCCGGAACGTATCTGTCAACGATTTCCAGGAGCGCAAGTGTCGCATTCTCGGTTCGAATCCATCGGCGCGTATCTCCCTTCGAATATCGTCACAACCAAGGAGCTGATCTCACGACTGAGGGAGCCACCTTCGTTCGATCTCGAAAAAATCACGGGAGTCAAAGAACGTCGTGTGCACGACACTCGACCGGAGAGCTACGAGGACTCCTTCACCATTGCCCTCAATGCCGTGGAAGACTGTCTTTCCAGGTCACAGTACTCTGCAGCGGACCTCGACATCATCATCTCGACGTCGATCACCCGTAGCAAGAACGCCACACGCATGTACATGGAGCCATCGTTCGCCTCGGCGATAGGCAAGCGAATCGGTGCGAAGAAAGCAATTACTTTCGACGTTTCCAATGCCTGTGCGGGAATGCTCACCGGAACCTACATACTCGATCGAATGATCCGTTCCGGTGCCGTCCGCAATGGCATGGTGGTAAGCGGCGAGGCGATTACTCCTATCTCCGATACTGCGGTCGCCGAGATTTCCGAGAAATACGATCTGCAGTTCGCCTCGCTCTCGGTCGGCGATTCCGGCGCCGCCATTGTGCTGGACCAGGCGGTCGACGACGCCGACAAGATCCACTACATCGAGCTGATGACGGCCTCGGAGTACTCACATCTATGCCTCGGCATGCCGAGCGACAAGAGCCAGGGTGTCGCCCTGTACACCGACAACCGCAAGATGCACAACGAGGATCGGTTCCTGCTCGGCACCGACAGCCAGCGCAACTACCTCGAATCGCAGGGCCGCACCTTCGCCGACGAGAACTTCGACTACGTCATCCACCATCAGTTCGGCGCTGCCGCGATTCCGTGGATGAACGCGATCTGCGAGCGCGAGTTCGGGCACCCGATGCCACCGGATCTGCGGGTCATCGAGAAGTACGGAAACACTTCCACCACTTCGCACTTCATCGTGCTGCACGACCAGCTGAGCGAGCAGAACATCCCGGCGGGCACGAAGCTGCTGATGTTCCCCGCTGCCTCCGGCATCGTGACCGGCTTCCTGTCCACCACCATCTCCTCCTTGAAGGTCTGAGGTCAGCCATGGGCGTGCGTATCAAATCCACCGGAATCAGCCGGGCGGCCGACACCCACAGCATTGTGGAGAACAGCGGCCGCGCCGCGAGGCAGAGTCTCGAGCGGGTGGGGGTTCGGCCCGATCAGGTCGACGTGCTCATCAATGCCGGCATTTTCCGTGACTCCAACACCGTGGAACCGGCGGTCTCCGCGTTGATCCAGAAGGCCGCAGGCATCGGCCTGGAATACGGCAAAGACGATCCGCGGACATTCTCCTTCGACCTGATGAACGGTGCCGTCGGCGTGCTCAACGCCGTCCAGGTGGCGAGCTCCATCCTGGAGTCCGGCAGCGCCGAACACGTGCTGATCGTCTCGGGCGACACGCATCCGTCTCAGACCAGGTCGATCGCCGACGACGAATTCCCCTACGCCACCGCAGGCGCGGCGCTGCTGCTCGAGCACACCGACGAGCCCGACGGGTTCGGCCCTGTGCACACCGCCATGGGTGCGGGCGCCCCGGCCGTCGAGGCCTATGTGGACACCGCGACCATGGGCTCGGTCGGCCGCGGCCTGATGACGGTTGTGCGGGAGGAAGGTTTCGAGGATCGACTGCTCGAGACGGCATTGGAGGCCGCGCGGTCCGCGTTGACCGAGGCCGGGCTCACCGATCTTTCCGACATGGCACTCATCGCATCGACGCCGAGCGCGACTTTCCCGCTGCGCATCGCCGAAGACCTCGGTATCACGGCGGATTCCGTGCGGAGACCAGATCTCACCGATGGTGACCCGCATACCGCGGCACTACCGCTGGCCTACGATAAGGCCGTCGCCGAGGACGCGCTGCGCGGATATACGTATCTGTTGTTCGTTGCGGCGGGCGCAGGCCCATCGGCAGCAGCGACGCTGTACCGGTTGCCCGCGCTGGTGGGGGCGCCCGCGTGACAATGGCGACCTATTGGGAAGCCATCGACCGATTCCGTGCGTTTGCGCGCACGGAACCGGATCGTCAAGCGGTGATCTACCCCGACGGGCAGAATCCCGATGGCTTGCCCGCCTATCGGCACCTCACCTACCGGGAGCTCGACGACTGGTCCGACGCGATCGCCGAACGGCTGACCGTGGCGGGTGTCACGCACGGCACCCACACCATCGTGCTGGTGCTACCGAGTCCCGAGTTGTACGCGATCCTGTTCGGACTGTTGAAGATCGGTGCAGTCCCGGTGGTGATCGATCCCGGCATGGGTGTGCGAAAGATGTTGCGGTGCTTGCGCGCGGTCGACGCCGAGGCGTTCATCGGCATTCCGCAGGCACAGGCCTTGCGCGTGTTGTTCCGGCGCAGCTTCCGGCGGGTGCGTACCACCCTGACCGTCGGCAAGCGCTGGTTCTGGGGCGGCCCGACGTTGCGGGACTGGGAGCGCAGGCCCACCGGGGTCGCGCAGCCGCGCACACCCGCTGCTGCCGATGAAGTGCTGGTCATCGGATTCACCACCGGCAGTACGGGTCCGGCCAAAGCAGTCGAACTCACGCACGGCAACCTGGCCTCGATGATCGAGCAGGTGGACGCGGCACGCGGCCACATCGCGCCGGACACCTCACTGATCACCCTGCCGCTGGTCGGCATTCTCGATCTGCTGCTCGGATCCCGTTGTGTCCTACCGCCACTCATCCCGAGCAAGGTCGGTTCGACCGATCCGGCCCAGGTGGTCGACGCGATCGCGAAGTTCGGGGTGCGGACCATGTTCGCCTCCCCGGCCCTACTCATCCCGCTGCTGCGATATCTCGAGGAACACGCGGTCGAGCTGCCGACCTTGGGCAGCATCTATTCCGGCGGCGCTCCGGTGCCCGACTGGTGCATTGCCGGGCTGCGGAAGGTGTTGCGCGAGGACGTCCTGGTCTATGCGGGCTACGGGTCCACCGAGGCGCTGCCCATGTCCACCATCGAATCCAGGGAACTGTTCGACGGCCTCGTCGCTCGCGCCCATCGCGGTGCAGGCACCTGCATCGGCAGGCCGGCCGACCGGGTGAACGCACGATTGGTCGCCATCACCGATGCACCGATTCCGACTTGGGCTCGGGTCGAGGAGCTGGCCGGTGAGCTCGAAACCTCCCGAGGCATCGGTGAGCTCGTCGTCTCCGGCCCGAATGTCAGCACGCACTATTACTGGCCGGAGTCGGCCAACGCCGCGGGCAAGATCGTCGATGGCGCCGTGATCTGGCACCGCACCGGGGATTTGGCCTGGATCGATGACCACGGGCGAATCTGGTTCTGCGGACGCAAGAGCCAACGCGTGGTCACCGCGAACGGGCCGATGTTCACCGTTCAGGTCGAGCAGATCTTCAACACCGTTGTGGGCGTGGCCCGGACAGCTCTGGTCGGCGTCGGCGAGTCCGGCGCACAACGGCCGGTGCTGTGTGTCGAAACGACGCCGGGCACCGATGCGGTATCGGTTGCCTCGGAGTTGCGGATGTTGGCCGCGGAGTCCGAACTCACCCGGGATATCGCCGATTTCCTAGTGCACCCGGGGTTCCCGGTCGACATTCGCCACAACGCGAAGATCGGGCGCGAGCAGCTGGCGGCCTGGGCGGCCGAGAAGGTGGGATCCCGATGAAAACCATGATGTTGCGGTCGATTCCGGTGCTCGGCTGGCTGTACCTCGCCGCCGGCGTCGTGGCGGCGGCCACCGACAGGGCACCACGCAACCGGCTGCTGCGGGCCGCGTGGTGGGTCGATCTGTTTCTCAGTGTCGTGGTGCACGCGGCGCAGATTCCGGCGGCGCTGCGGGCGGCAGCGGGTTCGGACCGATCCGCAGTGGAGACCGCGGTGCTGACCCAGATCTTCGGAATGACGTGGTGGGCGACGCAGGAGGTGATGCAGTGAAAGTACTGGTGACCGGCGCGTCCGGATTTCTCGGTGGTGCGCTGGTACGCAGGCTGGTCGAGGACGGTGCGCACGATGTAGCGATTCTGGCGCGACGCACCAGCAATCTGGCCGATCTCGGCGAAGCCCGCACCGAGGTAGAGGTGATCCTCGGCGACCTCGGCGACAAGGCCTCACTGATCCGAGCGACCAGCGGCGTCGATGTCGTGTTCCACAGTGCCGCACGGGTCGACGAGCGTGGCACCCGGGACCAGTTCTGGGACGAGAACGTTCGGGCCACCGAGCGGCTGCTCGATTCGGCGCGACGTGGCGGAGCCTCGCGGTTCGTGTTCATCTCCAGCCCGAGCGCAATGATGGACTACCACGGCGGCGACCTGATCGATGTCGACGAGTCGTTGCCCTATCCTCGGCGTTATCTGAACCTGTATTCGGAGACGAAGGCCGCGGCCGAACGTGCGGTGTTGGCTGCCGACACACCGGGTTTCCGCACGTGCGCACTGCGCCCGCGGGCGATCTGGGGAGCAGGTGACCGGTCGGGTCCGATCGTGCGGTTGTTGAGCCGTACCGCAATGGGCACACTGCCCGATCTCTCGTACGGCCGCGCTGTATTCGCCTCGCTGTGTCATGTCGACAATATCGTCGATGCCTGTATCAAGGCCGCCGAGTCGGATGCGGTCGGCGGCAAGGCGTACTTCATCGCCGACACCGAGCAGACCAATGTGTGGGAGTTCCTCGGGTCCGTTGCAACGGATCTCGGCTATCGGCCGCCTACGCGGCGACCGAACCCGCGCGTACTCGCGGCCTTAGTGAACGTGATCGAGACCGTCTGGCGCATTCCGGCCGTCGCGACCCGGTGGTCGCCGCCGTTGTCGCGCTACGCCGTCGCGTTGATGACCCGCTCGGCGACCTACGACACCAGCGCCGCGGCACGCGATTTCGGCTACCGGCCGATCGTGGACCGCGACACCGGACTCACCGGGTTCCTCGCCTGGCTCGAAACTCGAGGTGGGGTCGTCGAACTCACCAGAACATTGCGATAGCGTCGCGAACTTTGTCGTCAATGGAGGCAATCATGGGCAACGACAGCGTCTTCCGCCGGCCGATCTCTCCCACCGAGCGGATGTACTTCCCGATGCGGCAATTGGCACCGCCGTTCCTCATGCAGGCGATGATCCACGGGGAAGGGACCATCGACCGAGAGGCCCTGCGCCAGGCAGTGGCCGTGGCCTCCGATGCATGCCCCGGCGCGCGGTTGCGGCGCATGGGCGGCGAGTGGGTCGACAGCGGCATCGCTCCGGCGGTGCGGGTCGTGGACGGCCATACCGTTCAGTACCCCGACCTAGAAACCGATCACGTGCTCACCAGCCCGATCGGGCCCTCTCTCGGAGCAACGGCCGAGGTGGTGCTGCTGACGGCCGAGCCGGTCACACTGCTATTCCGCGCCTTCCACGGGGTCATGGACGGCATGGGCATGGTGCTCTGGATGACCAACGTGCTCAAAGTACTGCGCGGCGAGACACCGGACGCAATGCCGGACCCCGTCGCCGACTACCAGCTGGTAGCCCGGATCGGGACGCCGCCGGGCAAGGCGACACTGCCGCTGCCGAAGTATCGGAGCGCGGTCGGGCGCGGCCGCCAGGAACCGGACCGACCACGACATCTGCTGCGACACCGGACGATCGACGCGACCGGGTCGGGTGGCGTCGCACGCGTCGCGGCCATCCTGGCGGAACAGACCGAGGGCCCTTCCCGAATCATGATGCCGGTCGATCTGCGCAGGCACGATCCGCAACTGCGCTCCACCGCGAACCTGGCGCTGCCGCTGTTCCTGGATCTCGAACCCGGCCAGGACTGGACCGTGGCCAAGGCGCAGATCAAGGCCGGTCTTGCCCAACGGCGCGAATTGAACCAGATGGACAACAGCGGTCTGGTGCGGATACCGGACCTCGTCGGCCGGGCGATCCTGCGCACCACGAACTGGCTCGGTTCCCGGTACGGCCGAAATCTGGCCTCCGCCATAGTCTCTCATGTCGGCGCGTTCGACCTCGACGCCGTCTCGCCACCGGGTTTCCGGCCGACGACCATTCGCGTGGTGCCGCAGCACAGCGTCGCGATGCCATTGCTGTTCGGTCTCGTGGCATCCGGTGGCAAGACCGAACTGTCGGTGTCGTGCCGCAACGGCGTCGGCATCGAGGCCCGGCTCGAGGCACTCCTCGACCACATTGTCGCCCGGCTCGAGCAAGAGCTACCGGTCAGGGAAAAGCTGTGATCACCTCGGCTCGCTTCATCATCGCGCGTCCACGCGCGGTGCTCGCCATCGTCGTCGGGGCAACGCTGCTGTTCGGTGTGCTCGGCACGGGCGCGTCCGACAAGGTCAGCGCGGGCGGACTCACCGACCCGACCAGCGAATCAGCGCTGGTCGATCAGGTGGTTCGCGAACATTTCGGACCGCAGAACCCCGACGTCGTCGCGCTCTACACCGCACCGGAGGGCCAGACCCTCGACGACATCGGCCAGCGCATCCAGGAGGCGCTCGGCCGGATCGATCCGACGCTACTGGAGCGCCCGATCCAGTCCTACTGGAACAGCGTGCCACCGCGCAAAGGGTTCCTGCGCTCCGCCGACGGCAGCAAGGCGCTGGCCGTGGTGTTCACCGCCGGCAACGAAACCCGGCGCGTCCACGCCTACCCCGATATCGAAGCGGGACTGCAGGTTCCTGGGATCCATACCCAACTGTCGGGCTACAGCGCGTTGGCGACCGAAATCAATGGCCAGTCGCAGCACGATCTGGTGGTGGCCGAATCAATTTCGCTACCGATCACGCTGCTGATCCTTGTCCTGCTTTTCGGTGGTGCGGTGGCCGCATCGCTTCCGGTGACCGTCGGGCTGCTCGCGGTACTCGGCTCGATGGGCGCGATTCGTGTGCTCGGCGAGGTCACCGAGGTCAGCACGTTCGCGGTCAATATCGCGTCGCTGCTCGGGCTCGGCATGGCGATCGACTACGGGCTGTTCATGGTGACCCGGTTCCGTGAGGAAGTCGCGGAGGGACACACCGTCGCCGCAGCGATCGAAAGGACCTGCGCCACAGCCGGTCGCACTGTCGCCTTCTCCGCCCTGCTGCTGATCTGTGCCTTCGCAGGCACCTTCATTTATCCCCAGGCGGTGCTGCGGTCGCTCGGATTCGGCGCTATCGCGGCCGTCACACTCGCGGCGGGCTTGTCGCTCACGGTGCTGCCCGCGATGCTGGCGCTGTTCGGCGCTCGGATCGGGCAGACCACACCCGAGCAGCGGACCGAACGATTCTGGGGTCGCGTCGTGGACGGTGTGCTGCGGCGGCCCGGTCTTGTCGCGGTCGCCGTCGGCGCCGTGCTGCTGGTGCTCGCGGTGCCGTTGACGGGAGTGCGGCTCGGCGACATCGATCAGCGTGCCCTGCCTCCAAACAATGAAATGCGCAGTGTGGTAGAAGAACTCACCGCAAAGTTCCCGGCGGCGAGCAGTGGCGTCACCGCGGTGCTGCGCGGTCGGGACGGGACTGCGCCGAACGCGGCGGCGGTCGATGCGGCCACCCATGACATCGGCGCGGTGGACGGTGTCGGTCAGGTGTTCCAGGTCGGGCGCGCCGAAGACTTCGTCGTCCTGCACGCTTTCCTGTCCGCCGCAGATCGCAGTGAAGCCGCCGCCGCGACCGTCGAAGCCATACGTAACCTGAATCCCCCAGCGGCGACCACACTTCGCGTCGGTGGCGATACCGCGGCGACTGTCGACAGCGTCGATTCGATCGTGGCAAGGATGCCGTGGATGATCCTGATCATGGTGGCAGCCACTGTGCTGCTGTTGTCGGCCGCGTTCCGCTCGATCGTGCTGCCGTTCAAGGCGGTCGTCATGGCATTTCTCAGCCTCGCCGCAACATTCGGCGTGCTCACCTGGATCTTCTACGACGGCAACCTCGCCGACGTGCTCGACATCAGTCCCGGCCCACTCGCAGCCGGCATGCTGGTGTTGATCATCGCCGTGGTCTTCGGATTGTCCACCGACTATGAGGTTTTCCTGCTCTCCCGCATGGTGGAGGCACACCATGCGGGCGCCGACACCGCCGCCGCCGTTCGCATCGGCACGGTCAAGACCGCCAGGGTGATCACCGCGGCCGCCACCTTGCTCATCCTCGTCACCGGCGCGTTCACCCTCTCGCCACTGACACCGATGCGCTTCCTCGGGCTCGGCATGATCATCGCGCTGATCGTGGACGCAACCCTGGTCCGGATGCTGCTGGTCCCGGCGCTGGTCAAGCTGATGGGTCGCGCGAATTGGTGGATGCCCGGAGCGGGTGGACCACCTCGACCGAGCACCATGGTCACCGAACATGTCGAGCAGCCCACGCCCACGCTGTCCTGATGGCCACTCCAACATCGGGTCATACCAGCGCGGCGAGCACCTGGGTGAGGTGCTCACGTGCCGGGCCACGCACCACGAATCGGGTGAATACCCGGCGCTGTCGGGAGCTCGATGACCAACTCATCGAGCATGCTGAATAGGACATACGGCGTAGTCGCCCACGGCAACCGCGCCTCCAGGAACCGGTAAGTGGTTCCGCCGGGGGCGAATTCGCCGATCGCCCGCAGCCGCCACTTGTCTGTTTTGCGCCACTCGAGCCGGTGATTTCTGTGCTTCGATGGAACCGGCTCGCGATCAGGTGCGTCTTATTGATCAGATGGAGCTAGTGGAAGGGGCGACCGCCATGGCTGCTGACAGTCCGTTCAGTGTGTACATCGAGGACGCGAAGACGGGGGCGCTGAAGGTGCGGATGGCGCCGCAGGCGTTCCTCGACATCGACAGAGCCTGCCGAGACCTGATCATCGACCTGTCCTCGGCCCAGAACGACGCGCGCGCACTCGGCGAGCGCGAGTACTGGGGTCTCGGCGAAGACAACCCTCGGCTGTGGTCGGCGATGGAGCTGGTCCAGCTATTTCGGGAGAAGGCATTCGGCGGGCCCAACAACGCCTATGACACCCTCGGGGACTACATCGCGGCCGCCACCGAGATCCAGACCCTGTTCACCACCATTCGCGAAGCCTTCGAGCGCACCGACGCCGAGTTCGCCAGGCAGATGCGTGAGATCACCACATGAGGCGCGGCGCCGGTAGCCGGTCGGCCGGTGTCGCGGCGGTCGCGCTCGTGGTGACCGTGCTCAGCGGATGCGGCGGTGAGCCACGGCCTTCGGCAACGTCGATAACCGCCAAACCGTCCTCGGCCGCGCTCGGCGCGCCGACGAGCGGATCGGGGCAGAGCACCTCCTTCGATCCGTGCACCGCACTGACACCGTCGTTCCTGGCATCCCATCAGTGGGACGCGCGTCCCCCTGCCACCAGACAGGAGAGCACCGGCGACACGCGCTGGAAGGGCTGCCTGTTCGTTGCACAGAGTGCCTACACATTCCGTGTGCAGACCACCAACGGCACCCTCGCTCAGGTTCGTGAAAAATTTTCCACCGCAACAGATTTGACCATCGCCGGCCGCCGAGCGCTGCGCTATGAAGCCCGCCCCGACGTGCCGGGCGGCTGCACGATCAACGTCGACATGAAGACCGGATCGCTCTACATCCTGGTGGACGACCCGCGCGGACTGCACCCACGCAAACTCTCCCCCTGCGCCGCCGCCACCGAGATCGCGGAAGCGGTTGTCCCACTCTTGCCGCCCGGAAGCTGATCGCGGCAGCGCATCCCTGTTCCCGATGGCTTGCCATGTCCCGGGGTCACTATCGTCGTCGAGCATGGCATCACTGTTTCTCCGCCCCGCGAAAACCGACGACGAACCGTTTCTCTGGAGCATGCTGTACGAGGCCTCGCACGCCGCGGAACAGGGCACACCCACCCCCGATGACCTGCGTGCGGTTCCGGAACTTGCCCGCTACGTCGAGAAGTGGGGCACCAAGGGCGATCTCGGCGTCGTCGGCGGCGCTTCGGCCGAGCAGCTGCAAGGGGCCGCATGGATTCGCCTGTTCGACAAGGAGAACGCCGGATACGGCTACGTCGCCGACGACATCCCCGAGCTCGCCATCGCCACCACCCCCGCCGCGCGCGGCACCGGCCTGGGCACCGCGCTGCTGGCCCGCCTCCTCGACAACACCCGCACCCGCTACGACGGCATGAGCCTCAGCGTCCGCGCCGACAACCCTGCCCGCCGCCTCTACACTCGCCTCGGCTTCGTCGAGGTGGCGGGCTCCGAGATCATCAACCGAGCGGGCACCACCAGCCTGGCGATGCTCCTACGCTTCCGCTGACCCGCGCTGCGTGGTCCGGGGGTCATGGCGTCGTACTCGCCTCGCGATCGAGCAAGCTGTCGAAATCTCGGAGTCGGACTTCCGACCCGACGTCAGCACACTCCGCGGTCACGGTCGTATCCAGCTGCGTCGTTGTAAACCTGTTGACTGCCTGCGGCGCGCCAGGGGAGCCTCGACACTGTGAACGAACTTCCGCCGTCCGTCACGCTCGAGGAGCTCAGCGAGGAAAACCTGCGACCGCTGCTCGACGCGGCGGTCGCCGATGCCGACCCGTTCGAGGTGATGGCGGCTGTCGACGGACCACCGGGATGGACACCGCAGCGCAGGCACGCGTTCGTCGAATTCCATCGCGGACGCGCCCTGCATCCCACCCGCCCGAGCGAACGGACCTTTGTCATCACGGTCGACGGCGAGGCGATCGGAGCTGCCCGGCTCGAACTCCGTGGGAACGACCTGGAGGCGGGAATCTGGATCGGCCGGTCGCACCGCGGCCGCGGAATCGGCAGCATTGTCACCGCGCAGCTACGCAGACTTGCCGCCGAGACCGGCGTGTGCCGTATCACGGCGACGACGACACCGGGCAATATCGCGGCCCGTCGACTCATCGACACCGGACTGCGAGCCCGGGTACACGTCGATGGCGACGCGGTCACCGGCATCTCCGACCTCACTTGACCATCAGCGGAATCCGAGCTGCGGCCTTACCACCGTTTCGGGTCTCGATCGGCGTGATAGGTCCCCGGTGTATGCCCGAGCATCCGGCGGTAGACATCGATGAACGCACTGGTCGACGCCCATCCGCAGCGATGGGCGACCGCCGTCACCGCGACTCCGTCGGCGAGCAGTTGCACCGCCCGATGCAAGCGCAGCTGGGTTCGCCATTGGGGGTAGGTCATGGCGAATTCGGTGCGGAACAACCGGGTGAGGGTTCGTTCGCCCGCACCGACCCGGGCACCCAAGTCGGCGAGTGGCCACACCACGGAGAGGTCGTCTTCGACCAGCGCGCAAGCTTTCCGGAGCCGCACATCGGCGGCGGCAGGCAAGCGGAGTTGTTGTTCGGGGCTGCGGCGCAGTTGGTCGAGCAGGACCTGCCGCAGCCGGGCCGCCTCCGCCCCGGGCAGCTGGCCGGAGGTCGAACAGGCGATGATGAGTTCGCGGACCAGCGGGAGTGCCGTGAGTACGGAAGGTGTTGCCCAGCACACCGATTCGTCGGAGGGGAAGCCGACACAGTGGAATCGGGTCGGCCCGTAGAAGTGGTGCTCGTGCCAGCACCCGGCGGGAATCCAGATCGCCCGATCGGCGGGGGCGATCCAGCAGCCTGCCTCGGTGCGTACCTCTGCCACCCCGGCACTCGGATACACGATTTGGTGCTCGGTGTGCCGGTGCCGCTCGATGCGTGATCCCCCGGGGAGGTCGTGGGCCACCGTAGTTCGATCGTCATGGCGGATTATCGACACAACTCGGCATTTTATCGGAAGCCAGCCATATCGCCTTTCCCTACGCTGACCATCGACAACGAGGGAAATGGTGGTCAGCGATGGTGCATACGCCGGTCGAAGCCGCATCCACCGTGCCGGTGGAATCGGCGTGGCAACGGATGCGGTACTGGGTGATCGCGCATGCGGTCGACGACTTCTATCAGGGACTGGTGCCTGCGAGCATCCCGTTCTTCGTACTGGAACGCGACTACAGCTACGTCCAGGCAGCCGGTCTTGCGCTCGCGGCGACATTGGGAAGCGCACTGCCGCAACCGATCCTCGGCCTGCTGGCCGATCGACGGCGGATCCTGTGGCTTGCGCCTGCCGGCATCGTGACCGCGGGCCTCGGTGCGGGACTCGCAGGCCTCGCACCCACCTATCCGCTGGTGTGGGCGTTACTCCTGCTCTCGGGGATCGGCGTCGCCGCATTCCATCCCGCGGCCGGGCGCGACGCGCGCCGCGACGCGGGGCACAGCGCGATGGCGATGAGCCTCTTCGCGGCCGGCGGCAGCGTCGGGTTCTTCCTGGCACCGGCCTTGGCGACGCCGGCGCTGGTCTCGCTCGGTGTCGGTGCCACCGCGCTCTTCATTCCGCCCGCGGTGTTGATGGGGTTCGTGCTGTGGCGCTACCAGCACCGTCGAACCCGAAACACCGTTAAGCAGCCCAGGATCGATGGTCACGACCGGTGGGTGCCGTTCTTTCTGCTCACCGGGGTCGAGTTGGTCCGGTCTGTCATCTATGCCGGGATGAACACCTTCATCGCGCTGTACTGGATCAACCACCTGGGTTCCTCGCACGCCCTCGGCGGCGCCGCCTTGGCCGCGTTCCTCGGCGGCGGTGTCGCCGGCACGCTATTCGGTGGACGCATCGCCGACCGTGTCGGAATGCTGCGCACCATCCGAATCGGCAGTGTCGCTGCCCTTCCCGCACTGGCCGCGCTCCGCCTGATTCCGAATGCCGAACTCGGACTCCTATTCGCCGTGCTTGCGGGCGTCACCGTCAATATTCCGTTTGCCGTGCTGGTCAAGCTCGGACAGGACTACCTGCCGACCCGCCCGGGAACCGCCGCCGGGGTCACCCTCGGGCTCGCGGTCAGTGCGGGCGGACTGTTCGTCCCAGTCCTCGGCGTCATCGCGGACAAGCAGGGCCCGGCAGCCGCGCTGACGACCCTGTGCGCCATTCCCGTCGCCGGGATCGTCCTCGGATTTCTACTTCCCCAACCCGCCGCGCCCGCAGCATCACCACGGAACTGATCTACCGGCCCCCGCGCTCGGCGGCTTTCCACACCGCGTATCGCTCCTTCATGCAGCTGGCGCAGGGGCGGTAGCCTGCGCCGATGGCAGTGACTTCGTCGGCGAAGAAGACGCGATGGGGGTGGTAATGGCCGCGGGTGAGAGCGCGCAGAGCGGAGGGACAGTCGAGACGGCCGTAGATCTTGGTGCGGCGGTGGCCGCCGAACCGGCCCGGTACCGCCGTGCGGTACGGGCGGCCGTCGGCGTCGATGAGCGTATACATCCGCTCGGACATGGTGTGGGACTCGACTATTCGGCGTCGTGCAGGACCAGGCCGAGGGTGTGGCGGATGCCGGTGCGGATACGACTGACGCCATGGCGCATAGGGGCTCTCGACCATCCTCGGGCGCTCGGGGTAGGGCGGTCGCGGGTAGTGAAGATCAAGCCGTGGCCCTGTTCCAGCACTGTGACAGTGCCTTTCGACTGGGCGCGCGGTCGCTGCTCGACGAGGAGGAACTCGCCTCCGGTGTGGTCGACGCGCGGGCGGTCCAGGCCGATCACCACCTGAAGCGGAAACACCAGATCGCCATAGAGGTCGCGGTGCAGGGCATTCCAGTCACCGCTGGTGTAGCGCAACAGGATCGGTGTCGGTCTGGTCTGTCCTGAAGCGTGGCAGGCGTCCAGCCAGTCCGCGAAGTCGTCCGGCCACGGTGCGTGGTCGCCGAGACGTGCCGCCCAGGTTCGGGCGATGGGCAATAGTTTGCGGTAGAAGGCCGCACGCAAGGCGGTGATCGGCTCCGGAACCGGGTGCGCGAAGTACCGGTAGGTGCCCTCGCCGAATCGATGGCGCGCCATATCGACGGTGGAGCGGAACCGGGCGCGCTCGTCCCACATCGATACGAACTCGGCGCATTCGCCGGGGGTGAGCAACGGTCCGGTCTGCGCGCTGCCATGCGCATCGATCTCGGCAGTGAGCTCGGCCCACTGTTGCGCGTCGACCCGATCGGACAGTGAAGCACTGGTTTTCGATGCAGTCATTGAATTCTCCTTCTTTCTGCACGACGCCCTTACGCGGTCCGTCGGGCTTCCGCCGGGCGACCGAACTCAGCACTGGCACAGACGTCCGAGGCCGACGCTCGACGACCTATGCTGCTTCGAGGCTGAGCAGGGTGTTCTTGGCTGCGGTGCCGCCGACGTACTGCCCGATGGTGCCGTCGCTGCGCACGACGCGGTGGCACGGGATGACCACCGGGAGGGGATTGTGCGCGCAGGCGGAGCCGACGGCCCGGACAGCGCGCGGGTTGCCGATGGCGGCGGCAACGGCGGCATAGCTTTCACGACGGCCGTAACCGATGTCTCGCAGGTGCTGGATGACCTGACGACGGAAGCCGCCGGTGAGCTGTAGGTCGAGCGTGAGGTCGAATTGTGTTCGGGCGCCGGTGAAGTACTCGTCGATCTCCCTTGCTGCGGCGTCGAGGCGCGTGGGTGCGGCGAGGACTCGTGGACTGACTCGCTCGGCGAGGGTAGCGAGGACGGTGTCGTGGTCCTCGTTCGGATAGGCGACGCGGACCAGGCCTGCGGGGGTAGCCGCGAGCAGCAGAGTGCCGACGGGTGTGTCGAGTGTGCGGTAGGCGACGTCGAGCAGGCCGGCGGACTGCGCCTCGGCCGCCAGGCGACGATGCAAGGCGGACAGGAGGTCGGCGCTGCCAGGGGTCAGCCCGTCGAAGAGGGGGTCCCCGCGGTCGATGGTGGCCATCATGATCGATCCTTCGGGTAGAGCTTGCGTAAGGATTTCAGCCCGTCGGCGGCGGCGCGGCGAGCTGCGTCGGTGGAATTGCCCAGCAGCTGGGCGATTTCGGCGTGCGGCAGGCCTGCCAGGTAGTGGTAGGCGACTGCTTGGCGCTGCTTGGTCGGCAGCGCCGCGAGTGCAGCCCACAGATCGGGGTCGTAACCGGCCGGGTCGGCGTTGGGGGCCGGACGCTCGGGCAGAGTGTCGGCCGGGACTGGCGCGCGGGTCAGCGCTCGCCCAACATCGATGGCGCGCCGATGCGCGACAGTGACCAGCCACGCCTCGATGTTCGTCTCCGGGTCGAGGTCAGGATAGGCACGCAATGCCGACAGGAAGGTCTCCGACCATGCGTCGGCGGCATCGGTCGGACCGAGGACCGCCCGGCACACGCGCAACACCATCGGGCCGTATTCGGCTACGACTTCCTCGAACGGAGGCAAACTCACACTGGGTAGACGGTGGCCGGCGGGAAAGCGTGAGATTCCGAGGTCAGGAGCTCACGGATGCCCCCGCGGCCGATCATGCGGGCACCACGGAACTGCGCGAGAGACCGCTGGCGCGCAGCACGCGGCGGGCGATACCGGCGCGAATGGAGTCGTCGGTGCCGATGATCCGCACGTGTTGGCGGGCCCTGGTCACGGCCGTGTACAGCAGTTCCCTGGTCAGCAGGGTGGATTCGGGTTCGGGCAGCACGACCGAGACCGTGTCGTACTGGCTGCCCTGGCTGCGGTGGATGGTCATGGCGAAGACCGTCACCACCGCCGGGAATTGCGTGGGGTGCACGAGGTAGGGCTCGCTGCCGCGTTGCAGTGCCGCGCGCAGGGAACCGTCGGGCATGCGGACGATCACACCGGTGTCGCCGTTGTAGATGCGAGCCTCGTGGTCGTTGGCGGTGACCAGCAGGGGCTGCCCGGGATACCAGGGAGCCTGATAGGTGTCGGGACCCGCGCCGCCCCCGGCTGCCCATTCGGCGGCCATGCGGTCCCAGCGTTCGACACCGAACGGGCCTTGTCGGTGCGCGCACAGGAGTCGATGGGATTCGAGGGCCTGCAGTGCGCCCGCCGCGTCACCGTCGAGTGCGGCCGCGGTGACCTCTCGTGCGGCCCGGACTATATCGGCGCGGACCGCCGCCGTGTTGTCGGGTGCACTCAGCGAGAGTTCCCGGCCGCCCGCACGCAACAACTCGAGCGCTGTGTCGGCGTCGCCCGCGCGGATCGCGACGGCGAGTTCGGCGATCTTGCCACCGAAGCGGCGACCACGGGTCAGGCGCACGATGCCGCCCTGCAGCCGGGTTAGCTCCAGGCTGGTCAGCGCTTCCGGATTATCCTCGGCCGCAGTAGATTCCAGCGAATCCGCGCCGAGAACCGTGTCCAGTACCGGATTCGGTTCGCCGACAACGGGTCCCGCCACCAGGTCGGCGAGGACGGCGCCCGCATCGACCGAGGCGAGCTGATCCGGGTCGCCCACCAGCACCAGCCTGGTATCCGGGCGCAGCGCGGCAAGCAGTCTGCTCATCATCGTCAGTGACACCATCGAGGTCTCGTCGACGACGATCACGTCGTAGGGCAGCCGGTTGAATTCGTGAAACCGGAACCTGGTGGTGCGGCCGCGCTGCCAGCCCAGCAGCCGGTGCAGGGTGGCGGCGGTGAGTTCCGGCAGGTCGAGCGCGTCGGCCTGCTCGCGCACCGCTTCCTGCAGGCGCGCAGCCGCTTTGCCGGTGGGTGCTGCCATGGCGATCCGGAGCGCGGGCAGTTTCGGATTCGCCTGCTGATGTGCATCGAGCAACGCCAGGATCCTGGCGATGGTGTGGGTCTTGCCGGTGCCGGGCCCGCCCGCGACCACGGTCGTCCAGTGCGTCGCGGCGAGCGCAGCGGCCAACCGCTGCCGGTCCGGGGCCGCACCGACCGACAGTTCGAAGAGTCGGTCCAGCTCACGCCGCACGATGGTCGGATCGACGACCGGATGATCACTCGAACGCTCGGTGAGCACCCGCCGAATGGTCTGCTCCTGCTGGTAATACCGGTCCAGGTACAACAGCGGACCCGCATCGCTGCTGCGCTGCGCGTCGACAAGCCGCAAGGGCTGCAACGGACCCGCCGGTCCACCGCACACCAGCGGACTCACCCGCAACGCCGCGACAACGGAATCGATCTCCGGCCACGGCAACGTCGCGGGATCGACACCTGCTCCGGCATCCCAGGTTTCGTCGGCATCCACGCCGATCTCCCGCATCCGATGCAACTCCAGACACACCGACCCGGACCGCACCGCCCGCACCGCGAGCGCCGCTGCGAACAACACCTCCTCCGACGACTCCCGCCCCATCCGTCCCAACCGCAGCGCCACGTGCACGTCGGCCGCCGAAAGCACCCCCGCTTCATTGAAGGTCCGCAACAACCCGGTCCCCCGCTGCGCCAACTGAATCGATGTCATCGCCCCGCCTTCCCCTTCGACATCACCGGGCGGTCGCACTCAGTGCGCAATACCGCCGACGAATCCGTACACGGAGCATCCACCTGCGCAGGTACGACAGCCGCACACATCTGCACCGCGCCTACCCACACGAAGTGGCCGCGCGCCCATTGAATCGCCATCTGCGAATTCGCCCGCGGGACAGCCACTTGCGTAGAGGACGGGGTGGGCGGCGCCGAGCGGTCGCGCTCCTCGCAACCGGTCACCCACGAATTGGCGGATGCCGAGTCCCATCGCGTGCAATGGACGGTAGTCGCCCTCATCGGTCGGACTCGCCGGCGAGCAGAGCGGAGAGGGCGATGATCAGTTCGGTCGGTGGGTTCCAGTCGAAGACGCCGCAACCCGAGGGGGTTTCGGGGCCGATCATGCCGCGGACAAAGAGGTAGCGGGCGCCGCCGAGATGGTGGACCGGGTCGTAGGTGGGCAAGCGCCAGCGTAGGTAGCGGTGCAGCGCTGCCGAATAGAGCAGCGCCTGCAGGGGGTAGTGGGAGCGCAGCATTTCCGCGGCCATCCGGTCGTGGGTGTAATGATCGACGGTGAGGTCGCCGGAGCCGAGGCGGTTGGTTTTGTAGTCGACGATGATGAATCGCGGTTCGGCGCCAGGTGATTCGGTGACGCGCAGCACAGCGTCGATGCTGCCGGTGAGGTAGCCGCGCAGGGGGACGTCGTCCAGGGCTGCCAATTGGTCTGCGTAGGAAGCGAAGTCGTCATCGGACGGAAGGTGCTCACGCAGCAGGTCGGCGATGCGACCCAGCGTAGCCGCGTGCACGCCGGGGGCGTCGCCGCCGGACAAGGGAAGCTCGAATTCGAGCTCGTTCAGCTTGTCTGGTCCGGAGATGTCGGCAAGACAACCGAATCCGAGTGGCGTGCGCAGCACCGCCAGCAATGCGATACCCAGGACTTCGGGATCCGCCTCTGCCATAAATTCCTCGGTCGCCGCGCGGCAGCGACTGTGCACCTCGGTGGCCAGGTCAGCCGCGTCGGTATCGATCAGCTCGAGTACGCCGTGCACGAGGGTGCCGAACTCTGCTCCGTAGGGCAGGGCGTTCATCAGCGACGCGACCCCCGCTACCGGCGGGTCGGTCTCCTCCAGCACCGGTGCGCTCGGTTCGTCGGCCGGACCTCGCTCGTCCTCGGGTTCGGACTCGGCGACAGCCGCATCGTGGGCGCCTGCGGTCAACGCCGAGTACGAGGTGCGCCGCCATTGCTGATCCATAACGCGGGAGAACTGCGCGGCCGCAAGCGCTCCGGTCGCGGATTCGCTGCGCACCCGCCGGATCTCGACGGCGTCGGATCCTTCGACACCCGTCACCGAAATCGCCGCTGCCGAGCCCGCCCCCCATGCCGAAAGCAGTTGTACCGCAGCAGCATCCGCGGGCACGGCGGCGCGGCCGGGAACAATATCGCCGCCGTCGGGGCGGCCGAGGATCATCCGGTGCAACGGCGAAGCCGCCGTGGTGATCGCCGGAGCCCACCAGGTGACGATCTGGCACATCGCCCGGGTGAGGGCGACATACAGCAGGCGCAGTTCCTCACCCGCTTCCTCGGTCTCACTGCGCAGCTTGCGTTCGGCGTACCCGGCGGCGTCCTGGCCGCCGACATCCAGCACGCGGGCACCGTGGTCGTCGTGATACAGCAGGGTCGCCGGATAAGGGTTCTTCGCGTTGTCCCACGCGAAGGGCAGGTAGACGATAGGGAATTCGAGGCCCTTGCTTGCATGCACCGTGGCGATCTGCACCGCCGCCGCATCCCGATCGAGCCTGCGGCTGCGATCGGCCACCGACCCGGACGCGGGATCGCGCACCCGGTCGGCAAGCCAGCGGGTCAGCGCTGTCAACCCGAGACCTTCGGTCAACGCCACCTGATCGAGCAACTGCGCGATGTGCCGCAGATCGGTCAGCTGCCGCTCGCCGTTCTCGATCGTCAGCAGTCGCGGTGCCAGATTCGCTTCCGCGGACAGCTTCTCGAACACCGCTGCGAAACCGGCCCGCACGAACAACCGAGCAGACTCACGCAGCTGTGAACTGATCCGCCCCACCAGATCGGCACCGCCGCTGTCGATTTCGACGGCAGTAATCCCGAGCAGAGGTGTGCACGCGGCCAACCGCACCCGATCGGACCGGTGCGGCTGTTCGAGCGCACGCAGCAACCAGAGCCAATCGGTGGCGCTGCTCGTCGCGAACACACTGGTGCCGCCTGCGAGAACGGAAGCGACTCCCACACGATCCAGAGCCGCCCGCACCACATCGATCTGAGACCTGGTGCGCACCAGCACCGCAATGTCGCCGGGCCCGATCGGCCTGCGCACCACACCTGGAACGTCGACCGCGCCATCCGAGGTGATGCCAGCGGCGGCGCTCGGTTCGACCGTGGCACTCGCGCCGCGCGAGTTGGCCGCGGCTGGTGGTCCTGCCTGCACTTCGACCAGGACCCCCGATTCCAGCAGCCCGACGATGTCGGCTGCCAAGTCTTCGGCGACCTTGGCACGCATGCGGCCGACGGCAGGGAAGCCCGACTTGTTCAGTGGCCCTGCACCGGTGCGGGGCAAACAGCGCAGACGCAGCGGTGTGATGAGATCTCCGGGGCCCGACAGCCGGGACCACGGTCGGGTGGCGGCCACCGGGTAGACGGCGATTTCCTTGTGGCCCAACGCCGCTCCGCCGTGCAGGTGATCGAGGGCCGCCAGTAGGCCTGCGTCGCTGCGCCAGTTGGTGGTGAGTTCTTTACGGGTGTCGGCGTGTTGAACGGCGTCGAGATAGCTGAGCACCTCCGCGCCACGGAAAGCGTAGATGGCCTGTTTGGGGTCGCCGACCAGAACCAGGGTCGAGTGGCCGTGGAAGGCGAGGCGAAGGATGTCCCATTGCAGCGGGTCGGTGTCCTGGAACTCGTCGACGAGGGCAACTCGATAGCGATTGCGAATGCGGCGGCAGGCGCGCGGACCGTGCGTGGGATCGGCGAGGACGTCGTGCAGCAGCACCAGTAGATCGTCGAAATCGCGCAGACCGGCCAGGCGCTTTCGGCGTTCGGTCTCGGCGCGGACAGCGGTCGCGAAGCCGACCCGCTCCCCCGCGGCGCCGTCGCCCTTCGGGACGAGCACCGCGTGCCGGTCGCCGACGGCGGCCAGCGCCAGCGTGTGCGCCTCCTTCAAGGAGAACGGCGGTTCGGCGCGGGCGTACCGGTTCAGGAACAGATCGTCGGCGACGGTCCCCACCAGGTCGTCGACGGTCTCCACCAGACGCGAACCGGGGTCGTGCTCACCGGCCAACCCGAGCTCGTCCAGCATGCGCTGGCAGAAGCTGTGTGTCGTGGCGATGGTCCCCGCATCGAAATCCGAGAGCGCCGTGAGCAATCGATTGCGACGTATGCCCACCTCACTCGAATCCGCCTGGGCAACAAGGCGAATCAGCTCATCGGAGTGCGTCCGCGCCCGCTCCGGATCGGCCAGCGCCGCGGCAACCGCCACGAACCGATCCCGGGTGCGTTCCCGAAGCTCCTGCGTCGCAGCCCGACTGAACGTCACCAGCAACAGCTGCGAGACATCGATCCCGGCCTCCGCCACATACCGCACCGCGAGACCGACAATCGCGTGTGTCTTACCGGTCCCCGCACTCGCCTCCAACACCGTGGTACCGGTCGGCAACGGCCCATTCGGATCGAACCGGTCGGCTGCCGCCATCTCCGGGATGGCGAACGCCGTGTCCTGAACGGTCACGCCCACCACCCACTTCCGCTGTCCGACAACGACCCCGACGGTCGCGTATCCGAACCCCGGCTACCACCCGGCCACCCAGGACTCGCCACCATCGTCACCCGCCCGGCCCCGCTCCCCCGACATGCCACGCCGACAACCCCGGAAACCATGCCACCCCAAGATGCGAAACGAGGACCGGCGGTCACGGCTGGCCCTGGCTTTCGGCGGCCAGCAGCGGTGCCCACATACGGCGGGCCAGGGCACCGAAGCGGGTGATTTCGCCGGGTTCGCCGGGAGGTTCGGGGGCTTCGGTGAGGTGTTCGAGGCGGGGGGCGGGTCCCCAGACATAGCGGAGGTGGCGGTCGGTGTGGTCGCCGAAGGGGCCCGGACCGTTGGGGCCGCCGTTGAATTCGCGTTCGGCGGCGGCACAGGCTTCCTCGACGGTGGAGCCGCGGAAGCGGCGGTCGGCGTAGGCGGCGGTGGCTCCCGGGACGATCGGGAGAGGTTCGGTGAGGCCGGCGTCGCGCAGTTTCACCAGTTCCCGCAGCACCGTCAGCGCGGCAGGCGCGTCGGGGGCGGTGAGCACGGAACGCCATGCGGGGCGGCCGAATTGGCTGCGGCCGGTGGTCACCGCGCGCCACGAGCGGTCCTCGGTGACCGCCAGTGCCAGCAGCGACACCCATGCAGCGATGCGGTGTTTCGGTGCGAGCCGGGAGAACGTGGTGCGGACCAGGGTTTCGCCACGCACCTCCGGCACTGTCCCGGTGAGCCTGCGGCCGTTGCCGAGATCGATCGCGATGTCGACAGCGCGCGCCGATCCCTGATATTCGGGCAGCGATGCGCGGACCAGTTTGTCGACGGTGTTCTCGACCTCGTCGAGAACGGCGGCGCCGAAACCGAACGGTGGCAGCGTACCGCGCCGCCACTCCGCAGCACGAAGACCGGCCGGATCCGCGCCGGTCAGCCGGGCGGCAAGCAGGCGTTCGCCCAGTTCCCATTTCGCGAGTCCGTCGAGTTCGATGGGCAGCCGATCGGCGATGTCCTCATCGTGCTCGGGCACGCGCAGGCCCAGACGCTGCCACAGGAACGCGCGGATCGGGTGTTCGACGAACGAAATCAGGTCCGCGAGTGCGACATCGGTGAAATCGACCGCAGGCAGCGGTCCGGCGAGGAACGCCGGGCGCGGCTGCGCGGCACCGCCTGCGGCCTGCGCGCCGGCCAAGGCGACCGTGTCGAAGCTGAAAGGCTGCTCCGCCAGAAAGTTACGTCGATCGAAGGCCTGCAGTGGATGCCGGGTCACCACTGACGACATGCCGTCGGCGCCGACATACACCCGAATCGCGTCGAGCAGTTCGGCAACCGGAATCGCGGGGGGCCGGTGCGCACCGGTAACCGGGTCGGCGCCGGTGTGGAACACCAGCAACCGCTCGCGTGCCGCCATGATCGCGTCCAACAGCAGCTGCCGGTCTTCGCTGCGCGGATCCCGTTCGCCGAGTAGTGGATTACGGGCAAGCACGTCGTCGCCGTCGACGCCGCTGGTCCGCGGGAACACCTCATCGTCCAAGCCGAGCAGCACCACAACGCGGTGCGGGACCGACCGCATCGGCACCAAGGTGCAGACCGTCAGCTCGCCGGTGCGGAAATTGGCACGCGTCGGCCGGGCCGCGAGCCGTCCGGCCAGCAGCACGCCGATATCGGCCAGCCGCAGCGGCACACCGCCGGCATGCTCGGTGGCGGCGGCCAGCTCGCGACGCGCCTCGGTACGCACCCACGCCTGGCTGTCGGGCACATCGGTGAGCAGGTCGAGGCAGCGACCGAGCACCGACGCCCATTCGTGGGCGGGTCGAGGCCCGCGCAGGTCGCGCAGACAGACGGCGAGCCGGTCGATGAATTCCGCGAACCGGCCCGCGAGATCGACGTCGTTGCTGTCCACGTCGTCCAGCGGCAGCGCCAGATCCAGCCAGTCCTCCGATGATTCGTCTGCGGTGACGCCGAGCAGGATCCGGTCCACCGCGCTGTTGAGGGTGTTCTGCGCGAAGTCGGCAAGCCCGAACGCCTGCCGCTGCCGCTGCCCGATCCCCCACCGCGCTCCCGATTCCGCCGCCCACTCGCGCAACCGCTCGATATCATCGTCGTCGAATCCGCAGCGGCGCCGGACGGTTTCGGAGGCGGCCAAGTCCAGCACCTGAGTCACCGTCACCCGCCCGTCGGCCAGTTCGAGCAGCACCCCGATCACCGCGAGCAGCGGATTGGTGACCCCGCGCCCGCGATCGGCGAGCCGCACCCGCAACCGGTGCGCTGGATGTGCCGAATCCGCAACCGCCTCACCCGAACCCGACGTCCGCTGCCCGAACGCGGCCCGAACCAATGGCGCATACGCCTCGACTTCGGGGCACATGATCAGCACGTCGCGCGGCTCCAAGGTGGGATCGGACGCGAACACCCCGAGCAAGCATTCCCGCAGTACCTCCACCTGACGTGCGGGGCCGTGGCACGCATGCACCTGGATGCTGCCGTCGCCGGTGACACCGAGACCCGAGGTCGGTGGCCAGACATCATCACGAATCCCGGCCTGCATCGCACTCAATAATGTCAGTGGTGCGGTGTCCTCCGGGTGGTGGACATCGGTGGCGACGACGCCGGCCACCCGCTGCTGGAGTTCACGCACGTCGCGTGCGAGCCCCGCCAGCAGCGGATGCCGAGTGACCGTCGCGCCGACATCGTCGACGCGGGCAACGGCAGCCGGCCGCCCGGCCAGTTGCGACCACATGGCCGGACTGGGGTGGGCCAGCCACAGATGAATGTCGCGCCCGGCGGCCAGTGCCGATAGCACGGCGAGCTGATCGCTCGGCAACCTGGTCACGCCGAACAGCGACAGCCGGACCGGAAGATCGACCAGTTCGGGCTGCGCACGCAACCGGTCGCACGCGGCCGCAAGACGCTCGGCGGGGCTGAGCGCACCGACCTCGGCCCGCAGCCGACGCCACAGCGCCGGCTGCCACACCAGATCGTCGGGCACCGGATCGCCGGCGCCGTCGGTGTCGGCACCCGCCGCCCACTCCGTGATGAGCGCCGGGCGCTGTGCGGCGTAACTGTCGAACAGCGCGGCCAAGTGCGCGGCGGTGGCGTAGCGGCGACCCACGCGATGTTCGCCTCCGACGGGATCGTTGGCACCCAGGTGCCGGGCAAGCACCGCCGACCACGGCTCGGACAGCGACGCGTCGATCACCCGCAGCAACGTCCACACCACACGCTCGGACGCCCACGGATCGTCCTCGGGTCGCACTCCGCTCGCTGCGGCAAGCGACGCGGCGACCAGCGCGGCAGGCGACGGGAATTCGATATTCGCCGCGACACCATCGGTCCGCGCCGATCCGCCGACGCCGAGCACCGTCGACAACCGCTGTGTCAGCCAGCGCTCCACCCCTTTGGCGGGCACCGCGACCACCTCCGCGGCGAACGGATCGGGCAGCGGCACGGCCAGCATCGCAGCCAGCGAATCCGCCAGGGCGTCGGAGCGCTCGGCACGGTGGATGTGCAGCGGCATCTGCGCCCTCTCGTCGGGTCCGGATTCTGTGTCGAAACGCCTCGGGCTTCGTGCACGTTTATACGCCCAGCGATCGGTACGCAATTTCGGCACCCCAGTGGCCCGAGAGTGAAATAAGCCACACACGAACGATTTACTTCGTCGTGTCACCTCGGATCGAGTGCCTCGATGTGCAACAGTGCTCAACCGGGGAGGAACGGGAGACTGCACGAAAGGCTGGTTCGCGTTTCATGGTTGCGATGGTGATTCCCCTTGTTCCGAGAGGCGGGTTCACAGTCCGCCGAGTCGGAGACAGATGGGAGCTGGTCAACTCGCGCTCATATGGCCGCACCTGTGTCTTACATTCCTGGCCACGCGATAGTCACTCCGAGGCCTTTGCGCACTGCTACCGGCTCAACGGACGAACCGTCGAGGAATTGCGCGCAGCTTTCCGCTGATCGACCCGCTGCGAAAGACACTGCAAGGCAAGCGCGCAACGTTCGCAGTAGCACAGTCGCCAGCCCAGCTCAAGACGTGCGCCCAGCGCGCCGATGTGCCATCGTGTTCCCTCGTGCGTTACCCCTTGGCCGTCACCCGGGCCGTTCCCCGCGTGGCCGCATCAACCTGTGTCCTTGCTGCCGCGGCGATCTTGATACCGAGCGTACCTGCGCTGTTACCGATCGCGAACGCCGCGCCGCCCGCGCATATGCAAGGCTGCCTGCCCGGCTTCGACTGCGATATGAGCAACCGGATCGCGGCCGTGGACGCCTACTTGAGCGGTCGGCCCGGCGTCACCGGCTACGTGGTTCGCGATCGGGTCAGCGGCGGGGTGTACGCGAACGAGAATGCCGAGAACTCGGTCTGGACCGCCTCGACCATCAAGCTCGCGATTGCCGAGGATTTGCTCAATCGCGCGCGGGTCGGCGCGATCGACCTCACGCCGGGCGACCGCGGACTGATGGAGTCGATGCTGGCGACCTCCAACGACGCCGCCGCCGATTTCCTCTGGAACAAGTACGCGGGCTTCGACCGGATGGCCTACAACAATGCCTTCCGCGCCAACGGCATGGTTACCCTCGTCCCGCTACCGACAACCACCGCGTTGTTCCCGGACTGGTCCTTCCAGAAGTGCACGGCCGCCGACCTGGACCGGTTGATGGACAACATTTTCACGCGTATGCATCCCGACGACCGCAGCTATCTCTTCGACCGGATGCGCTCGGTGGACATGAACCAGCACTGGGGTGTGTGGGGCGCAGGTCCGAAGATGCAACCGGGGCTGAAGAACGGCTGGTCTGCCGAGCAGGGTGGCTGGGTGGTGAATTCGGTCGGCTTCGCAGGCCCCGGCGAGCGCTACACCCTGGCGATCATGAGTTCGCTCGGCGACGCCGGCGGCTACACCGAGGGCGCCGAGACCGACACCAAGGTTGCGGAGCTCCTTTTCTCCGGGCGCTGACCACCCCCAACCGCGCAGCAGCCGAGGACTGCTGCTGCGCGGTCCTGTCACAGGCGGCGTAGATCGACCGGAGCGCCGTCTCTCGGAAACGGAATGGTCGAGAAACCCCAGGGCATTCGATAGTCCTCGGGGATCGTCCACTCGTATGCGCGCACCAGTGCGGCGATGATCGTTTTCACCTCGAACGTGCCGAAGTGCATGCCGATGCACTTGTGTGCGCCCGCACCGAACGGCAGCCAGGCGAGGCGGTGCGACTTGTCTTCCCTGCGATGTTCGGCAAAACGCTCGGGGTCGAACCGCTCGGGCCTCGTCCACAGCTCCGGCAGCATATGGTTGACGCTGTAGGCGAGATCGCAGGGCGTGCCCGCCGGAATGTAGCGGCCCGCGATTTCGGTGTCGCGCACCGCCCGCCGCACCAGACCGGGCACCGGCGGCACCAACCGCAGACTCTCCTTGATCACCAGGTCGAGATCGTGCATCCGGTCCAGATCCGCGATCGTCGGTGCGGCACTGCCGGTTTCGTGATCGATGGCCGACACTTCGGCACGCACGCGCTGCTGCCATTGCGGATGTTTACCCAGGTAGTAGGCGACCGCTGTGGCCGTCGTCGTGGTGGTGTCGTGGGCGGCCATGATCAGGAAGATCATGTGGTTCACCACATCGGCGTCGCTGAATTCCGCACCGTCCTCGGTGCGCGCATGGCACAGACCAGAGAAGAAGTCCGGTGCTTCGGTGCGCCGCTTCTGCGGCAGCATCGCCGTGAAGTAGTCCTCCAGCACCTTGCGGCCATGCAGACCCGCACGCCAATGCCCGCCGGGGACCGGATGACGGATGATCGAGAGCCCGGCGTGCGTGCAGTCGAGGAAGGCACCCAGCAGCATGCGGCGTTGGGCGCCGACGTCGACGGCCATGAAGGTCTCCCCCGCGATCTCGAGGGTCAGTTCCTTGATCGTCGGGTACAGCTTGATTGTCCTGCGGGTCTCGCCGTGCGGAACCCAGCGCCCGATTGCCTCGCCGGCCACCGGCGTCAGCGCGGTCAGATGGGCCTCCAGCCGGTCCCTGGTGAACGCCTGCTGCATGATCCGGCGATGGAACATGTGCTCCTCGAATTCGAGCAGCAGCAGACCGCGCCCGAAGAACGGGCCGATGAAGTAGTCCCACCCCTGACCGAAATCGCGGCGGCGCCTGCCGAGCACCTCGTCGATCGCATCGGGTCCGCAGACCAGCACCCGATCGATACCGAGGGAGCTGTTGAGTGACACGGGGCCGTAGCGGCGATAGCGGTTCATCATCTCCGCCGGACCCCAGCGCAGATAATGCAGTCCGCGCCCGAAATAGGGCAGACCCGCGTCGCCGTCGACCGCGGTGGTCGCGCTGCCGCGGGGCGGTGAGGCAAGGACTCTGCGGCGCTCCGGAACGCGTCGCAATGCGCGATCGATGAGGTGCCCACCAGGGATATCGATCAACGAAGCATTCTCGGATTCAGGCTGTGCGCTGGGCTTTCGGCCGACGACACGGTCGCGGGCAACCATCGGCAAACCTCCCTGAACGACAGCATCTATCGTATTCTCTTTCTCACATTCATTCGGTCGGTTCGCCCCATCAACGCTCCACCCGGCGGATCGGCGGCAGGGTGGTATCGCTTCGCAGCACAGCAGGAACCGGGATCTCGCCGTGACGGTCGAGTCGGCGCCGACTACCGTAAGGCGGGTCAACAACGTTCGTGGGGCCAAGCCCAGGTCTGTCGAGGAGCAGGACGATGAGCACTGAGTCTGTCGAGAACCGTCGTCATCGGGTGGTGGTTGTCGGCTCCGGCTTCGGCGGCTTGTTCGGAACCAAGCACCTCAAGCACGCCGATGTGGACGTCACCCTGATCTCCAAGACCTCCACCCACCTCTTCCAGCCGCTGCTCTACCAGGTGGCCACCGGTATCCTCTCGGTGGGCGAAATCGCGCCGGCCACCCGCCTGGTCCTGCGCAAGCAGAAGAACGCGCAGGTGCTGCTCGGCGATGTCATCGATATCGACCTGCAGGCCAAGACGGTGACCTCGCAACTGCTCAACCAGAACACCGTCACCGAGTTCGACAGTCTGATCGTGGCGACTGGAGCGCAGCAGTCCTACTTCGGCAACGACAAGTTCGCCACCTACGCGCCGGGCATGAAGACCATCGATGACGCACTCGAGCTACGCGCGCGCATCCTGGGCGCCTTCGAAGGGGCCGAACTGGCCACCACGCAGGAAATGCGGGACCGGCTGCTCACCTTCGTAGTGGTGGGGGCCGGACCCACCGGTGTCGAATTGGCGGGCCAGATCGCCGAACTCTCTGATCGCACGCTCGAAGGCACGTTCCACAACATCGATCCGCGTGACGCGCGAGTCGTCCTGCTCGAAGGCGCGGGCGCGGTGCTCGGCCCGATGGGCCCGAAGCTGGGCGGCAAGGCGCAGCGGCGGCTCGAGAAGATGGGCGTCGAGATCCAGCTCAATGCCATGGTGACCGATATCGACGCGCACGGCGTCACGGTGAAGGACTCCGACGGCACCGTTCGCCGCATCGAGTCCTCCTGCAAGGTGTGGTCGGCCGGCGTCCAGGGCAGCCCGCTCGGCAAGATGCTCGCCGAACAGTCCGAGGGCACCCAGGTCGATCGCGCCGGGCGGGTCATCGTCGAACCCGACCTCACCATCAAGGGCTACCCGAACGTTTTCGTCGTCGGCGACCTGATGTCGGTGCCGGACGTGCCCGGCATGGCGCAGGGCGCGATCCAGGGTTCGACCTATGCAGCCAAGCAGATCAAGGCCGGCCTGAAAGGCCAAGCGCCGCAGGATCGCAAGCCGTTCAAGTACTTCAACAAGGGCAGCATGGCGACGGTGTCACGGTTCAGCGCCGTCTGCCAGATCGGCAAGCTGGAGTTCGGCGGGTTCATTGCCTGGCTGGCCTGGCTCGCGCTGCACCTCTACTACCTGGTCGGCTACCGCAGCCGGATCATCACCGTCATCCAGTGGTTCGTGACCTTCCTCGGGCGCAGCCGCGGTCAGATGGCGGCGACCGAGCAGTGGGTGTTCGCCCGGCTCGCTCTCGAGACGGTCAACGCCGACGAGGAGGATGCCGACGAGCTCGCGGCCGCGCTCGGCGCGCCGCCTGCCGAGAACGGCAAGACCGTGGAGAAGGCCAAGGCCCTCGACAAGGCGGAGAAGGCGGCAGCCGACCGCAAGGCAGGCTGAGGCGGGCGGCCCCGGCCGTATCCGATCAGCATCATCGTCCGGCTCACCCACGTTCCACTTGTCGAGCGAACTTCTGGCACGCGAATCCGGGCGCGCATTTCCAGGAGGCAACCGCCTCGAACCTCACAGCACAGTGCTACAGCTAATATCTGGCAATATCAAACCTTTGCCTTTCCTGAGAATCGACCAATCCTCTTGCCCGGTTGGGTCCGAATGTGTGGCGTCGAACACGACAACTCTCCGGAAATGAAAGGTGATGTATGGCCACGGGCAAGCACAGAGCTACCAACCCGCAGCGACAAAAAGTGGGTTCGATGGTCGCGGCGGGCGCGGTACCGCTAGCCCTGGCGCTGGGAACCGGCACTGCCAATGCCGAACCCGCTCAGTCGAATGCGGTCACGCACCCCGAGCAGAAGGCGCAGTGGCCTGCGGCCGACTCGCCCAACGCGATGCCGTATGAGGGGCTGAACATCCCTGACGACACGCACAGTTCACTGCAGTGGTCGCGAACCGCGCCGGAAAAGCGCTATCTCGCGCCGGTCGGGGTGCTGCACCCGCCCATCCCGGTGGCCCCCGTCCCGCCGATCGCGCCACCTCCCGGCCAGTTCCGCTTCGGTGACGTCACGATAGCGGCGCCGGAATGGATCAACCAGGAACAGGCGATCCAGATCAACGACAGTTCCGCGCTGGCCGAGGCCGATCTCGCAACGTTCCTCGATTCGATCGGGATGGAACGCAGCAGGTCCGACCGGATCGCCGGACAGACCATCGGTACCGCCGCGATGGGTGCGGTAGCGGGGGCAGCCTCGTCGGTCCCAATTGCGCTGACCTCGGCCGCTGTCGGCGGCGTAGTCGGCTTGGTGGCCGGCGTGCCGTTGCTGCCTATCGGCATCCTGGCAGGGCCGATGCTGGGCGCCAGTTTCGGTGCCGCGGTGATCACGATCCCCGCGGCAGTTGTTGGTGCGGCAGCCGGTGCCGCGGTCGGTGCGATCAACGCCTTCAACGCACCCTCACGGGTCGTCGGCGACTGATCGAGCTCGAAACCGGTAAGGGTGGGAACTCGACGACGCTGTCGAGTTCCCACCCTTCTCTTATGTCCCATCTTGCGCTCGGCTAACCGCATCGACCGCACATTCTTCGCGAACAGCCATCGGCGACTCTCGCTCGGCCCGAGGAGAACACCGCCCGAGAAGGTACCCGGCCGAGACCAGCACGTCGAGCCACTCCACGCAGCAGCAGTCTTTCAGCAATTAAGAGGTCGCGGTCCGCTGCACGGGATTCGTCGGCCGGCGGATCAGCCGGCGAGCAGTGGCCCGACTCGGGTGAACAGCGTCCCGCCGGCCGCCAACGGCAGGCGCGACCCGGTCAAACCGATTGTTTCGGGCAGCCGGATCCAAGGCGAGCAGTCGCTGAGCGGCGGTCGCCGCGCCGGTCAACGTCGTGTACAGGACAACTCCCGCAGTCTCCTGCGGCGTGACCGCGCAGGCCGCCCCGACCATGCCGAACACCGTAGACAGATGCGGACGCGACCCGAGCGCGACCCAATCATGTTGCGGCCAAATCTGTTTGGCCAGACGCAGGAGACCGCGGCCCTGTGCGCGCGACGCCGTGCGGGCACCGGGCGCGGGCGTCCTCGCGTCGGCCTCGGCCTCCGCACGCACCGGCTCGAGCGCGCCCGAGCACACCGCCGCCGCCAACGACGCGGCAACCAGCCCGGAGGTGCGTATCCGACGACGTAGATAAAGCTCCACCGTCGCGATATCACGCACGAGCCCGGAAGCAACCGCCTCCTCGACGCCGCCGGAGTGCACATGCCCGCCGATCGGCAGCCGTGAGTCGGCGAGGGTGAAGAGCAGCGCCAGGCTGGTAGCTCGCTCGGCGGATCCTGGCATCCGTCGATCCTATGCCCCGGCGTGTCGCAGGCGGCTGCCGGCGCCTTTCCCAACCGACGACGGTCAGCGGCGAAAGGTGCGTTCCATGAAACGCTGGGCGCGGCCACGGGTCAGGTCCGACCAGGCTTGCACACCGGACGACCACCATGGAGCGATCTCGCGGGGCTTGGTGGTGATCGCGTGACAGACGAGGTCGGAGGCTTCGTCGACGGTGAGGCCGGGGACACGGCTGAAGTCGGTGGGTGCGCTCATCCTGGTGTGGACGAGGGGCATGTAGATCGAGGTGGTGGTGACCTTGTCGGCGGCGATTTCGGCGGCGACGCTGCGCAGCCAGACGTCGAAGGCGGATTTCGAGGCGCCATACGCCGCCCACCTCGGTGCGGGCGGCATCCGCACACCCCAGGTGGAGATGTTGACGATGTGACCCTGCCTGCGTTCACGCATACTCGGCAGCAGCGTCAGCAGCAGCTTCACCGGGCCGAGGTAGTTCACGTCGATGGTGCGGGTGAAATCGTGGAAGCGATCATAGGATTCGTCGATCGAGCGGCGAATCGACTTGCCCGCATTGTTCACCAGCACGTCGATGTGCCCGTGCGCGTCGAGCATTTCGTGGCCGAGTCGCTCGACAGCGTCCATATCGGTCAGATCGGTAGGGTACACGTGGACGGTGCCACCCGCTGCGGCGATCTCGGCGGCTACCTGTTCGAGGTCCGGGCGCGAACGCGCCACCAGCAGCACGATCGCACCGGCCGCTCCCAGCTTGTGGGCGCTGGCCTTTCCGATGCCGTGTGACGCACCGGTCACCAGGACGATCCGGCCGGAGACCTCCGCACGCAACGTCGTCTCGCGCGGCCGTGAGGTCGGGTAGAGCAGTCGGCTCGCGATCCGCTCGGCGAGCGGCCGTCCATTGCCGGTGGCCGGTGTCTCGTTCACATACTCGACTGTATTGGCCGAGGGGCCACTGCACATCCGGTATCGACGGCCGACATGATCAACCGCCGTTCCCGATCCGCTGTGACAGGCCCTATCGGCTCACTCCCGCGCGCGGGCAGTCGGTGGAGCCGGCCATCCGTCGGCGTGATCAGCGATGCTGCCGCGGAGCGAAATAGGCCACGATTGCCATGACAACCAACAGCACAGCACCGACCGACGTCGCCACATGCATGCCGGCGACGAACGACTCGCGAGCGGAGTCGATGAGGGCGGTGTTGCCGTCGGACCGCTGAATGGTCTCGCCCAGCGTGGCGGAGTAGTCCCCACCCGACCGGAAGACCAGGGCCGCAACCGAACCCAGCAGCGCGAGGCCGAGGGCATTGCCCAGCTCGAAGCTGGTCTCGGAGATGCCGACAGCCGAGCCGGCCCGCTCCGGCGGCACCGAGGAGACCGCGACCTCGGACACCATGGTGAAGGCAAGGCCGTAGCCGATGCCGGCAATCGTGGATCCGATGAGATACCACGCGAGGCCGCCGTCGACGCCGACACCGAGCAGCAGCAGATTGCCGACCGCCGAGGCCAGCAGGGCGAATACGAAGGAACTCCGGACACCGAAGCGCCGGGCCACACGGGCGCCGCCCATCGAGAACACGAACACCGCCACCGCCATGGGGATGCCGAACATGGCTGCCGCCAGGGGGTCTCGCCCGGTGACCGACTGCAGATAGACACTGGTGAGGTAGCTCATCGCGGCCAGCGACATCATGCCGGTCAGGCTGGAGCCGATCGCGACAGAGAACTGGGCACGACGGAACAAACGCAGATCGAGCAGCGGTTCGGCCAGCTGCCGCTGCCGCCGCACGAAGATGGTCAGCAATGCCACGCCGACCAACCCGATGGCGAGTGCCTTTACATCCAGACCTTCGGCCGCAAGGTGCTTGACTGCGTACACCATCGGCAGAATGCCGCCGATCGACAGCACGACGCTCGGGATGTCCAGCGGGCCGAGCACACCGGCGCGGTGCTCCGGCAGCAGGAACGGGCCGAAGGCGAGCAGGATCAGCAGCACCGGGATGTTGATGAGAAAGACCGAGCCCCACCAGAAATGGTGCAGCAGCAGCCCGCCGAGGATTGGCCCGACGGCCGAGCCGCCAGCGAAGAAGGCGGTCCACACGCCGATCGCGGCGGCGCGCTCACGAGCATTCGGGAAGAGGCTGGAAATCAGGGCGAGGCTCGAGGGCAGCAGCGTCGCGCCACCCACACCCATCAGTGCGCGCGCGGCGATCAGCACACCCGCGCTCGGCGCGAAGGCGGCGATGATCGATGCCACGCCGAAGACCGAGGCGCCGACGAGCAGGATATTGCGCCGCCCGATCCGGTCGCCGAGATTGCCCATGGTGATCAGCAGGCCCGCGATCAGGAAGCCGTAGATGTCGAGGATCCACAGTTGCTGAGTGGCCGACGGGTCGAGGTCGAGGGTGAGGGTCGGCATGGCGAGGAACAGCACCGAGATGTCCATCGACACCAGCAGCACCGGCAGCAAAAGCACCACAAGACCCAGCCAGGCTCGGCGCGAGCCGGCCGGTAGCGGCGCCGTTGTCAGCCGCACTGCCTGCACCTCTGTCATTCCAACACCTCAGTCGATTCGATTCCCATGTCGCGTACGCCGTACGCACAAGCTCGGGTACAGTGTACGCAACCGAGCCGGGAACTGGAAGCGAGTCATAGGATGACTGAGCCGAAGCTCACCAAATCCGCCATCGTCGACACCGCCATCACCTTGGCCGACACCGGCGGTTTGGATGCGCTGTCGATGCGCCACATCGCCGAGCGCATGGGCGTCGGCGCCATGTCGCTCTACCGGCACGTCGCGAACAAGGACGAGCTGCTCGCCGCAATGACCGACGAGGTCGCACGCCGCAATCCGTACCCGTCACCAGAGGGCAGGAACTGGACCTGGCGCGACCGGGTCCGCATCGCCGCCGAGATCGATTGGGCGCTCTACCAACAGCATCCGTGGGTGCTACTCACCTTCGCGATGCCCCGCTACAGCTTCGGCCCACAGAGCCTGGCATGCCTGGCGTGGCTCGTCGAGGGGCTGCGCGAACTGAACGTCTCGGCCCGCGAGGCAACCACCATGGCCTTCACGGTGTGGAACTACATCTCCGGCGCAACCTTGCCGCAGATCAGCGGCGCCCTGTTCGCCCGCGACGGAATCAACCCCGATGGAGACAACGGACTGCGCGCCTTGCTGCAAGGAAAGTCACAGCAGCCGGTTCCGCCCGCACTCGCCGAACTGGACGGCATCGGCGTGAGCGACCTGACCTCCGAGGACCTGCTCTACCTCGGACTGTCCGCACTCTGCGACGGCTTCGAGGCGCGCGCCAAGAGGTGACGCTGCATGTCGGACGCCACCTGGTAGACCCTCGCCGGCACCCCCTTTTGCATGCACCATCGAGGCCCCGGTAGTAGTCACCCCCAGCTGCGCACACGTGTGCACCCACTCGAGAGCCAGCATCTTCGTCCCGCCTGCGCGCACTTCACTACCCGAGCCGGCGAACACGGACCCCCTCCCCATCCTTGCCGCGCCCGGCTCGGCCGGGCGGTGGGCGGGTTGCCGATAAACAAGTGCGTTAATGCGCATATCTACGTATGGTGATCAATTTTGACCAAGCTTGCCCGCCGTACACCGCCAGCGGCTCGTCGTCGCACGGCGCATGTGCAATTGACCTGAACCACGGTTGATGTTGAAGAGTGGGTCGCGACCACCCCGCGAACAGGAGTCCCCGTGCACGCCATCCAACTTCACACCTTCGGCCCCGCCGAGAACCTCCGCTACGAGAAGGTCCCGGATCCAGAACCCGGACCGGGCCAAGTGCGCATTGCGGTGGCGGCAGCCGGTGTCCACATGATCGACACCGCCATCCGGAGCGGTGCGCAAGGCCCGGTCCCCCTCCCTGAATTGCCCACTGTCCCTGGGCGCGAGGTCGCCGGGACCGTCGACCAGATCGGTCCCGACGTCGACACCGCATGGCTCGGCAAACAGGTCGTCGCGCATCTCGGTAATGCGCCCGGCGGCTACGCCGAGTTCGCCGTGACGGAAGCCGCTCGGCTGCAAGAGATTCCCGAGAATATCGATCCGCCGGCGGCGGTCGCCGTCATCGGCACCGGCCGCACCACCATGGGCATCCTGCAGTTCGCCGAGCTAGGCCCGGACAGCGTTGCAGTGGTGACAGCCGCCGCGGGCGGCATCGGGACACTGCTGGTCCAGTACGCCCGGAACGCCGGGGCCACAGTGGTCGGACTGGCCGGCGGGCCGGCGAAAGTCGATTTGGTGCAACGCAATGGCGCGGACATCGCCGTCGACTACACGCAGTCCGATTGGATCGCGCAGGTCCGCGCATTGCTCGGCGACCGCAGTGCCACCATCCTTTTCGACTCGGTTGGCGGCGAAATCACCCGTGCCGCAGTAGATCTACTCGGCAAGGGTGGACAGCATCTCGTCTACGGCTGGTCCAGCAGAAAGCCCGGTGACCAGCCGTTCGCGTTCAGCGAGGAGGAGCTGGCCGAGCGTGGCATCAGTTCGCAAATGGTCATCGGACCACCGATGCTGCAGAGAGTCGGCGGCACCATCCGCATCCTCGAAGACCGCGCCCTCGCCGAGGCCGCCGCGGGCCGCCTGCGCCCGGCCGTCCAGCGCTTCGCGCTCGCCGACGCCGCGAAGGCCCACCGCGCACTGCAAACCCGCGCCACCGTCGGCAAAGTAGTCCTGATCCCCTGACCACAACCCGCCTCGCGCGCGAACGGGACCTGACTGCGGCATCTTCCGAGAAGCCCTCCACCAGGTCCCGCTCGCGACGCCGCGACAGGGTTAGGCGGGTATTTGGGCGTTGACGACGGCGTAGACGAAGCCGTCCCAGCCTTTGGAACCCACGGTCTGCAGGACGGTTGCGTCCAGCTGCGGGTTGTTCGACAGGAGATCGATCAGATCACGACTGGCTTGGACCGCCGGTTCGGTGGAGGCCCCGTCGGCCACCGCACCGTTGCGGACCACGTTATCGACGATGATCACCGAATCGGGGCGGGTCAACCGCAGCGCCCACTGGACGTAGTTCGAGTTGTTCACCTTGTCGGCGTCAATGAATACCAGGTCGAATGGCTCAGGATCCTCGGCAGCCAGCACCGGCAAGCTGTCGAGTGCGGCACCGACCCGGATGTCGACCTGATCGCCCACCCCGGCGCGGTTCACGTTCCCGCGCGCCACCTCGGCATGGCGGGGTTCGAATTCGAGGGTGACCACCAATCCCTTCTCCCCTACCGCACGAGCCAGCCAAATCGTGCTGTACCCGCCGAGTGTGCCGATCTCGAGCACCCGCCGCGCACCGATCGACCGCGCGACCAGGTGCAGAAATTTCCCTTGCGCGGCGGACACATCGATGGCGGGCAGCCCTTCCGCCGCGTTCGTCGCCAACGCCGCCGCCGTATCCCGGTCTCCCACCAGCCTGTCCACGAGATAGGTGTCAACATCGGCCCAGTCGAATGTCGTCATAGTCGCAGTCTGCCACCGCAACAGGATTGTCGCGGCTCGTGAACCCGGCCTGCCGATTTCGCGGCGCATGGTCTTGCGAGAGCCGCTGCGCAGCGAGTAACCTGCGTCACAATCGAGACTGCCGCGTCTCACTTTCAAACTGGCCCGCCATGGCGTTGCCGGAATCCGACCGATCGGGAGTACAGCCATGACAACCCGCCGGATCCGTTGGCGCGCTGCCGCAATCACCGCCGGCCTGTTCGCGCTTGCCTCGACATTCCTCACGCCCGCCGCCGCAGCGCCCGTCGACGGCGGTGCGGAGTACGTGGCGCTGGGCGATTCCGGCGCGGCAACGACCGGAGTACAGAACTTCGATACCGGCGCTCCACCACAATGCGCCCGCTCGACCACCAACACCCCGAAGCTGGTCGCCAAAGACCTCGGCCTCCGGCTGGACGACCGGACGTGCAGCTCGGCCAAGATCACCGATCTCACCAAATCCCAAGGCCCCGGCATCACACCGCAATTCGAGGCCCTCGGCCCCGACACCAGACTGGTGACCCTCCACATCGGCGCCAACGACGCCCAGATGACCAAGCACGTCGTCACCTGCCACCTGGCCGGGATCGTCGGCGGAGCCTGCGTCGACCCCGCATGGGACGCCGATATCGACGCCATCGCGGCACCGTATTCCGCTGCCCTGCAGCAAATTTCGAACCTCGCCCCGAAGGCAGCCATCTTCGTGGACGGCTGGCCCCTTTATGTCCGCGACGGCGGCTGCCCCGAACTCCCCGGCCTGCGCCCCGCCGACGCCCGCTACGTCCAGGCCGAATTCGACCGCCTCAACACCGTCGTTTCCCGCGAGGCAACCGCCCGATCGGCGACCTATATCGACACCAAATCCCAAGCCGTCGGCCACGATATGTGCGCCCCCACCGGAGTCCGCTGGTTCGACCCCGTGCTCGCCACCGAAACCCTTGTCCCCTACCACCCGACGCTGCAAGGTATGCGCGGCATCGCCGACATCATTGTTCAGGCGATCCGCTCGGCACGGTGACCTCGGCCGCAGGCGTTGGCCCGGTTCCCGTCGGGCCGTCACCGCAGCCGCGAAGTCGGGTCGGCACGGATCACAACCGGCCAGTGTCCACGAGCCGACAACGGACGACAGTTCTCGCCCCCCGCCAGCCGGATCCTCGGAATGTGTGGATCCGCGAGTTCAGCCGGACCGGCTCACTCCAACCAGGACTTGCGCTGGTAGTACAGGTCCTCTTCGCTGGGCTCGTCGGGGACGACGATGTCGTCGCGGTTGGGCTTGCGCGTACCAGCAGGTGGGCGGCCCGACACCGACCCGGACGGTGCTGGTGGGGCGGCATCGAAGGTCGGCGACGGGGCGGGCGGCGGGGTGTACGAGGGCGGCGCGTCGGTCGGGTCGGGGTCCGGGAACTTCTCGGCATACTGACTGATGATCGCTTGCCCTGCGCCATCTGCACCGACGGCGTTGTGGATCAAGTCGGTAACCTGGGTGCGCAGTTTCGCCTGGGCGCGACGGGTGCAGGCCATGAGTTCGGTGGAGAGGACGGCGGGGTCCATGCCGCGCGAACTGGGGGCGAGGTAGATGCCGGTGGTGACACCGTTGGCATCGACGGTGACACTGACGCGCTTGTCCGCAGAGGTATCCGTCACGCTGACAGCGGCCATCCTGCCCTGCAGGTCCTGGTACTGCTGCGCTTTGCGCTCCAGATTCTCCGCCCACCGGGCCAGCTCATCGGCCGCGCCACTGAGATCGTTGCTCACCGATGTCGTCCCCTTCGCTATGCGCCCGACCGCGCTGCTGGATGGGAACGAACTCGGAACGCCCCCGCCCCCACTCTGATTCGCCCGACCTTACCTATGCGCGTGAGTGGTATGCAACCGACCGGCTACCGGGATCGGCTCAGAACAGGAAGTAGCGCTGCGCCATCGGCAGTTCGGTGGCGGGCTGCTCGGTCCAGACCTCGCCATCGATGCGGACGGTGAAAGTATCGGGGTCCACTTCGATCCGCGGCATGGCATCGTTGTGCGGCATATCGGCCTTGGTCCGCTTGCGAACGTTCTTGACGGGCAGCAACTTTCGTCGCACATCGAGACGATCGGCGAGCCCGTCCTCGATCGCGTGTTCGGAGACGAAGTGCACGGAAGTGGACGCGGCGACGGCGGACGCGGCACCGAACATGGGACGCGGCAGCACCGGTTGCGGCGTCGGGATGGAGGCGTTGGCGTCGCCCATGGCCGCCCAGGCGATCATGCCGCCTTTGAGCACCGCGTGCGGGCGGACACCGAAGAAGGCGGGGTCCCAGAGAACCAGGTCGGCGAGTTTGCCGACTTCCACCGAGCCGATCTCGTCCTCGAGGCCGTGGGCGATCGCGGGGCAGATGGTGTACTTCGCGATGTAGCGCTGGACACGGACATTGTCGGCAGTGCCGTCGCCGGGCAGCGCGCCACGGCGACGTTTCATCACATGCGCGGTCTGCCAGGTGCGCATGACGACCTCGCCGATGCGGCCCATGGCTTGCGAATCACTGCCGATCATGGATATCGCGCCGAGGTCGTGCAGGAGATCCTCGGCGGCGATGGTGGATGGACGAATGCGGCTCTCTGCGAAGGCGAGATCCTCCGGAATGGAGGCACTGAGGTGATGGCACACCATCAGCATGTCCAAATGCTCGTCGAGAGTATTGACGGTGTGTGGTCGTGTCGGATTGGTGGAGCTGGGCAGCACGTTGAGATGGGAAGCGACGGTGATGATGTCGGGCGCGTGGCCGCCGCCCGCGCCCTCGGTGTGATAGGCGTGGATGCCACGGCCCGCGATGGCGGCGAGCGTGTCTTCGACGAAGCCCGCCTCGTTCAACGTGTCCGAATGCAAGGCGACCTGGACCCCCGCCGCGTCGGCGACGGTGAGGCAGGCATCGATGGCGGCCGGGGTGGAGCCCCAATCCTCGTGCAGCTTGAAACCCGAAGCGCCGCCGCGCAATTGCTCCCACATCGATTCGGCGCTGACAGTGTTGCCCTTGCCGAGCAGCACAATGTTCATCGGCCAGCCGTCGGTGGCCTCCAGCATGCGCGCCAGATGCCAGGACCCTGGCGTCACTGTGGTCGCCTTGCTGCCCTCGGCGGGGCCGGTGCCGCCGCCGATCAGTGTCGTGATGCCGCCGCCGAGTGCCTCGTCCATCAGCTGCGGGCAGATGAAGTGCACGTGGCAGTCGATGGCGCCCGCGGTGACGATCCGGCCGTTGCCTGCGATGATCTCGGTGGACGGTCCGACCACCAGGTCAGGATGCACCCCTGACATGGTTTCAGGGTTGCCCGCCTTGCCGATGGCACAGATCCGACCGTCGCGGATACCGATGTCGGCCTTGACGATTCCCCAGTGGTCGACGATGACCGCACCGGTGATCACGGTGTCCGGCGTCCCCTCGGCGCGGCTGGCACGGGCCTGCCCCATGGATTCGCGCAGCACCTTGCCGCCGCCGAACACCGCCTCGTCGCCCGCCCGTCCAGGGCCGCCGCTGCGGTCCTCGGTGATCTCGATCAGCAGATCGGTGTCGGCGAGGCGAATCCGGTCACCGGCGGTGGGTCCGAACAACTCGGCATAGCGGGCCCGGCTCAGTTCACCCATCGCGTCCTACCTTCCGGAATACGGCATCGCACACGTCGAGCCCGCCCAGCGTCGCGCTAGTCATCGAGACGGCCGGGCGGGGACGGACTGATGCCGTAGACCTCACGGGTGCCGCCGAGCGGCACCAGCGAGACGCGTTGCCCGAGGCCGGGTTCGAAGCGAACGGCGGTCCCGGCTGGTATGTCGAGCCGACGCCCGTGCGCGGCGGCTCTGTCGAACCGCAATGCGGCATTGGCCTGCGGGAAATGCACATGGCTGCCGACCTGGACCGGTCGGTCGCCGGCATTGACGACGTCGAGCTCGATGCGGTCCGCGCCTGCGTTCAGCTCGATAGTGCCTTCGGCACAGAGGTATTCGCCGGGAATCATGGCGCTCACCCGATCGGGTGGTGGACAGTGACGAGCTTGGTTCCATCCGGGAAGGTGGCCTCGACCTGCACATCATGGATCATCTCAGGAACGCCCTCCATGACATCGGCACGCGCGAGGACCGTTCGCCCCGACGACATCAGCTCCGCGACCGATCGCCCGTCCCGCGCGCCCTCCAGCACATGGTCGGTGATCAACGCGATCGCCTCGGGATGGTTCAGTTTGAGCCCGCGGGCCTGCCGACGCCGGGCCAGCTCGGCTGCGTAGCTCAACAGCAGCCGTTCCTGCTCGTGCGGCGAAAGACGCATACGGGCTCCTCAGCTGGGCGGATCGATGGGTGACGGCCATTCTGGCACGGTCGATCCGACCATGCCCGACGAGCGACCCGTCAGTCCCGCGCGGGCAGGTTCTGCAGGCGGACCTGCCCACGTGCCACCGTGCGACCGGCGTCGTCGGTGAGCACCACCTGCCAGAGCTGCTGCAGTCGACCGCGGTGCAGCGGCGTCGACTCGCCGTAGACTTTGCCCTCACGGACCGCGCGCAGGAAGTCGGTGCTGTTGTTGACACCGACGACGGTCCCCTCATTACCCTGCGCGGCGAACCAGACACCGGCGCCGACGCTCGCTAGCGTTTCGACGATGGTGCAGTACACGCCACCATTGATGATCCCGGCCAGCTGGAGCAGCTGTGGACCCGCCGTCAGTTCACCGCGCACGACGTCCGGGGTCACCTCGGTGAACTCGAGGCCGATCAGATCGGTGAAGGAGCCCTTGCTGAGCTCGGTCATTTGCTCGGGCGTGACATCGGCCAGCGATTCGATCGCGGTCGCATTTTGCTGCGTCATACGTTCACCTTTACACCACACAAATGCGGCGACCCTGCCGGGGCGTGCGGGGCGCACGTTCCCACGAGGGTTTACCGCCCGACCGCGTGCCAGTTGTCGACGAGATGATCCGGGGTTTCCGTCGCCTCCAACCCGTCATGCGCCACACCAGTTGCCAAGTTAGGTAAGCCTGACCTATACTAACTTCGGCGTTCGGATCGAGCGAGCCCCGAGGGCTGCGGTGGCCCCGATCCTTTGCCGGCGGCGGGTTTCAGATGGCAACCACCTGAAACCCGCCGCCCTCTCTTCGCACCGAGAGCTTCTCCCCCAGCACGCTTGTGCGGGACAACCCTCGAATCGAATCCCGGCAACGCATTTCGCCGATCCTCTAGGCAACATCAGCCGATGGTTCGACCTTCTTACAAACCGAAACCCAGTGAGCCCGAGGTGCGCGTACACCCGCGTCGCTGCGCTCGCTGCGCAAAGAGCTACAGCGTGGTCCCGGGTACCCGCGTCAATGGACTGCCTTCGTCGGGCACCTACACGACCGCACTTGCCTCGCCACGCTGAATATGTTGCAGAACAACGTGATCCGCCGGGACGAGTGGTGATAGCGGGCTGCGACACCGCCGTGGCCGCGCCACGGGAAGCCACTTGGTTCGGCTCGTCGAACTTCGCCTCGACATAGAGTGTGGGCGTGGTGTTCGTTGTCGTGATGCTGGTTGTCGCAGGACTCGTTGTTGTGGGGATGTTCGGCGGGCTGCACTGGTATCTGTGGCGGCGGCTCGTGCGAGATACGACGGTGCGCTGGTCGATCGCCCGCCGAGCGGGTACCGGAGTGATCATCGCGGGGCCGGCGCTGTTGGTCGGTGCGTTCGTGGCCGAATCCGCCGGGATTCCGTTCCTGATCATCCAGATCATCGCCTGGCCCGGCTATATGTGGGGGGCGCTGTTGGTCTATCTCGTGCTGTGGCTGCTGGTGAGCGAGCTGGTCCGGCCGCTCTTCCGACGGTGGATCACCCGCGCGAACAGCTCCGCGACGATGGTCCCGACACCCCAGCACGTAGTGGTTCCCGCAACCGGGGTATCCGACGCCGCGACGCGAGATCGCCGGAAGCAGCAGGAAGATCCCGCGTCGGTTTCGCGGCGGCTCTTCGTTTCTCGTGCGGCGAGCGGTGCGGCGGCGCTGGCGGCGGTGACCACCGTCGGCTATGGCAGCTACGGCGTGCTGACCGGTCCGCGGGTAAAGCAGTTGACGGTGCCGCTGGCCAATCTGCCGCGCGCCGCGCACGGATTCCGGATCGCCGTGGTCAGCGATATTCATCTCGGTCCGATTCTGGGCCGCGGGTTCGCCGAGCGGGTGGTCCAGACGATCAACGGCACACAGCCGGATCTCATTGCCGTGGTCGGCGATCTGGTCGACGGTAGCGTCGAACACCTGCGGTCAGCGGTCGAACCGCTGTCGCGGCTACACGCGAGACATGGCGCCTATTTCGTCACCGGCAACCACGAATACTTCTCCGGCGCCGAACAATGGACCGAGCACGTGCAGGAACTCGGACTGCACCTGCTGGCGAACAGCCGCACCGAACTGCCACATTTCGACCTCGCAGGCGTCAACGATATTCAGGGTGCACGCATCGGGCAGGGGCCGGATTTCGTCGCGGCGCTCGGAAACCGTGATCTCGCGCGTACCGCGGTGCTGCTGGCACATCAGCCGGTGCAGATTCACGACGCGGTCGAGTTCGGCGTCGATCTGCAGCTGTCCGGCCACACCCACGGCGGCCAGATGTGGCCGGGCAATTTCCTTGCCGGCCTGGCCAATCCAACCGTCGCCGGTCTGGAACGCTACGGCGACACCCAGCTCTACGTCACCCGTGGCGCGGGCGCGTGGGGACCTCCGGTCCGTGTGGGCGCCCCCTCCGATATCACCGTGATCGAGCTCGCGTCGAAACAGGCGTGACGATCCAGGAACCCGGGAACGTCCAGCCGTCTGGCCGCACTCATTTCAGCCGTACCCCTGCCTTACTCCGTACCGCCGCGGCGACGCAACTGCTGGGCACGCTGCGCGCGGACTGAGGGCACCGGCCCGACCGTGAGGTGGGCGGGCTGTCCCGCCCACCTCGCTACACCGACTGTTGATTTCCGGCCGGGATGGGTGTCCCGGTTTCGGCGAGTCCGGTCACGGCCTGCGGCAATGGGCCCTGGTGCAGCACGCCGAGGCGTTGGGTGGCACGGGTGAGGGCGACATAGAGCTCGGCCGCGCCGCGTGGGCCGTCGGCGAGGATCCGTTCTGGTTCCACGACCAGGACGGCGTCGAACTCCAAGCCCTTCGTCTCCGACGCCACCACCGCGCCCGGCACACCCGGTGGCCCGATCACGACGCTGGTGCCTTCGCGACCGGCTTCGTCCCGTACGAATTCCTCGATGGCAGTGGGCAATTCGTCCTCGGTGACCCGCCTGGACCATGGCCGGACGCCGCACGCGCGGACCGACTCCGGTGGCTTGACCCCGGGCGCGAACTCGGCGAGCAGCGCGGCGGCGACGGTCATGATCTCCGCTGGGGTGCGGTAGTTCACCGACAGCGACCTGTAGGCCCAGCGGCCGGGCACGTACGGCTCCAGCATCGTGTCCCACGAGGTCGCTCCGGCCACCGACCGGCGTTGGGCGAGATCGCCCACCACCGTGAAGGATCGGCCCGGGCAACGCCGCATCAGCACCCGCCAGTCCATTTCGGACAGTTCTTGGGCCTCGTCGATCACGACGTGCCGGTAGGTCCAGTCCCGGTCCGCGGCAGCGCGTTCGGCGAGTTCCCGGGTGTCGCGCTCGAGGAAGCGATCCGCCAGGTCCTCGGCGTACAGCAGGTCCTGGGCGAGCAGATGGTCCTCGTCGTCCATCAGGTCCTCGCGGCTGATCATGATATCCAGCACGCCGGCTGCGTACTCGACCTCGGCTTTCCGTTCCCGCTCGGCGCTCTGGTCGGCGGGCTTGTCACGGCCGAGCAGGTCGACCAGTTCGTCGAGCAGCGGCACGTCCGACACCGTCCAGGCGTCGCCGTCGACGCGCAACAGCGCCGGGTCGGCGCCTGCCGCGCGCAGCCGCTCGGGAGACGTGTACAGCTGTGCCAGCAGTGTTTCCGGCGGCAGAATCGGCCAGAATTCGTCGAGCGCGGCGGTGAACGTGTCGTGGTCCGCGAGCTCCTCGACCAGGTCCTCCCGCAACTGCTCCCATGCGTCGCGGTCCGCCCGGGTCAGCCAGCCCCGGCCGATCCGGGCTATCGCCCGTTCGGTGAGCGCCCACGTGACGATCTCGCGGAACACCGCGCGGGATTCGTTGTGCGGCAGCCCGCTCGCGCGCGCCTCGGCCCTGGCCCACTCCGCGGTCTCGGCGTCGATCCGCACCGTGACGTCCGTCAGTTCGATCGTCACCGGATCCTCGGGCAGTCGCTGGCGATCGGCGACCGCCGCCGCCAGCACATCCAGGATCTGCAGCGAGCCCTTGAGTCGCGCGGCTTGCGGGGTGTCTTCGGCGGTGACGCGCAGCCTGGGCACGAGGTCGCCGGTGGTCGTGAACACCACGTTGGTCTCGCCCAGCGACGGCAGTACGCGGGCGATGTGGTTCAGGAACGCCGGGTTGGGCCCGACCACGAGCACACCCTGGCGTTCCATCCGCTCCCGTTGGGTGTAGAGCAGGTACGCAACGCGGTGCAGCGCCACCACTGTCTTCCCGGTGCCCGGACCACCCTCGATCACCAGCACCCCGGGGTGGTCGAGCCGGATGATCTCGTCCTGCTCGGCCTGGATCGTCGCCACGATGTCGCCCATCCCGTCACCGCGCGGCGCGTTGACCGCCGCGAGCAGGGCCGCGTCCCCTCCCTCGCCACCACTGGGGCGGCCGAGCACATCATCGGTAAAATCGACCACTCGACGCCCGCGTGTGTGGAACTGGCGGCGCCGACGCATGTTCTCCGGGGTCGCGGCGGTCGCGACATAGAACGCCCGCGCCGCCGGCGCCCGCCAATCGAGGAGCACCGGTTCGAACTCGTTCTCCTCATCGAAAAGACCGATCCGGCCGATGTAGGAATGTTCGCCCGAAAGGGTGTCCAACCGACCGAAACACAGCCCGTTGTCGGCCACATCCAGCCGCTTCACCTCCTTGGCCAGCGCGCGCACCTCGACTTCCCGTTCCATCGGTGTCCCGCCGTTTCCCCGCAACGCCGCGCTGTACTTGCCCTTCGCTCGCGCGCGCTCGGCGTCGAGCCGCGTGTAGAGCCCGGCCACGTAGCTCCGCTCGGACTGCAATTCTGCTTCGTATCCTCGAGTTGACATGTGCCCCTTACTTTTCCGGCTCGACGATCCCACGTGGTTCATGCGGATACCGACGGTCTTTCTCGGCTGACCGCGTCGAGCAGCACAGTCGCGCCCACCGTCGCCCCGTCGGTGCGAATCGCGCCGGCCACCGCGGTCGCTCGTGCGCGGGTCTCGGAGGTCAAAGCCGTCGCGAGCGCGGCCGACAGGGACTCGGTGGTCGGAGTCGGACCGTCGTGTGCCGCGCCGATGCCCAGGTCGGCCACCCGGCCGGCCCAGTACAGCTGGTCCGTCGCCTGTGGTACCACCACCTGAGGCGCGCCGGCCCGGGTGGCCGTCGTCGTGGTGCCCGCGCCGCCGTGGTGCACGACGGCGGCCACCCGGCCGAACAGTGCCTGGTGGTTGACCTCGCCGACGACAAAACAATCGTCCCGATCGTCGATCAGGCCCATGTCCGCCCAACCGCGGGCGACGAGTGCACGACGGCCCTGCGCGCGGATCGCCTCGATGGTCACCTCGGCGATGTCCTTCGAGGCGCGCATGGGCATGCGACCGCCTCGAACTGGCTGGCGATCAGCTCGGCCGCGCGCTGGGGCAGGGACGACGACGGCGGCGCCGCAGTCGTCAGCGCGCGCCGACCGGCCGACCGGCACCACCGGCACGCCGACACCGGCCAGCCGCTGCGCAAGTCCTCGTCCGGTGGCGCGCACACCCGCACCTCTGCGCCGCGTGCCCGCAACTGCACCGCGAGTCCCACCAGCGGTTCGACGTCCCCGCGCGACCCATAGGTCGACGACAACACACGCAATTTCACGACTCCCATTTCCGCGGGTTTTGGCCTCGGCCGGCAATTCTGCGGCACGACCCGGGTCTTGCCGCAAGCCCCCCAGTGCGTTATATGTTGAGAGTGGAAGGAGTGGGCAACCTCCTTTCTCCTTATGAGCGTGAGCCTGCGGACGCGTCGGCGGCCAACCGTCCGCGCCGCCCGAATTGCAGGTTTTTGAAGGGCCGACTCGCCGCGGGCGACAGGGTCATACCTTGGGGCGCACCACACGGCGCTCATCGTGCTCGTCGAGCAGCTGCAATCCCTCCATCAGCGCCGCACCGATGCGAAATTCCTCGGTCCACCACTTGGCCGACCGGATCGGCAGACCGCGCGGCCGATACTTCCGCATGATCTCGACGTGGTAGGGCAGGCCCATGAACTTCGCCAATCCCCTGTCATCCGCCCAGATCGACAGCGACCCGACCTGACGGCGTGCAGGTCGGAAATAGGTCAGCACGCCGACCGCGCCGTCGATCATCGCCAGCTGATCACCCAACCGCTCCGAGGCACGCCAGATGGCCGGAACGTCGGTCACCTGTGTGGTCGTGTATTGGGTCATGCTGATCATGAACGGGCCACCGGCTCGGGCCGCGGCTCCAGATTTCCATCTGCTGTTGAGCACCAGGTCGGCCAGCGACGAACCGGGCGCGCGGTGCCGACGCCAGGTTTGCCACGGCAGCCTGCGGTCGTCGAGGAGGTCTCTCCACAGAGGTCGTGTATTTCCCATTGATGGTCAGGGGCGATAGATCGGGGACACACCCCGCACGGCGCGAACCCCTATGCCCCGTCCTCCTTACTTATCTAGAAACTGAATTGATCTATAGGTGCGTACGATATGCATCTGCTTATCATTAGTCAATGCGGCGACACGGACAGGTGCAGCAGCATGAACAACTCCCGCTCGCCTGCATACTTACTGTGGACACCGCGCCAATTCGAGGAGGCCGGCGTGCGACTGAATCCCGACGAAGCACGCAGACGGTTCGCGACCAGCCCCGTCGCACGACTGGCGACCGCGTCGAGGTCCGGCCTGCCACACATCGTTCCGATTGTGTTCATCCTGATCGACGATGTCGTCTACACCAGTGTCGACGCGAAGCCCAAAACGTCCATGAAGTTGCGACGGTTGGCGAACATCGCGGCCAATCCGGCAGTCAGCGTGCTCGCCGACCGCTATGACGACGACTGGACCCAGCTGTGGTGGGCGCGCGCCGACGGCAACGCCCGTATCGTCGGCTCCGAGGAGGAGCGAATGGCGAAGCGCCAGTTGACCGCACGCTATCCCGACTACACGAAACAGCCGCCGCCGGGACCGGTGATCGCCGTCGATGTCCACCGCTGGTCGGGATGGAGCTCGAGCTGACGCCCGATGTGCTGCACAGTGCTGCCATTTCGGGCTACCTGACCAGGCAACCCGCGGTTCGACGCACCGGCAGGCCGCGCTCCTCGAATGCCATGAGCAGCCCCTGACCACGCTGTGCGCCGACCAGCGCATCCGTGCGCGCCAGGTCCGGCACGTAAGTCGCTGCGCCGATGACGGATTCGCCGACCAGCGACCAGAAGCGGCGGGCACTCAGGGCCGAACAGCGCGCGAGGCTGTACTGGATCATCGTCAGCGACGGCTCGCACCGGTGCGCCAGCCAGATGTACATCGCGCGCTCGCACGGCAGCGTCACCACACCGGGCTGTCCAACCAGTCGGTCACCGTCGAGCACGCGAATGGTGGTGTGCACCAGGCCTGCCCAATCGATGCCACCATCGTTGTCGGTGTGGATCCAGAGGTTCTCCAGCCCCGGATCCCAGGCCCGCCCCTCGGAGACAAGCAGCGCGACCACCCGGCCGATCACCGCATGGATCAGGGCGGTCGCCACCACCTCGGCGGCAGTGTCCGCGCTGATCATCTCTGCCGCGTGGCGGCGGTACATCAGCTCGATCCGCCCCTCCCGCAATCCATCCGAGAGCCGCCACCATCGACGTTTGCTCTGCTCGGACATTGCGGCCACCGCGTAGACGCGCGGATGTTCCGGTTGCAGTGCGCGAAGCCGGTTACACACGCGTCCGAATTCCACGTGGGAGCGGCGGGCCGTGTAGGTCATCACTGGCTCGGGCATCGAACCTCCTCGGGGTCGGCTCCATCATGGGTCCATAGCGGAAGATAGGTTAGGCTTACCAGACCTCGCAACCCGCGCGGGATACAGAGTCAGGAGTAGTTCGTCGCCGTGACGGCATCAGGCACCGCCGCGCCGAAGGCGGCACGATCGAAAACTGCGCATCAGGCGCGGACACGCAGCACCGGACCGCAGGCGAAAACCGCGCGGCGTCGGTGGCTCGGACTGCTCCTGCTGACGGCTCTGCTGCTGGCCGCCGCGGTGGCCGGCATCGCGATCGGGACCCGCACGCTCTCGCCCGGCACTGTCTATGCCGCGATGCACGACGCACTCACCTGCCGGGGCGGCCCCTTCCACTGCCAGGCCGGATCGACGGCCGAAGAGATCGTGCGCGGACTTCGATTGCCCCGCACCGCGCTCGCGCTCGCCTGTGGACTGGCACTCGGCATCGCCGGTGCGCTGATCCAGGGCTACACCCGCAACCCGCTCGCCGACGCCGGGCTCCTCGGCCTCAATGCGGGCGCCGCATTTCTTGCGGCCCTGAGCGTCTACCTCTTCGCCTTCACCGCGCCCGAGCAGTACATCTGGTTCGCCTTCGCCGGGGCGCTGATCGCCGGGCTCGTGGTGTTCACGGTGTCGTCCATCGGCGGCGGGAAGGCGAGCCCGCTGAGCCTGGTGCTGGCCGGCGCGGCGGTGACCGCATTCCTGCAGGCAATGACGAATACCGTTGTACTGCTGGACACCACGGCGCTGGACACGTATCGGTTCTGGGTAGTCGGCAGCGTGAGCGGGCGCGACGCGGAAGTGTTCTGGCAGGTGTTGCCGTTCCTGGCGGTCGGTCTCGTGCTGGCGGTGGTGGCGTCGCCGGGATTGAACCTGCTCAGCCTCGGCGACGAGGTCGCCCGCGGGCTCGGTGTCAATATCGGGCGCAGCCAGGCGCTGGGGCTGGCCGCGATCGTCCTGCTGTGCGGAGCCGCGACCGCCGCCATCGGGCCCATTGCCTTTCTCGGATTGGTAGTACCCCATCTGGCCCGAGTGTTCACCGGACCCGACTACCGCTGGTTGATCCCGTACTCCGGCTTGTTCGGCGCGTTGCTACTGCTGATTGCCGATATCGTCGGACGCGTCGTGGCAAGGCCCGGCGAGCTCGAGGTCGGTGTCACCCTCGCCGCGATCGGCGCACCGTGCTTCATTCTGCTCGTGCGACACCGAAAGCTGGTGAACCTGTGATGCTTTCCTCGAACACGCTGGCCACGACGAGCCCACCGTTCGAAGATATCGGCAAGTCCGCGGGGCCCGGCCGCGTTCGCCCCGCCCTGCGCATCGGCCCGCTGTCGCTGGTGCTCCGGCCGACGATGCTGTTGGTCGTGTTGATGCTCGCCGCAGTGCTTTCCGCCATGTTCTGCCTCGACATGACGATCGGCGATGCGCACATTCCCGTCGGCCGAGTCCTCGACGTGCTGACCGGTGGCGGCACGCGCTCTCAACGTTTCATCGTGCTGGAGTCGCGCCTGCCCCGCGCGCTCACCGCGGTCGTGGTCGGCGCCGCGCTCGGCCTCGCAGGCGCCCTCACCCAGTCGATCCTGCACAACCCGCTCGCCGCACCGGATGTCCTCGGCATCACCGCGGGAGCAAGCCTCGGCGCGGTGGTGGTCATCGTCGGAACCGGCGGCGCCACAACGGGGTTCGCCGCATCGGTCGGCGCGCCACTTGCCGCACTGACGGGCGGCCTGCTCACCGCGGTGGCGATCTACCTGCTCGCGTGGGGGCGCAGCCCGACCGGCGACCACGGCGTCACCGGTCTGCGGTTGGTACTGGTCGGCATCGGTGTGAACGCATTCCTCTTGTCCGGTATCAGTTTCCTGCTCACTCGCGCCAGCCTGCAGGACGCGGCACGCGCCCAGCTCTGGCTCAACGGGTCGCTCAACAGCACCGACATGTCCCGGTTGATCTCGGCGGCGCTCGCGCTGGCCGTCGTCGTTGCGGTTGCGCTCGGCTCGGCCCGCACGCTCGCCGCGCTGCGCCTCGGCACCGAGACCACCAGGGCGCTCGGCGTACGCATCCAAACGCAGCAGGCGATGCTGATCGGTGCGGCGGTCGTGGCCGCCTCGGTTGCCACCGCGATCGTCGGCCCGGTCGGTTTCGTGGGCCTGGCCGGACCCCAGATCGCACGCAGATTGCTGCGAACACCCGGCGAACCGCTCATCGGCTCGGCGCTCGTCGGCGCCATCGCGGTGGTCGGGGCGGATGTGGCGTCGCGAACACTGTTTCCGGTGGACTTGCCGGTCGGTGTGGTGACCGCGGCGTTCGGCGGTCCGTTCCTGCTCTATCTGCTCGTGCGTATGAATCGGAAGGCGACCCTGTCATGACTACCGCATCCGCCGAAAGCGTCGACGCACACCGGCTTGCCGCCGAGAACATCACCCTCGGCTACGGCGATCGCGTCATCGTCGACGGACTCTGCATCGACGTCGCCCCCGGCGTGATCACCACCGTCATCGGCCCGAACGGCTGCGGCAAGTCGACGCTGCTGCGCTCGCTCGGCCGCCTGCTGCGACCGCAGCAGGGCCGAGTCCTGTTGGACGGCAAGGCGATCTCGTCGATGAAGACCAAGGACGTCGCCCGCGTGGTCGGCATGCTTCCGCAGTCTCCCGTCGCACCGGAAGGGCTGACGGTCGCCGATCTGGTTGCCCGCGGCCGCCACCCGCACCAGTCCTGGATCCGGCAGTGGTCGGTCACCGACGAGGCCGAAGTGATGACCGCGCTGGAACAGACCGGCATCGCCGATCTCGCCGACCGCCCGCTCGACGAGCTCTCCGGCGGGCAGCGCCAGCGGGCCTGGATCTCGATGGCGCTGGCCCAGGGCACCGACATCCTGCTACTGGACGAGCCGACCACCTACCTCGATCTCGCGCACTCGGTCGAGGTGCTCGACCTCGTCGACCGGTTGCACGACGACCTCGGACGGACCGTGGTGATGGTGCTGCACGACCTGAATCTGGCCATCCGCTACAGCGACGAACTGATCGTCATGCGCGCGGGCCGGATCGTCGCACAGGGCACACCGGGTGACATCATCGATGCCGAACTGTTGCGTGAGGTGTTCGATCTCGACGCCTCGGTGCTGGAAGACCCGGTGTCCGGTCGGCCGATGATCGTGCCCATCGGCACCAGGCACGTGCGCGCGGCCTACGGGTCGGGGCCGTCAACTATGACAAATGCCACACAGCTATCAGACAGTTACGACGACGTGTAGTACGCAATTGTGTCGTTGAGTCCGTAAACTTGTGGGATGGCAGGACTTGGTGAACTCGAGAAAGCGGTCATGGACCAGTTGTGGTCGAGTGACGAACCGCAAACGGTCCGGCAGGTGCACGAGGCATTGGCTGCGCGACGTGAGCTCGCCTACACCACCGTGATGACGGTGCTGCAGCGGTTGGCGAAGAAGAACCTCGTCGTCCAGCGGCGCGACGACCGCGCACATCGCTATGCGCCGGTGCACACTCGCGACGAGCTGGTCGCCAGTTTGATGTTCGACGCATTGCAACAGGCCGACGAAGCGGGCAGCCGGGCAGCGGCACTCGTCCATTTCGTCGAACAGGTCGGCAGGGATGAGGCTGACGCTTTGCGCGAAGCACTCGCTAAGCTCGAAGCATCCGAGGGCACTGCGCCGCCGTCGCAGTAATCTTGGACCTGGCCTCACAATGCCGTGAGCGCCCTGGCCCCACAACGCAGTGAGCTGAGTCGATGAACGCAACCGCGCCGGTCTTCGCCGGACTCGCTTTGCTTCTCGCGGGGCCTGCCCCAGCACTACTGAGCCGGGCGACCTGGACATACCGGACGCCTCGGGCCGCACTCGTGCTGTGGCAGGCCATCGCGCTGGCCGCCGTGCTCAGCGCATTCGGCTCCGGTCTCGCCATCGCCGCCGAACTGCTCGTCCCGGGACCCGATGGCCGACCGACGACCTCGCCGGCCAGGGAAATCGACGCACTCGGCCTGCCGCTGTGGCTGGCTTATGTCTTCGTCTTCGCGCTCACCCTGATGATCGGTGCCCGGCTGATCTACGCAGTGATCCGAGTTGGCGTGCACACGCGCAGACGGCGCGCTCATCACCGCATGCTGGTCGACCTGCTCGACCAGAGCGGACCGCATCGCCGCGCAGCCGACATCCGGGTGCTCGCCTCGACCGAGCCGATCGCCTACTGCCTCCCCGGCTTGCGCCAACGGGTCGTGCTCAGCGAGGGCACGCTCACCAATCTGGCCGATGCCGAAGTCACCGCCATCGTCAGCCACGAACGCTCGCACTTGCGCGCCCGCCACGACCTGGTACTCGAGGCATTCACCGCGGCCCATGAAGCCTTCCCGGTGGTGGTGCGCAGCAGGGCCGCGCTCGGCTCGGTGAAGCTGCTGATCGAACTGCTCGCCGACGACTCCGCCGTAAAGGTGACCGGCCCGACACCGCTCGCGCGGGCGCTGGTCGCCTGTTCGAAGTCCACCGCCCCGCAGGGCGCGCTGGCCGCGGGCGGGCCGACCACGCTCATCCGCATCCAACGACTCGGCGGACGTATCGGCGATATCCGGGTCGCCTCGGCCGCCTATCTCGGCTCGGCGGCCATTCTTGTCGTTCCGACCATGGCCGTCGCGGTACCCTGGTTGGTCGAACTGGATCGGCTGCTCCGCAACTGAATCACTCGGTCCTCGCTGACCACCCGGCCCCAGCACTCTTCCCGAAGGCCGGGCCAACTTTCTCGGCACGCACCACGAGTGCCCGGTTTCCCACCGCGCCGAGACACGAAAGGCACACACACCTTTGACCTCCTCGCCCCCGGCCACCGCGGCGCCCGCCGTGACCTTCGCCGATCTGGGCCTGCCGGTCCCGCTGGTGCAGGCACTGCGCAACGACGGCATCGAGGCTCCGTTCCCGATCCAGGCCGCAACGGTGCCCGACGCAATGGCAGGCAGGGATGTGCTCGGGCGCGGGCCGACGGGTTCCGGTAAGACGCTCGCCTTCGGGCTGCCCATGCTCGCCCGGCTCGCCGGTGCGTCGGCCAAGCCCGGCAAACCACGCGGACTCGTGCTGGTGCCGACCAGGGAGCTGGCCGCACAGATCGAACGCGCACTGGATAACCCGGCGCTTTCGCTCGGTTTGCGGGTTGCCGCGGTGGTCGGAGGTGCGCCGATCAAGCGTCAGGCCGACCGGCTTGCTCGCGGCGTCGACCTGCTGATTGCCACACCTGGCCGGCTGGAAGACCTGGTGAATCAGCGCTCGGCCGACCTCTCGGAAGTCCGCATCACCGCGTTGGACGAGGCCGACCACATGGCCGACATGGGCTTCCTGCCCCAGGTCACCAAGTTGCTGGACCGGACACCGAAAGATGGTCAGCGACTGCTGTTCTCGGCCACACTGGACGGTGAGGTCGACAAGCTTGTCAAGCGCTACCTGGACTCCCCGGTCACGCATTCGACCGCGCCGCCGTCGGCCTCGGTCGCGACCATGTCGCACCATCTGCTGCATCTGCGCAAGATCGACAAGCGCACCGTCATCGCCGAGATCGCCGCCCGCGACGGGCTGACCATCATGTTCGTGCGGACAAAGCACGGCGCCGACCGGCTGGCCAAGCAGTTGCGCGCCGCGGGCATCGCCGCGGGCGCGCTGCACGGCGGCAAGGCGCAGAACAACCGGACCCGGACCCTCGCCGCGTTCTCCGACGGCTCGACCCCGGTTCTGGTGACCACCGACGTCGCCGCGCGCGGTATCCATGTGGACGGGATTTCCCTTGTCGTGCACGTGGACCCGCCTGCCGAGTCCAAGGCCTACCTGCATCGTGCCGGGCGCACGGCCCGCGCGGGCGAGGACGGCGTCGTCGTCACGCTGGTCACCGAGGACGAGCGCGACGACGTCGACAAGATGACCCGCAAGGCGGGTGTAGACATCGACGCGGTGGAGGTGCGGCCGGGAGATCGGCGACTGATCGCGATCACCGGTGCCAGGCAGCCGTCGGGCATACCCGTCGTTGCCGCGGTGGCCAACGATGCAGAGCCGAAGTCCGCGACGGCCGGCGGTCGATCCGGGTCCACGAGCCGCAAGTCCGGCAGTGCCGCGGCAGGCGGTCGCGGGTCGAGCGGGCGCGGCGCACGTTCGGGTGCGCGCGGCGCGGACGCAGCGAAGACTTCCGGCCGTTCGACAGGCACTTCGCCGGCGGCAGGCCGCGCAGCGGGCGCGACGAAGACGTCACGAGCCGCGGGCCCGGCGTCGTCGTCGAATCGCGCCGCCGGTTCGGCGACGACCGGTCACGCAACAAGTTCGACCGGCCGCGCGACCGGTTCGTCGAACGCCGCGCCGAGCCGGTCCACCGCGGGTGACACGCCCGGGAATACACGTCGACGCGCCGGTCGGCCGCAGGGAGTGGCGGGCAACAGCAACCGCATGGCAAACTAACCTATGCCCCACCATCCGCTGGGCGCCATCGTGTGCGCATTGCTCGCGGCGCTGCTGTTCGCAGTCGCCGCGGTCGCCCAGCAGCATGCGGCCGCGGCGGTGCCCGAGGGCGACTCGTTGATCCGCGCACTGCTGCGCAATCCACGGTGGTGGGCCGGGATCCTCGGGGACGCGGGCGGCTTCGCAATGCAGGTCGTGGCGCTCGCGCTGGGCGCGGTGCTTCTCGTCCAGCCGATCCTTGTGAGCATGCTCGTCTTCGCGCTGCCGCTGTCCGCGCGACTCAATAGACGCACCGTCACCGTACGCACCTGGGCGACCGCCATCGCACTCGTCGCGGCATTGGCGTGCTTCCTGATCGTCGGTGATCCGTCGGAGGGAAGTGCCAACGCACCCCTGCGCGAGTGGATCGTGCCGCTGGCGATCCTGCTCGGCCTGATCGCCGCCGCGATCGCGATCGGTGCCGCCACCGCGGCCCCGGCCCTGCGCGCGATGCTGCTCGGCACGGCGGGCGGCGCGCTGTTCGGTCTGGCCGCCGCGCTCACCGAATACGTCACGACCTTGTTCGAGCACGGCCTCGGTCAGGTACTCGGCAGCTGGCAGACCTGGGCGCTCGTCGCCTCCAGTTTGATCGGTTTCTACCTCCAGCAGCGCGCGTTCCAAGCCGGCCCCCTCGTCGCCTCGCTGCCCGCCATCTGCATCACCGAACCCTTGGCTGCCGCCTACGTCGGCATCACCGTTCTCGACGAGCGGCTGCGCACCGGCACCATCGGCCTCGTAGTAATCGGCTGCACGGTGATTGTCATGTGCGCGACCACAATCCAGCTCTCACGTGCCCAAGCGGAGGCTTGAAGTCCGACGGACAACCCGGCCGCGGACCGAGAACGGACTCGGCACCACGTAGCCGAACACCGCACCGCACCGCCGATCTTCCTCCGCTGCCGCGGATCCGCGGTCATCTGGGCGCGCCTGTTGATGCCAGCAGCCGGTATTGGTCGCGCTGCTCACCCCGCCCCGGCAACCGCCACCGTGTGTGATGGGCGTCTCTCTTATGCCACGCGTCGAATGCTGGGGAATTGCACGCGGCCCCACAGAGCCGGATATCATCGGTTAAGTGCAGTTTCTCCCTGGCCATCAGCCGCCGTATGACCTGACCTACGACGACATCTTCCTCGTCCCGAATCGGACGGATGTCGCGTCGCGGTTCGACGTCGATCTGTCGACTGCCGACGGGTCCGGCACCACCATCCCCATCGTCGTGGCGAATATGACCGCGGTCGCGGGGCGCCGGATGGCCGAGACGGTCGCCCGGCGCGGCGGCATCGTGGTGCTGCCGCAGGACCTGCCCATCAGCGCGGCCGCCGACACCATCGGCTTCGTCAAGAGCCGATCGCTCACCGCCGACACCCCGGTGACCCTCGACCCCGAGCGTTCGGTGTCCGAGGCCGTCGCTCTGATGCACAAGCGCGCCCACGGTGCCGTCGTTGTGGTGGACGGCGGCAAGCCGATCGGCGTCGTCACCGAGGCGTCGTGCACCGACGTCGACCGGTTCGCCCGGCTGCGCGACGTCGCGATAACCGATTTCGTGCAGGCCCCGGCCAGCACCTCACCGCGCGACATCTTCGATCTACTCGAAGCCAAGCATGCCCAGTTGGCCGTGTTGGTCGGAGAGGACGGCTCCCTGGCGGGTGTAATGACTCGCACCGGTTCGGTCCGTGATGGCATCTACCAGCCGAATGTCGACGCCAACAATCAGTTGCGCGTCGCCGCCGCCGTCGGCATCAACGGTGACGTGGCCGCCCGGGCCAAGGCGCTCGCCGACTCCGGCGCCGACCTGCTCGTCATCGACACCGCGCACGGCCACCAGGCCAAGATGCTCGAAACCCTCAGCGCTATCCGCGACCTCGGCCTCGGCGTTCCGTTGGTCGCAGGCAACGTCGTCTCGGCGGCGGGCACTCGCGACCTCGCCGCGGCAGGCGCGGACATCATCAAGGTCGGCGTCGGCCCCGGCGCCATGTGCACCACTCGCATGATGACCGGCGTCGGCCGCCCGCAGTTCTCAGCGGTCGCCGAATGCGCCACCGCGGCAAAGGAGCTCGGTGTGCACATCTGGGCGGACGGTGGCGTCCGGCACCCGCGCGACGTCGCACTCGCACTGGCCGCCGGCGCGTCCAACGTGATGATCGGCTCCTGGTTCGCAGGCACCTACGAGTCGCCTGGCGACCTGCGCGTCGATCGCGACGGCAACGCCTACAAGGAGAGCTTCGGCATGGCCTCCAAGCGCGCCGTCGCCGCCCGCACCGCCTCCGACAGCGGTTTCGACCGGGCCCGCAAGGCACTGTTCGAGGAGGGCATCTCCAGCTCACGGATGCGTCTGGATCCGGAGCGCCCCGGCGTCGAGGACCTCATCGACCACATCTGCTCCGGCGTTCGTAGTGCCTGCACCTACGCGGGCGCACGCAGCCTCGCCGAACTGCACGACAAGGCCGTCCTCGGCGTCCAGTCCGCCGCAGGTTTCGCCGAGGGTCGCCCCCTGCCCAGCGGCTGGTAGACCGGGCGCACTCCACCAGCGGCGCTGCGCGTGCACCTACCCCCGTACGCGCAGCCCACCCAACCCGAACCGCACAACAAAATCATCCTCGAAGTGCAGTCGGCCGCCCGTTTCACCGAAGAACACCCGCACCCAGCAGCGGCCAAGACCAGGCACAAACCATCAATGACGCTGCGCGCGCACCTACCCCCGCACACGCAGCCCAACCCGAACCGCACAACAAAATCATCCTCCAAGTGCGGTCGGCCGCCGGTTTCGCCGATGGAATACCGCCCCACAGCGACCAGCAAGAGCCGGGCAGCCCTCTCCAGCAGGCTCGCCTCGTCATGGCACCTGACACCACCAACCCACCCACCCACCACGGAGCGAGTCTTACGAACGACCGTTCGCGGCCGGCTCGCGTCCGAGCGGCCGAAGCGCATGTGCAGCAGGCACGAGTCTCGGCCGCTCGGACGCGAGCCTCGGGGGCCGCGAACACGCCGCGCCGCAGGCGCGGCCAAAAGACACAGCCGGTAGCATGAGAGTTGCCGGTCTCCGGCATTACAGCTCCCATTCGCGAAAGGAACAAGTTGTCACCCGCGTCCGAGGGCGCCGCACAGGAGGGCTCCTCTACCGAGCCGGGTGACAAACCCGGCGCTCTCCTTCCCGCAGCAGTCCACTCTGATTCAGTTCGATTCCCCGCGGTCGACCGTGCCGCGTCCCGCGGGCGGTGCTGACGATGTCTGTCGTGCTCACCGCGCTCAGCCTGGTCGGTTTCATTGCACTCACCGCAGGCACCGCGCTGTTCGTCGCCGCCGAATTCTCCCTGACCGCACTCGAACGCAGCACCGTCGAGGCGCATGCACGCACCGGTGACGCACGCTCGCGGATGGTCCGTCAGGCGCATCGCACGCTGTCGTTCCAGCTCTCCGGCGCCCAGCTCGGGATCACTATCACCACACTGATTACCGGCTACATTGCCGAACCGGTGCTGGCCAGGCTGCTGTCCCCGCCGTTCATCGCCCTCGGCGTGAGCGCGGGTGCCGCGCACGGCATCTCGCTGACGCTGGCGCTGGTGCTGGCCACCTCGCTGTCGATGATCTACGGCGAGCTGGTGCCCAAAAACATCGCGATCGCGATGCCGCTCGGCACCGCGCGACTCACCGCCGGTCCGATGATCGCGTTCTCGGTGGTGTTCAAGTGGATGATCCACTTCCTCAACGGCACCGCGAACTGGGTGGTTCGCCGCCTCGGGGTGGAACCCGCGGAGGAATTGCGCTCGGCGCGTTCGCCGCAGGAGCTCGGCTCGTTGGTGCGAACGTCTGCGCTGCGCGGCGCGCTCGATCAACGCACCGCAGTGGTGATCGACCGCTCGCTGCAGTTCGGCGAGCGCAGCGCCGAGGAGCTGATGACGCCGCGCGTCAAGATCGAATCGCTGGACAAGTCCGACACCATCGCCGATCTCATCGCGGCCGCCAGCCGCACCGGGTACTCGCGCTTCCCGGTGATCGACGGGGATCTCGACAACACTCTCGGAGTTGTGCACGTGAAGCAGGCGTTCACCCTTGCGGCGAACGTCCGGAGCACCATACCGCTGCAGTTGCTCGCGCGGCCGGTGCCGATCGTGCCCGCCAGTCTCGACGGTGACGAGGTGCTCGAACGAGTACGCCGCGACGGCATGCAGGTGGCGCTGGTCGTCGACGAATACGGCGGCACCGCAGGCATCGTCACCATGGAGGACATCATCGAGGAGATCCTCGGTGATGTGCGCGACGAGCACGACGAAGAGGAGCGCGACGTCCGCCGGGTCTCCGACGGCTGGGACTGCTCTGGTCTGCTGCGTATCGACGAGGTGTCGCGCGCGACCGGATACGACGCACCCGAAGGTGAATACGAGACGCTCGGCGGCCTCGTGCTCACCCGGCTCGGCCGCATTCCGGTGACCGGTGACGAGGTGGTGCTGCCGAATCCGGGTTCGCACAACCGACCGTCGAATGACTCGGACGAAGGCGGCTGGATCGCCAAGATCGAACGGATGGACGGGCGGCGCATCGACCGCGTGCGGTTGATCCCGGTCTCCTCCGAGGTGCTGCATTCCCGTGTGCACCACGCAGACCAGGAGCACAGTCGTGGGTGATCTGTTCGGAGTGCTGCTCACGACGGTGCTGCTCGCGGGCAATGCCTTCTTCGTCGCCGCCGAATTCGCGCTGATCTCGGCCCGCCGAGACCGTCTGGAAGCGCTTGCGGCACAGGGCAAGCGCAATGCGACCACGGTGATCCGGGCGGGTGAGAACCTGTCCATGATGCTCGCCGCGGCACAGCTCGGCATCACCATCTGCTCGATCCTGCTCGGCCGAGTCGGCGAGCCCGCGGTGGCGCACCTGCTGGAGGGCCCGTTCGAGCTGGTCGGCCTGCCGGATCAGCTGCTGCATCCGGTTGCCTTCGCCGTCGCGCTGACGATCGTGGTGATCCTGCACATCCTGTTCGGCGAGATGATCCCGAAGAACATCGCGCTGGCGGGTCCGGAACGCAGCGCGCTGCTGCTGGTTCCGATCCACCTGGCGTGGCTGCGGCTGGCCCGCCCGCTCATCGCGATCTACAACATGGCCGCGAACCTGTCGTTGCGGCTGCTGCGGATCGAGCCGAAAGACGAGCTCAATGCCACCGTCTCCAGCGTCGAGCTGGCCGAGATGATCGGTGAATCCCGGTCGGAGGGACTGCTCGACGAGGAGGAGCACCGGCGACTGACCCAGGCGCTCGGCACGTCCGATCGCGTGGTCGCCGATGTCGTGGTGCCACTGGAAACAACCAGGTCGGTCCCATTGCGCGGCAACGGAACCACGCTCGGCGACATCGAGTCCGCCGTCGCGGAGACCGGTTTCTCCCGTTATCCGGTCCGCGCCGTCGATGGATCGCTGGTCGGTTATCTGCACGTGAAGGATGTGCTCGACAAGGTCGCCGATGAAACGGCCGGACCGAACACCCCTATCCCGCGCACCGATATTCGGCCGCTGCCAACGGTGAGCATGGGCACCACGTTGTACGAGGCGCTTGCTCGGCTGCGCCGCACCAACAGCCACCTCGGCCGGGTGGTGGACAGTCGCGGCAACACCACCGGCATCGTCGCACTCGAGGATCTGGTGGAGGAGTTCGTCGGCACGGTCCGTGACAACACGCACCGGGTGATCGAATGAGGCAGGTCCCGTTCGAATGAGTCTGCGCGTACTGCCCGAGGCGCAGTGGCGAGCCCACGCCGCTGCGCATCGGGCACGGCTGGATGAACTCGTCGGGCCCTATCTTCAACGGCGGGCGGCGGGGTCGTCGCATCCGGTGATCGACTTCCTGTTCACCTACTACGGGCACAAGCCCGCGCAGTTGCGGCGCTGGCATCCCGGCTACGGGGTAGCACTCGCAGGCGCAGCCGAATACGAGGGCGCTCGCGGATACCATCGCGTCGTGCCGACCGACGATCTCGCGGCGAATCCGAGCACCACAGAGCTCGCCGGCGACGGTTCGCGAATCGAATCCGATTCCGGCAGTAGCACGTTCACCGCCGATCCCGCGTATCTCGCACGGCGTCGGGACACCATCGAGTTCGTCGCGAACCTGTTGCGCGCCACCGCATCTCGACCCGCACAGCTGTCCTGTTTCGGGTTGCACGAGTGGGCTATGGTCTATCGCACCGACGACGTCCGCCACCAGCAGGTCCCGCTGCGGTTGGGCAGGACAGGCACCGACGAGGTCGTGGAGTCGATGTCGCTGCGCTGCACCCACTACGACGCCTTCCGTTTTTTCACGCCGGAAGCGATCGGGCGAAATATCGAGCCGCTGACGCGCGCGGACCAGGTATCCCGCGAACAGCCCGGCTGCTTGCACGCCAACATGGACCTCTACAAATGGGGTTTCAAACTGGCCCCGCTCATCGCCTCGGACATGTTGCTGGACTTCTTCGAGTTCGCCTGCGCCGCACGGGAACTGGATATGCGCGCGAGTCCGTACGATCTCTCCGCCTACGGGTACGAGCCGGTGCGCATCGAAACGCCGACAGGACGAGCCGAATACGTCCGAGCACAGTCGGACCTCGCGAAACAATCGGTTCGACTCAGACAGCGCCTTCTAGAGCTCTGCGACACGTTGCTCGCCGACGACACGCAGGCGCTCGACACCTCCCTGCTCAGCAGCTAGTACCTCGCAGATCTAGACCCGGTTCACCCCCTGGCCACCCGCGCCGACCAGCTCCGGGTCCGGCGATCTCGGTGAGCATCATGCCTTCCGAACAAACCAAGCATCTGGAATTATCTCCAAACCACTGCCATAAGTTACTGAGTATTACTACTATTCAGTCAGTTCGCGCCTGCTGACTGAGTCAGCGCGGCCGGCATGGTTCGAGATCGAAGAAAGTTGGGGGATGCAACGATGCGCCCATTGGTGAGGATTCGCCGCGCCCGCACGCTGGCATTGGTCGCCACCGCGGTGATTGCCGCGATGATGGTGCCCAGCAGCGCGTCGGCCGATCTGCAGTCCGATATCGCCACCTTCGTCCAGGAATTCCTCGATGTCGGCCGCACATCGGTGCCGCGTGCGGACTGCGGGCCGGGGTCGATGCCGGAAACCGGCCCGCAGGGCGACGTGCCTGCCGCCGACCGCGACAGTCGGCGCAGCACCCAGGGCTACCGGTGCAATATGACCATGCTCGGCGGCTTCGCAGGGCGCGGCGCGGGCATCACCTCGACCAGCTACGAGAACTGCACGTACATGGGCTCGTTCTTTCCCGGCGACTTGATCAGTGAGGGCCGCGGCGTCCAGGTGCTCGACGTGTCCGATCCGGCGAACCCGCGGCCGACGGCGACCTTGACCGAACCCGCCATGCTCGCGGGCACCTGGGAGAGCCTGAAGGTCAATGCCGCTCGCAAGTTACTGGTCGGCACCGGCGTTCCCGTCGGTGAGGGCGTCGGCTACCTATCGGTCTACGACATCTCCGATTGCGCACATCCGCGCCTGCTCAATCCTGGCGCAGGTACGAATCTGCTGATGCCACTGCCGATCACCACCCACGAGGGTGGCTTCTCCCCCGACGGCAACACGTATTGGGCCTCCGGTGTCGCCCCCGGCTTCGTCAGCGCCGTCGACCTCACCGATCCGGCCGACCCGCGTGTCATCTGGCAGGGCCTGACCGGTATCGAGGCACACGGCTTCGGCATCAGCGCCGACGGCAATCGGATGTACCTGTCGGCGCTGGGCGGCTTCACCGTGCTCGATATCAGCGCAGTGCAACGACGCGACCCCAACCCACAGGTGCAGCACATCGGGCGGACGTTCTGGACCGACGGCTGGGCCACCCAGCACAGCATTCCGGTCAGCTACAGCGGCAAGCCGTACCTCTACACCGTCGACGAAGGTGGTTCCGGCGGTGTGAAACTCATCGATATCTCCGATGACACCGCCCCGAAGGTCACGGGCAAGATCAAGCTGGAGATCAACCTGCCGCAACACATCGACGCCAATATCGGTTCGTCCATGGGCGGTTCGGTCTTCGCCTACGAATCGCACTACTGCGCCGCCGACCGACCGACCGACCCCACCGCACTGGCCTGCGGCTGGATCTCCTCCGGTATCCGCGTCTTCGATATCCGCAACCCGCACGACATTCACGAGATCGCCTACTTCAATCCGCCGGCCCGCACCGACCACAACCTATCGCTCTGGAACTCCCCGCACGCTTTGGCCTCGATCATCGGCGTCCCGCTGATGACCGCGCCGCCTGCGGCCCGCGCGGTGCTCGAAGGACAGTTCAACCCCTGGGACGCCATCACCCCGCGCACCGGCAAGCTCGCCTTCGGCGACGTCTCCACCGACTGGTGCTTCTCCCCGCCGGAGTGGCGCGGCGATCAGCTCTACGTCGCCTGCTCCGACAACGGATTCATGGTGCTGCAACTCGACAACGATGTGTACAGCCCGCCCGCCGACCAGCAATCGATCGTCGGGTCGTAGGCAAATTGTCCAGCTCGAACCGAACAGACGCCGACGCAATCCGCCCGGACGTGGCCGGCGCGAGCGATGCCGATGCTCACCGGGACGGCTCGCGCACAGCGATCTGGCACACCGGTCGTATCAAGGTCGCCGCAATCGCCTCGTCGGCTTTCGCGCTGCTGGTGATCGGGGCAGCACTGCGCCCACTCGTTCTCCCCGAACACCACACCGCCACACCGATTCTCACCTCGGCCGAGGTCGGCTTCGCCCAGGATATGACCGCGCACCATCAACAGGCCTTGATCCTGGTGCAACGCCTGGATCGCAGCGCGGACCCCACCGTTCTGCGCCTCGCACAGCAGCTCGCCGACGCGCAACGCATCGAAATCGGCACCCTGCTCGGCTGGCTCCGCCTCGCGAACGAGACCCCCTTGTCCCCACACCCCATGGCCTGGATGCACACCGAAGAACCCGCGCCGCACCACCATTCGGTAGCCGCCCCCGACCACCCGCAGGCCCCGCCGGACGCCACCATGCCGGGGCTGGCGACCATGTCCGAACTCGACGCCCTGGCCACCGCCCGCGGTCGCGACGCTGCAATCCTCTTCTTACAACTCATGTTCCGCCACCACCAGGGTGGCCTCACTATGTCCCAGGCCGCCGACCGACTCCTCCCCTCCGGCCCGGTCAAAGAATCCGCCCGCTCCATGTTCCAATCCCAAAGCCAAGAAACGGGTGTGATCAGCGTTCTGCTGACCCAGCTCGGCGCCCAGCCCCGCCCTTGATGCCGCCGCACTGTCAAAAACAGGGAGCCGAGATCGCCGGCTGTACCGCTGCGCTCGACTCATGGAGCGAAGCGACAGCTAGCACGTTGAAGGAAGTGCTCGGCGAGTAAGTCACGCAATCGGCGGATCGCTCGACGCAGGTATCGTCGATCATGATCAGGGATAAGAAGTGCCGGAGCTCCGCCTGAGGCCTCAGGACGAGTCGACGAACCGGTACCAGCGCCCATCGTAGGGCCGATATTCGACACCTCGTTCGGCCGGTGGACCCAGACTCGGCGGCGCATTTTCGGGCGGGAAGTAGGCGAAGCCTTCCGAAACTTTCGATGTCCCTAGGACATAGAACAGACAGCCGCCGTCACGCGGAGTGATGGCGATGATGGTGTAGACACCGAGCCTGGTGCGAGGCCCGGGGTTGGCACAATCGATCGACTGGTCTTCGAGGATGCCTCGCGACACCTGCCAACCCGCTTCCTGCGGGACCTCGAACCAGACCAGCGCGGCGAGCGCAGTGATCGACAAGGGCACCGCGAGGCTGAGCTGAATGGTGTGATACCGAATCAGACCGATCACGCCGAAGAGCAGCGCGACCACGCTGGCCACCGAAAGACCCACCCACAGCAGCACTTTGGTGAAATGATCCCCGAAGGATGCCAACTCCCAGCACAGCGCGGCGCACAGGACCGCGACCACACAGGTGAGGAAACCCATCCACAGAACGAACCAGCGCGGCGGGCCCGAACGCGCGCGGGCGGTGGCGACACTGTTCATGCCAACAAGATACGGCGCAGAGCGGTGGCCCGAGCCGCAATCGCGGGTCTTCGAGCGCACTACGCGCCGAGCGGGTTGGCGTCCGATGAGCAAACATCCGCCGGATAAAGAAACCCCTGGCCGTGGCGACCGAAAACGACGGCCACGAGCCAGGGGCTCGGATGCTGGACGATCAGCTCGGCGTCACAGCGGCGGGAAACCGGCCGAGCCGGTGACAGCCCAATTCCAGAACGACGCGGCGCGGTTGGCCACCAGGGCGATCACATCAAGGACAACGCTTCCCATAAAACTTCCTCACATCGGGCGTCTGCAGTGCAGGCCAAGAGTAACGGATAGGCATCGGGCCCTGAATTCGCCGGCCACCCGACAGCGACCTTCGGGTGATAGCCGAACTCCCTGGTCGACATCGTGCCGACCAAGGAGTTCACCGTCGAAACTCAGAGGCAGTCCAGCGCCTTGGCCTCACGGCGGCGGCGGTGCAGGATCGGCTCGGTGTAGCCGTTGGGCTGCTTGGTGCCCTCGAGGACCAGTTCCTTGGCGGCCTGGAAAGCAATGCTGCCCGCGAAGTCCGGCGCCAGCGGCCGGTAGTTCGGGTCGCCCGCGTTCTGCTTGTCCACCACTGGAGCCATCCGCTCCAAACTGGCCAGCACCTCGCCGGCAGTGACGACGCCGTGGCGCAGCCAGTTCGCCATCAGCTGGCTCGAAATGCGCAGCGTCGCACGGTCTTCCATGAGGCCGACGTCGCGGATGTCGGGCACTTTGGAGCAGCCGACACCCTGGTCGATCCAGCGCACCACGTAGCCGAGGATGCCCTGCGAGTTGTTGTCCAGCTCCTGCTGCTTCTCCTCGGCCGACCAGTTCGGGTTCGCGGCCAGCGGGATCTCCAGGATCTGGTCGACCGTGGCGCGGCGGCCACCTGCGGCGATCTCCTGCTGGCGCTCGAAGACATTCACCTGGTGGTAATGGGTGGCGTGCAAGGTGGCCGCGGTCGGCGAGGGCACCCATGCGGTGTTCGCGCCCGCACGCGGGTGACCGATCTTCTGCTCGAGCATGTCGTGCATCAGATCCGGCATCGCCCACATGCCCTTGCCGATCTGCGCCTTGCCTGGCAGGCCGGTGGCCAAGCCGGTGTCGACGTTCCAGTCCTCGTAGGACAGGATCCACTGCTGCTGCTTCATTTCGGCCTTGCGGACCATCGGCCCGGCCTCCATGGAGGTGTGGATCTCGTCGCCGGTGCGGTCGAGGAAGCCGGTGTTGATGAACACGACCCGCTCACGGGCGGCCTCGATACACGCCTTCAGGTTCACCGTGGTGCGGCGCTCCTCGTCCATGATGCCGACCTTCAGGGTGTTGCGCGGCAGGCCGAGCATGTCTTCGATCCGGCCGAACAGCTCGTTGGTGAAGGCGACCTCGTCGGGGCCGTGCATCTTCGGCTTCACGATGTAGACCGAGCCGGTGCGACTGTTCTTCAGCTTGGTGTCGCCCGCGAGGCTGTGGGTGGCGATCAGCGAGGTGATCAGGCCGTCCATGATGCCTTCCGGCACCTCGTAGCCATCGGAGTCGATGATCGCGTCGCTGGTCATCAGGTGACCGACGTTGCGCACGAAAAGCAGCGAACGGCCGTGCAGCACCAGCTCGCCGCCGTCGATGGCGGTGTAGACGCGGTCGGGGTTCATGGTGCGAGTGAAGGTCTTCTCGCCCTTGCTGACCTTCTCCGCCAGATCGCCCTTCATCAGGCCGAGCCAGTTGTGGTAGCAGAGGACCTTGTCCTCGGCGTCCACCGCGGCGACCGAATCCTCGAAGTCCATGATCGTGGTGATTGCGGACTCCAGCACCACGTCCTTGACACCGGCAGGGTCGGTCTTGCCGATCGGCGAGGAGCCGTCGATCTGGATCTCAGCGTGCAATCCGTTGTGCCTCAGCAGCACCGAGGTCGGCGAGGCCGGGTCACCCAGGTAGCCGACCAGCTCGGCGCCGTCGGCGGCCAGCGTGGTCACCTCGTCGTTGGCCAGCGTGATGGCCAGCGCACCGTTCTCGATGGCGTAATGCGTCGAGCTACGGTGCGAGCCGTTGGCCAGCGGTGCCGCGGTGTCGAGGAAAGCGCGAGCGAACTCGATCACCCGGGCGCCGCGGACCGGGTTGTAGCTGGTGCCCTTCTCCGCGCCGTCGGCCTCGGAGATGGCGTCGGTGCCGTAGAGCGCGTCGTAGAGCGAGCCCCAGCGCGCGTTGGCGGCGTTGATCGCGAAGCGCGCATTCATCACCGGAACCACGAGCTGCGGACCTGCGGTGACGGCGATCTCGGTGTCCACGTTCTCGGTGGCGATCGCGAAGTCGGCCGGTTCCGGGCGCAGGTAGCCGATCTCGCCGAGGAAGCTCTTGTAGGCGGCCTTGTCATAGTTCGCGCCGGCATGCTCGGCGTGCCAGGCGTCGAGTTTGCCCTGGATCTCGTCGCGTTCGGCCAGCAGGACACGGTTGCGCGGAGCGAGGTCATTGATGACCTGCTCGGCGCCGGCCCAGAACGCGGCGGAATCTACGCCGGTACCGGGGAGCGCCTCGTTCTCGATGAACTCGTGGAGAACGCTGGCCACCTGGAGCCCGCCGACCTGAATCCGCTCTGTCATCTACTGCCTCACTTTTGAGAAAGTCGGGTAGGAAAATCGCCGCCAATGTTACCCGTGGGTAGTGACACCTCGATGCGTCGGGTCGACGCGTCGCACTTGCGGCGCCTGCTGCCACAGCATTCCGCCACGCCGACCATCGGGCGCCCATTCGTCTGCGCGTCCAAAGGGTGCGACGGAAGGTCGTGCAGACCCTTGATTGTATCGGCCGGTACATTTAATGTACTGACTGGAACATTTCCTATAGGTTCGTATGCCTAGACCAATGGAGTGCAGGGTGTCGTTGCCGGGACAGTCCTTGTCGGACAAGGTCGTGCTGGTCACCGGGGGAAGTCGGGGCCTCGGCAGGGAGATGGTGCTCGCGTTCGCAGAAGCGGGCGCCGACGTGGTGATCGCCAGCCGCAAGCTCGACGGGTGCGTCGAGCTCGCAGACGAGGTGCGCAGCACCTACAGTCGCCGGGCCTTGCCGGTGGCATGCAATGTCAGCGATTGGGCGCAGTGCGATGCACTGGTCGACACCGTCTACGCCGAATTCGGCACGGTCGACGTGCTGGTCAACAACGCGGGAATGTCGCTGCTATATCCGAGCCTGGACCAGGTGACCGAAGCGATGTTCGACAAGGTGATCGGGGTGAACCTCAAGGGTCCGTTCCGCCTGTCCGCTGTGATCGGCACGCGCATGACGGCTGGGGGCGGCGGTTCGATCATCAATATCTCCTCGATCGAGGCGGCACGGCCGGAACCGCTCGCGGTTCCCTATGCGGCGGCGAAGGCCGGGTTGTCCAATCTGACCGGCGGTCTTGCACAGACATTCGGACCGACAGTGCGCGTCAACACCATTCAGTGCGGCGCCTTCGCCACTGATATCGCCAAGTCGTGGCCCGACGAGCTACGGGCCGAGATGACCAGACATAACGCACTGGCCCGGGTGGGCGAACCGAACGAGATCGTCGGCGCCGCGCTCTTCTTCGCCACCGATGCCTCGGCATTCTGCACCGGAGCCACCCTCGCCCTGGATGGCGGCTGGCGATGAAAGCACCTGAATACCAAGACACCCCAACGATTTCGCGCAACACAGCGCTCGACTATGTGGAGGGCAGCATCCGATGAAGGCATTGACCTACGTGGGTCCGCAGCAGATTTCGTTCACCGAAGTGCCCGATCCGGCATTGCCGGGGCGCGACGGGGCAATCATCCGCGTCACAGCAGCGGGCATCTGCGGTAGCGACCTGCACATCTATGCCGGACACGGCTTCACCGACGGCACCGGATATACCGTCGGCCATGAAGCGGTTGGCGAGATCGTCGAACTCGGTCCCGATGTCGAAGGTTTCGCGATCGGCGACCGGGTGCTCGCCTCCGCCTCGGTCGGCTGCGATCGGTGCGCGCAGTGCAAGCGTGGCATCGTCGCCGCCTGCGAACGCCATCCCCTGCCGATCGATGCCTGCTACGGGTTGGGCGGGTCGCTGGCAGGCACGCAGGCCGAACTACTCGCGGTCCCCCATGCCGAAGGAAACTTGGTGCGCCTACCCGACGAGGTCGGCGACGAGGCCGCGGTCGTGCTGACCGATAACGCCCCCACCGCCTGGTACGGAGCGCGCCGGGCCCGCATCGCACCCGGTGACACCGTGGTGGTCATCGGGCTCGGGCCGGTGGGGCTGATGGCGGTCCAGTCGGCGTTCGCGATGGGCGCCGCGCGGGTGCTCGGCGTCGATCTGGTCGGCGAGCGCCGCAAGCGGGCCGCCGAATTGGGTGCAGAGCCCATCGAGTCCGACGATCCCAAGTCTGCCATCCGCGACATGCTCGGCGGCGGTGCGGACGTCGCGCTGGAGGCGGTCGGCGCCGACGCGACGATCAAGCTCGCCATCAGTGCGGTTGGACATCGTGGGCGGGTCAGCGTGGTCGGAGTGAGCCAGAATCGAGCGTTCCCTTTCCATATGCAGCTGGCGCAGGTCAAGGAGCTCGAGTTCCACATCGGGCTGTGTTCGATCCAATACGAATTGCCCGCACTGCTTCGTCTCACGGCGGCCGGGCAGCTGACTCCGGAAGCGGTTGTGTCGCATCGACTCCCGATGTCCGAGGGCCCGAGTGCCTACCGGACGTTCGCCGAACGAGCCGACGGCGTCTCCAAAGTCGTGCTGGATCCACGCCGATGACCGATATCGCCACTCCACGCCGTCGCGGTCGCCCGCCCGCGACGGAAACAACTGCCGAGGCGACCCGCGAGCGCATTGTGGATGCCGCCGTGGAGCTGTTCGCGGAGAAGGGTTTCCACGGTACCGGCGTGGCCGAAATCGGTGATCGGGCCGGGGTGCAGCGCGGCGCGCTCTACTACCACATCGGGTCCAAAGAAGAACTACTGTGGCAGATCCTGCGGGACTACATCCAATTGATGCTCATCGATGCCCAACAGATCGCCGATAACGACGACGACCCGATCACCAAGCTGCGCAAGCTGATCCACAGCCACGTCGACCTGATCGTCCGGCACCGTCGCGAGGTCGCCATCCAATTGCGCGACGTGACGGCATTGACCGGCGAGCGCGGCAGCCAACTGCAAGACCTGCGCGATCAGGTGCAGCACTGCTGGCAGCGCGTCATCGACGCGGGCTGCGCGGCCGGACTGTTGCGCACCGACGACCATGTCGTCACCAACAGTGTGCTCGGCATGCTGAACATGGTGACGTTCTGGTACCGCCCGCATGGCGGTCACACACCCGAAGAGATCGCCGACCTCCTCGCGACCACCTTCCTCGACGGCATTGTGCGCCCGACCGAACAGACGAAAGGCTGACCATGGCTTGGGATTTCGAAACCGACCCGGAATATCAGAAGAAACTGGACTGGGCAGCGGAATTCGTCCACACCGAGGTGGAGCCGCTGGATCTGCTCTACCCGAATCCCTACGACCGCACCAACACCGAAGCCATGGCTCTGATGCGGCCACTCAAGGAGCAGGTGAAGGCCCAAGGCCTGTGGGCCTGTCACCTGGGTCCCGAACTCGGCGGCCCCGGCTACGGACAGATGAAGCTCGCGCTGCTCAACGAGGTGCTCGGCACCTCGATGTGGGCGCCCTCGGTATTCGGTTGTCAGGCACCGGATTCCGGCAACGCGGAAATTCTCGCGCACTACGGCACGCCGGAGCAGAAGGCGAGGTACCTCGAACCGTTGCTGTCCGGTGAGATCGGATCCTGCTATGTGATGACCGAGCCGACCGGCGGCTCCGATCCGACGACATTCAAGACGACGGCCCTGCGCGACGGCGACTCCTGGGTGATCAACGGTGAGAAGTGGTTCAACTCGAACGCGCAGTTCGCGAGCTTCCACATCGTCATGGTGGTCACCGACACCGAAGTCAGCGCGTACCAGGGTATGTCGATGTTCATCGTGCCCGCCGACACCCCCGGCCTCGAGATCGTCAAGAACTTCCATGTCCACGGCTTCAGCGAGCACGAGGGCCACCTGCGCTTCACCGACGTCCGGGTCCCCGCCGACCATCTGCTCGGCGCCGAAGGTCAGGGTTTCGTCGTGGCCCAGACCCGTCTCGGCGGCGGCCGCGTGCATCACGCCATGCGCACGGTCGCGTTGGTGCGCAAGGCCTTCGACATGATGGCTGAGCGCGCCGTCTCCCGGCCGATGCGCAAAGGACCGCTGGCGGGACTGCAGATGACGCAAGAACGTATCGCCGACAGCTGGATCGAGATGGAGCAGTTCCGGCTACTGGTGCTGCGCACCGCGTGGCGCATCGATAAGGAACAGGACTACTTGAAGGTGCGCAAGGACATTGCCGCCATCAAGGTCGCGATGCCCAAGGTGATGCACGATATCGCGCAGCGCGCACTGCATCTGCACGGCGCCATCGGTGTCAGCACCGATCTCCCGTTCGTCGACATGATGAACTACGCCGAGGTCATGGCCATTGCCGATGGACCGACCGAGGTCCACAAGATCACGCTGGCCAAGGAGGTCCTGAAGGACTACGCACCCGGCGATCCGGTCTATCCGAGCGGCTATCGCCCGGCGCTGCGCGAACAGGCACGCGAACTGGTGGCGCGCCGTCTCGAGCACCTAGTCGGGAACCTCTGACGCGACACCCTATCGGCCCCGCCCGGCGATTCGCGGCGCCGCTACGAGGCGCGGGTGGCGGGATCGAGGGTGGATAGCGAATCCGAGTACGGCGCAACGGGGCTCAGTTTCAGTACCGGGGGCATGCGGCGGGTCAGTGCGGACGGGCCCGCGAATTCGACGCGGCCCGTTCGCACGGCGCGCGACAGGGGCATGCGGCCGAGCCAGACCTGGTAGAGCGAGGCCATGTCTGCGGTGATCGAGACGTCGACCGGGTAGCCGGGGTCACCGACGCAGACCGAGGCGATGCCGGACTCGACGACGATCCAGTAGCGGCGGACCTCGTCGCGGAAGCGGACCGCGAACACGTGCCGTTTGCCGGGGAACGACGAGGTGTCAAGCCGGGAGTGCATCCACCAGACCAGCAGACCCGGGTCGAGTTCCTCCTGCCGCGGTTCGCCGAAGGTCCAGCGGGCGCCCCATTCGCCGAGGCCGAACAGGATCGGTTCCAGCTCCTGCCCGGCCACGGTGAGCAGGTAGTTGCCGCCGGCCTTCTCGACGAGACCGGCACGCTCGAATTGGCGCAGCCGTTTGGCGAGCAGGCTGCGCGACAGCCCGGGCAGCCCGCGGGCGAGGTCGTTGAATCGGGACGTGCCGATGAGCAGGTCGCGCAGGATGAGTAACGACCAGCGCTCACCGAGCACGTCGAGGGCCCGCGAGATCGGGCAGTACTGGCCGTACCCCGCAGTCGATGGGTGGTGGATCATGGTCACCTCACGAAGGGTCCTACTTCTGAACCGGGAGAGTCCACTTTGTGGACTATCCGTTTATCGCGGCCGTTCCTAACTTCGAAACATGACAACTACCGCTGCAGACACCACCCGGACCGCCACCGACTGGATCGCCCTCGCGCGGCAGATCGGCCAAAACCTGAGCCCAGGCGTCGCCGAACGCGACCGGACCGGCGACATCGCCGAGGACGCCTACGACCTCCTGCGCACCACCGGACTCACGGCCGCGCTCGTGCCCACCGAATTCGGCGGCGGCGGAGCCACCCACCAGGAGATCGGTGCGATCCTGCGCGAACTCGGCCGTCACGACCCGTCCACGGCGGTCGCCTTCGCCATGCATTCGCATCTGGTGGCCGCGCAAGTGTGGCGGCATCACCACGGAATCGACGCCACACCGGTCTTCACCAAGGTGGCGGCGGGCGCGATCCTGGTCAGTACCGGCGCCTCGGACTGGGTGAACTCCAATGGCCGGGCCTCGCGGGTCGCGGGCGGCTTCCGCGTCAGCGCGCGCAAGGCTCCCGCCAGCGGTTGCGAGGTCGGCACGGTGCTCGTCACCAGCATCCGATGGGACGACGCACCCGAAGGGCCGCAGGTGCTGCACTGCGCGATCCCGCGCTCCACCAACGGCGTACGGATCGAAAAAACGTGGGACACACTCGGTTTGCGAGCCAGCGGATCACACACCGTGATCTTCGACGAGGTCTTCGTGCCCGATGCCGCGGTCTCGATGGTCCGCCCGGTCGGCGTCTGGCCGCCGGTGCTGAACGTGGTGATCGGCGCGGCCATGCCGCTGGTCATGGCCGCCTATCTCGGCATCGCCGACGGCGCCGTTGAATCGGCCGCCCTGCTGGTAGCCGACCGCACCGACCCGCACACCTTCCAGTTGGCGGGTGAAATGACCAACGCCCACACCACCGCAGCCGACCTGATCGCTGCCATGTTCACCGACTCCGACAATCTGCGCTTCGACAACACCGATGCCTACGCCGCCCGCACCCTGAGCCGCAAGGCGGTGGCCGCCGAGGCTCTCATCTCGGCCGTCCGCCTCGCCATCGAAACCGTCGGCGGTCTGGGCTATTCCCGCACCTGCGATATCGAAATGCGTTACCGCGACGTACACGGCAGTCTGTTCCACCCGCTCCCGCGGGCCAAGCAGACTCGGTTCAGCGGACGCGTGCTGTTGGGGCACTCCCCGATCGGCTGAACACGACGTGCGGGTCTCTCGAAACAACGCACCGGCGTTAACACGCCGTGCCGAGCACTCCAGATGACCAGTCGGGGACGAAATCCGCCACCACGAGGTCGACTGGGCCGAAACCGTGGACACCGACCTGACCACGTTGACCGGCGTCAGCATCTGGTGTGATCGCTTCAATATGTCTTTCGGCGCTGCCCGACTCGAACAGAGCTGACGCGGCGGCAAACCTCTTGCCGCACAGGGCGGCCCACACACAGAGTTGGTCGGCCGCCCAATTCGAATGCGGCAGAGCCGGAATCGGATCATTCCCCCTGATGAGAAGCCTGTGCAGGACGGTCGGCGGAAAATGTCTACTCTTTGTCGGCCGTGATTCCCGTCGAACTCCCCGGACAGACCGTACGGTTGTCAGTGTGGGGACCAAAGTGGTCGCCAGCGGCAACCAGCCAGCTTCGGAACCAGTACACCCGGGGTATGAACATGATGATTCGCAGAATAGTCGGCGCCATCGTCGGATCTGTCACGATCGGCGCGGCAGGCGCCGTCAGTGGAGCAGGCATAGCGCCTGCCACACCCGAGTGCCCCGGTCTCTACGTCGTCGCGATACCCGGCACCTGGGAGACCTCCGACAGCAAGCCCGGCGAGGGCATGCTCGCGAGTGTCACCGACAATCTGCCCTCCGATGTGCGGACCGACTACGTGAGCTATGCCGCCACCGCTTTCCCGTGGGAGGTCGACGTCTACGGCCGCTCCAAGAAGCAGGCCACCGACAACGCCCGCGGCCTGGTCACCGCCATGGCTCAGCGGTGCGGCGCGACGAAGATCGCGCTCATCGGCTACAGCCAGGGCGCCGACGCCGCCGGCGACCTGGCCGCGGAAATCGGCACCGGCTTCGGTCCGGTCGAACCGGAGCGCATCGCCGCGGTCGGCCTCGTCTCGGATCCGCGCCGCTCCCCCAATGACGCGCTCGTCGGTCCGCCGGTACAGGGTGCGGGTGCAGGTGGTCCGCGGATCGGCGGCTTCGGCCTCCTCAGCCACAAGACTCGAACCTTCTGCGCGGACGGCGACCTGTACTGCTCGACCCCGCCCACCGATTTCGCGGCCCGTTTCGCAGGCTTCCTCGCCCAGGCTTCCGATCCGAACCCGGCGCAGCTGTGGCGTTACCAGCAGGAAGCCGTCGCAATCTTCAACGATCTGATGAGCGTCGGCATTGTCCCGATGTTGCAGAACCAGCTCGCCGATCCGGGCATGGACGAGCGCAAACAGAAACTCGAGGAGTTCTATAACTCCTTCGTCCACCAGAACTATCCCGCCTACGTCGTCGACCCGTCGGGCGCCACCGCCACCTCGTGGCTGCGCCAGTGGTTGGTCGAGCAGACATGAGCCGTTGGACAAGCTCGGAACCGGGTAGCCCCACTCTGTGGCCTACCCTCACATCAGGAAATACAGTGCGAGCATCACGACTACGGTACCGCTGACGCCGCCCAAGACTTCGACGAAGAGGTAACCGTTGGAGTAGGCGCCTTGTATCCACAGGGCCCAGACCGGCGGATAGACCCGCAGCGCGGCGAACAACCCGGCCAGCGACATCGCTCCGGCCAGACCGTGCACCGGGAGCAGCGGATGCAGCCAAGCAAACCCGATCGTCATGATGTACACCTCGATTTGCGTACCCAGCAAACGAGTGGACATAGCGCGAGGCCGATCCGATCCGCGCGGGCGGGCTCACCTCGCTGTCGGCGGCATAAATCCGTTTCACCAACGGACTTCCGTACAGGACCACTATCGCAACAAAGTGGACAAGTCCCGCGACGAGTCCCCACAACAGTACTTCGACCGCGATCATTTCCCACGTTCCCACGACTCGATCGGTGAGACTCCACCTCGAGAACGATGCGCCTTGCCATCCCATGGCAGACCCGACAGCCGAAACTCGACGCGACTCAGTATGTCAATGCCTTTGCGCAAGACCGCCTTTGCGTATTCCCTGTGGCTGGAAACTCCGCGACGGCTGATCGCCGAGAACGCGCGAGGCCGGCGAAAATGACCCGACAACGGCAGGTGTGTTGTGCCACCATGTGATTCGACGACGATCACCCGATTCCGAGGTGATCAAGAGCACCAAGAAAGGAGGAGGTGGCTTTGATCAATATGCGCCAGCGCGCGACCAACAGTGGATCGGATCTCGGCCGCCTCCCGGCCGGCGTCTGACCGCCCGCCACTCTCCTTCGAATTCGCTCGCTCTCACTCGAAACATGGTGATTCCCATGACGTTCCACCGTGCCACCGATCCGGTGGTGTTGACTGTCGACAATTGGATACGCACCCGTGTGCTGGTGCTCAACGCCAGCTACGAGGCGCTCGACGAGATCACTGCCGAGCGGGCCGTCGTGCTGCTCATGGGCGGAGTCGCCGAGTCCGTCGCCGACCGGGAGCCGCACTTCCCGATCCGGTCCAGGCACCTCGAGATCGCACTGCCGGAAACTATCCGGCTGCTGCGCTACGTGTACCTCGAGCATGTGGTCCGAGTGCAGGACGAGAGCCACGCGACGCTGGCCGGGGTGCTGCGCCGCGACAGCCACCGGTGCGGCTACTGCGCCGCGTGGGCCGGCACCGTCGACCACGTCCGCCCGCGCAGCCGCGGCGGACCGAATACGTGGAGCAACCTGATCGCCTGCTGCGCGCCGTGCAACACGATCAAGGCCGACCACACCCCCGAGGAGGCGGGCATGCGGCTGCTGTGGGAGCCGAAGGTGCCGCGCCATCTGGAAAAGCGGCAGCGGCAGATCTGGAAGCAACTGGCAGGCACTCGAGCCGCGTGAGAAAGGAGAAGGATCACCATGAACGTCCGACTGGAGACAACCGCACCCGCCGAATCGACGCTGACCGATCTGCTCCCGCTCTCGGACAGCCAGGGCTGGCACCGAGCGGCGTGCCGCGGTGACCCGAATCACGAAGCGTGGTTCCCGTATCCGTCGCAGGATTTCGACTATGCCCGCGAGGTCTGCGCGGGCTGCCCGATCCGGGTGGCCTGCGGTGAATTCGCCGCTCGCACCGATCAATCCGGTGTCTGGGGCGGCCATGAATTCGACCGTGGTCGGATGATCCGCGAGTAACCGAATGCCGGTGCCGTAACCAGCCGGTGTAAGCCGGGACCCGAAGTCCCGGCTTACACCGGTTTGACGGGCGGTTTGGTGTCGGACGTCTCGATCGATGCCACACCCGCTCGGCAAATCTCACGTGAACATACACTTGATCTCGTGGGCACTCATCGCAGCGGAACCCGATCACGGGGGGTCAGCAAAGGTCCGGTTATCGCAGTGGCGGCCGTCGTGCTGCTAGTCGCGGGCGTGTTCGCCTGGAACAAGCTGAGCAACAGGGCCGCCGATCGGGACAGCGCTGCCGCAGCGGAGTGCGTGGAAGGGCCCGCAACGCTGTACGTCACAGCCGACTCGGACATTGCGCCCTCGGTGCGCACGATCGCCGACGGCTACAACGCGACCAATCCGCGCATCCGTGATCACTGTGCGAAGGTCGAGGTGACCGCCCAACCGTCCGCGGCAATGGTGGCGGCCTTCACCGCGAACGCGCCGTGGAACCAGCAGCTCGGACCGCAGCCCGCGCTGTGGATTGCCGACTCGCTGCGCTCCATCGAATCCATGCGGACACCAGGTCTGATCGAGGGCAATCCGGCGCCGGTCGCGGTCAGCCCGATCGTGCTCGCCGTCCCGGAAGACCTGGGCCGGGCGCTCGACGAAGCCAAGGTCACCTGGTCAGATCTGCCACGCCTGCAACAGGGTTCGCTTGCCGAGATCGGCCTGCCCGACTGGGCCGGACTGCGCATGGCGCTGCCGCCGGGCGACGCGACGCTGGCCGCGGCCGCCGCGGTCGGCTCGACCGTGTCCGGTACCGATCCACTCTCCGATCAGGCAGCGCAGTCCGGCCAGGTGGTGTCCGCAATCTCCCTGCTCGCCGCCAAAGCATCCGAGGCTCAGGACACTACGATGGCACTGGCCGCCGTCGCGGGCGCGCCCCAACCGGCAGACGCGCCAGTTCATGTGGTGGCCACCACCGCGCAGCAGGTCAGGGCGCAGGGCGGACTCGCAACGTTCAGCCCCGCCGGTGCGGCGCCGGTGGCCGACCACCCGGCCGCATTGATGTCGGGACCCTGGGTGGACAAGACCCAGAACCTGATCGCAGGCATATTCGCCGACTACCTGCGCACCCCACAGCAGGCACAGACCTTCGCCGCCGCCGGCTTCGCTGCCGCACCGGCCACCGCGACCGCCGTGCCATCCCGCGCCGCGCTGGACAAGGTGCGCGCCACCCTCGCCAACCCGGTTCTCGGCGTGCAGTCGACGGTGCTGCTCGATGTCTCCGCCTCGATGGGCACCACCGACGGCTCGACCACCCGACTCACGAATGTCCTCGGCGCGCTCACCTCGACGATGAATGTCATGCCGCCGGACTTCGGCCTCGGTGTCTGGACCTTCGGCAAGAATCTCGACGGTGCCGCTCCGTACAGGGTCGAGGCAGTCACCGCACCACTCACCGTCGACCAGCGAACCGCTCTCACCACAGCGCTGAATACCCTGCGCCCCACCGAATCCCGCACCGACCAGGCGTACCCGTCGCTACTGGCCGCCTATCGCGCGGCGGTCCAGGGCTACACCGCGGGCCGGACCAATTCGGTCCTCCTGATCACCGACGGCCCCGACGACGACTCGACGATCACCGGCACCAAACTGATCGCCGACCTCGGCAATGCCATGGATAAATCCCGCCCGGTCCGCATCGACGTCATCGTCATCGGCGGCAACGGCACCGAAACCCTGCAAACCGCCACCCAGCGCACCGGCGGTACCTACACCCGCCTGGCCAGCTCCGACGACATCAGCTTCGGCACCGCAATGGTGCGCGCGCTGACCACCCCCTGAATCCGGCTCGCCCCTCATCGCTGAGCGCGCAGACCGCCGACGATCGGTTCGGGCATCCGCGCGGCACGATCCGCGCCACAGCGCGCTCAGCTGCCGCAGATGTCCTCGGAGCGAGGACGCCCGCCCGGTTCCCGGCAGCAGCCGAACCCGTTGCGGCACAACAAACGAACAGATGCTCCCGCAATACCGGCCCGACCTCCGAGGAGAGGAGGCCGGCCGGTATGGCGGTGGTCAGTCGGCGTACGCCTCCAGCGGCGGGCAAGAGCAGACCAGGTTGCGGTCGCCATAAGCACCGTCGATACGGCGAACCGACGGCCAGACCTTGCCACGGTCGGGGGTCAGACCGTGCGGGAACACCGCGACCTCCCGGCTGTAGGGGTGATCCCATTCGCCGACGAGGCACGCCGCAGTGTGCGGTGCGCCGCGCAACGGGTTGTCTTCCACCGGCCACACGCCGGCCGCTACCTTGTCGATCTCATCGCGGATCGAGGTCATCGCGAGGATGAACTCGTCGAGTTCGGCCAGGTTCTCACTTTCGGTCGGTTCCACCATCAGGGTGCCTGCGACCGGGAAGCTCATGGTCGGGGCGTGGAAACCATAGTCCGCCAGACGCTTGGCGACATCATCGACGGTGACGCCGGTCTGCTTGGTGATCTCGCGCAGATCCAGGATGCACTCGTGGGCGACCATACCGTGCTCGCCGGTGTAGAGCACCGGGAAGTGCTCGTCGAGGCGGCGGGCGATGTAGTTGGCCGAGGCGATCGCGGACAGCGTGGCCTTGCGCAGACCGTCGGCGCCCATCATCCGAATGTAGGCCCAGGTAATCGGCAGGATCGAGGCCGAGCCGTACATGGCGGCCGACACCGCGTGCGAACCGGTTTCGAGCGGATCGCCGGGCAGGTACGGCGCCAGGTGCGAGCGCACTGCCACCGGGCCGACGCCTGGACCACCGCCGCCGTGCGGGATGCAGAAGGTCTTGTGCAGGTTCAGGTGGCTCACATCGCCGCCGAAGCGACCCGGACGGGCAAGTCCGACAAGCGCATTCAGGTTCGCGCCGTCGACATACACCTGACCGCCCGCATCGTGCACCAGCGCGCACAGCTCGGCGACCTCATGCTCGTACACGCCGTGCGTGGACGGGTAGGTGATCATGATGCAGGCCAGCCGGTCGGCGTGGTCGGCGATCTTGGCGCGCAGGTCGTCCAGGTCGACATCACCGTTGTCACGACACTTCACCATCTCGACGCGCAGCCCGGCCATCGCCGCGGACGCCGCGTTGGTGCCGTGCGCGCTGGACGGGATCAGGCACGTATCCCGGTGCGTGTCACCACGATCGAGGTGGTAGCGCCGGATGGCGAGCAGCCCGGCGTATTCGCCCTGACTGCCCGCGTTCGGCTGCAGGCTCACCGAGTCGTACCCGGTGATCGCCGAGAGCCAGCTCTCCAGATCGTGGATCACCCGCAACAGCCCCGGCGCATCCTCCACCGGCGCGTACGGATGCACCCGTGCGAAGCCGGGCCAGGTGATGGCCTCCATCTCGGCGGTCGCATTCAGCTTCATGGTGCAGGAACCGAGCGGAATCATGCTGCGGTCCAGAGCAATATCCTTGTCCGACAGCCGCCGCAGATATCGCAACATCGCGGTCTCGGTGTGGTAGCTGGTGAAGGCCGGGTGTGTGAGATATTCGGAGGCGCGGGTCTCGATCGATCCGCCCGCGGCCGCCGGGGCCGATGCCTCGGAAGACAGTGCGGTACCGAAGGATTCGAGCACAGCGGCGACATGCGCCGCGGTGGTGGCCTCGTCGCAGGCGATGCCGATGTGATCGGCGTCCACCAGTCGCAGGTTGATGCCACGCGACTTCGCCTTCGCCACAACGGCTTCCGCGCCGCCGGGCACGTGCACCAGCACGGTGTCGAAGAAGCTGTCGTGTACGACAGCGCCGTCGAGTCCGGCGGCGATGGCCCGTGCATGGCCGTGCACCCGCCGCGCGATCTCCCGCAACCCGTCGGGACCGTGATAGCTGGCGTACATCGCGGCAAGGATGGCGAGCAGCACCTGGGCGGTACAGATGTTGGAGGTCGCCTTTTCACGGCGAATGTGCTGTTCACGGGTCTGCAGTGCGAGCCGGTAGGCGACCGAACCGTCCGCGTCGACGGAGACGCCGACCAGCCGGCCCGGCAACTGCCGCGCGTGCTTGGAGTGCACCGACAGATATCCGGCGTGCGGTCCGCCGAAGCCCATCGGCACGCCGAACCGCTGTGTGGTGCCGAAGCAGGCGTCCGCGCCCTGCTCCCCCGGCGGCGTGATCAGCGTCAGCGCGAGCAGATCGGCACCGACGGCGACCAGCGCACCGCGCTCGTGCGCCGCCTCGATCAGCGGCGCCCAGTCCACCACCCGGCCCGACGCACCGGGAATCTGCACCAGCACACCGAAGAACTCGCCGTCGGGCAGACCGCAGGAGAGGTCGGCCTCGACAATCTCGATGCCGAGCGGCTCGGCCCTGGTGTACAGCACGGTCTTGGTCTGCGGGAAAAGGTCGGTGTCGATGAGCAGTCGCTCGGACTTCGACCGGCCCGCCCTGCGCAGCAGCGTCATCGCCTCGGCAGCCGCGGTGGCCTCGTCGAGCATCGAGGAGTTGGCGACCTCCATACCGGTCAGATCCGACACCATGGTCTGGAAGTTGAGCAGCGCTTCGAGACGGCCCTGGCTGATCTCGGGCTGGTAGGGGGTATAGGCGGTGTACCAGGCCGGATTCTCCAGCAGGCTGCGCACCAGTACCGGCGGGGTCAACGTGTCGTAGTAGCCGAGGCCGATCATCGAAGTGGCGACGGTGTTCGAATGGGCGAGTTCGGCCAGCTCGGTGAGCACCTCGTGCTCGGTGGCCGCGGGCGGGAGCACATCGAGACCGGAGCCGTCGAGGATGCTCGCGGGCAAGGCGGCGGTGGCGAGCTCGTCGAGCGAACCGACGCCGACGACGTCCAGGATCCGGGCGAGTTCGTCCCGGTCGGGTCCGATATGGCGGTCGGCGAATGATCGAGTCACGGCAGCAGCTCCCAAGGTCGGGCGGGTCGACCAACGCGGTCGACGGATACCAGCCCTCCCCCTCTGTCGTGGAGCCTGAGAGATTCGGGGTGCGACCCCTTTCCCCATGGGCGGGCGACCGTGCGCTGTCTGCAGCGGTCACCACTTTCCAGAGGCGTCGAAGCCCGTACGGTCCCTGTTGCCTGAGAGGTTGACGGGGAGGTGCTGCTCCTTCGGCGCCCGGACTCTTCTGAAGACCGGGACTCTCCCGCACGGCGGCGACGCACCGCTAGTTTATGCCGCGCGCGCAACGAACCGCGCCACCGGACCCCGGATGGCGGTGTCGCCCTCGTCACTTTCCGCAGAAAGCAAAGTGCCCGCCGCAGGCGACGGGCACTCCCACAGAATCTCTAGCCGGTCTTCTGGTTCATCCGCGCCTTGCGCCGGAACGACAGTTCGTCCTCGGGGCGCTCGCTCGCGCTGCCGCTGACGGCCCGCTCGGCTGGGAAGTTGGCGATTGCGCCGGTCAACTCGCGCATTGCACCGCTCACCGCGATGCCGAAAACGCCCTGCCCACCCTGCAGTAAATCAACTACCTCCTCGGCCGAGGTGCATTCGTACACCGAGGTGCCGTCGGAGAACAGTGTGATGCCCGCCAAGTCCTGCACGCCGCGACTGCGTAAGTGGTCGACCGCGATGCGGATGTTCTGCAGCGAGATCCCCGCGTCCAATAGTCGCTTCACGATCTTCAGGACCAGAATGTCCTTGAACGAGTACAGCCGCTGACTGCCCGAACCCGCGGCGCTCCGGATGGACGGCACGACCAGACCGGTGCGCGCCCAGTAATCGAGCTGCCGATAGGTGATCCCGGCTACCTGGCATGCGCTGGGAACGCGGTAGCCGACAAGATCGTCAGGTACCGAATCGTCCGGGAACAGGCCTGGCTGTACCACTCCCTGCGATTGCTCTGCCACTGACCACTCCCTTGCTTCGCCGACGCCTTGGCCTCATCAATGTCCCGGCTCCGTTGACCACATACACCCAGTCATAACGGACGTGGCCCAACTATCGAGGTTACTCCCTCTGATTGTCCCGGGAGCGGCATCGTCCGACCAAACGCGACGCGCGGTAAGAGTCTCGACCTGTAGTTGAGGTCTAGAAGAAAGTTCGAAATCCCTCAGCTGTCAGTGGCTTTGAAGTCATCGGGCGAAACCGACTCGAGGAACTCCTTGAACTTCTCGACCTCGTCCTCGCGCTCGTCCGGCATGACCAATCCGGCTTCCTCGAGGACCGGTTCCTCGGCATAGATCGGGCAACCGACCCGCAACGCGATCGCTACCGAATCCGACGGCCGCGCCGAAACCCGTAGATCGTTCTCGAAGACCAGATCCGCGTAGAAAGTGCCCTCTTGCAGATCCACGATCCGCACTTCCTTCAGGGTGTGCCCGAGGTCGGTGATCAGGATCTTGATCAGATCGTGGGTCAATGGACGAATCGGGGTCACCCCCTCCTGTTCGAGCACGATCGCAGTCGCCTCGGCCTGTCCGATCCAGATCGGTAGATACCGATCGCCGGACGCCTCACGGAGCAACAGCACGGGCTGGTTCTGTGGCTGCTCGACACGAATGCCGATCACGCGCATTTCACTCATGCCTGCGCCTCGCTAACGCTCAGCTCCGGCATGCGCGAAGCACCCTGTGACATGATTCGCTCGCTGCGCTCACTCATCGCACTGCCTCCCAATACCTCCGCCGGCCACCCGGCATGACTACCGCAGAGCTCGCCGTACCACCGAGTCTAAGCGAACGGGAAGGGGTCGAGCGATCCGTGTGCACAGCCGAAATCTCCGTGTTGTCGGAGTGGAACCCGCTACGGCTGTGACAAGCGACGACGCACCGAAGACTCAGCCGCCGAGCGAGTTCCGCACCGACGCTTTCACCAGGCAGGTGTGCAGGGTCAGCGACAGCGCGGCAAGCTCGCGCACGGTCTCCTCTGCGCGGGCGCGGGCGCCCGCGTCGCGACTCTTGGCGATCGGGGCGGCGATCTGGGCAACCAGCGCCGCTTCCCGGTCCGCGGCGAGCTTGAAGGCGCGCAAGTGCCGCGCCTCCAGACCGAATTCCGCCATCGCCTTGGCGGTCCGTGCGAGCGTCACCGCCTCGGCGTCGAAGAAGCCCGCAGCGCCGGGGGTGATCAGATTCGCCCGGATCAGGTCGTTCAAGAACTTCTCGTCGATGTCGGCCTGCGTCAGCAGATCGGAACGGGTGAGCCGGATTTCGTGATCGAATCGCAGCTCGTCCGGCGAGACCTCGCCGGGCACGACACCCAGCCTGCGCGGCGCGCTGACAGTCGCGCCGCGCGCGGCCCGACCATTCTCGGACGGTGTGGCGAGCTCGTTGTCGCGGACGGCGTGCGCCCGGGCGCGGGCTTCCCGCACACCGAGCGTCGCCGCACCGCTGTCGATCGCTTCGAGCTGCTCCTTGATCACCTTCAACGGCAGGTACTGGTCGCGTTGCGCGGTCAGTACGAACCTGAGCCGTTCACAGTCGGCAATCGAGAATCTGCGGTATCCGGACGGAGTGCGCTCCGGCCGGATCAGACCCTCGGCCTCGAGGAAACGGATCTTCGAGATGGTGATGTCCGGGAAGTCCGGCCGCAGCAGGTCCAGCACGGAGCCGATCGACATGCCTCCGCGCGCCCACTGCGCCGCGCCCGTCATAGCATCGAGTCTTTCATGAAGCCGCGTTCTTCCCTGCCAACACGGCCGTCACGAGGACCCGTGCCGTATGCGTCATAGACTGCCAGCACCCGCAGACGACTCGTTCACCTGGGCGCGCGGGCCGGTGAGGAAGACGAGACGGAACTTTCCGATCTGCACCTCGTCACCGTTCTGCAGCTCCGAGGAGTCCACCGGCTCCCGGTTGACGTAGGTGCCGTTGAGGCTGCCCACGTCGACCACCTGGAAGGAATCGTCGTCCTGCCGGAACTCGGCGTGCCGACGGCTGACGGTGACGTCGTCGAGAAAGATGTCACTGTCGGGATGGCGACCTGCCGACGTGGTCGGCTGATCCAGCAGGAACCGCGAGCCGGCATTCGGTCCGCGCTTGACGACCAGGAGAGCCGCACCAACAGGCAGACCCTCGACCCCTTGGACCGGCTGCTCACCGGTCGGCTCCCCGGAGCGCGACGCGTCGACCTCGTTCAGGAAATCCGCGCGGAAGACCGACGTCGTCTCGGCCGCGGTCTCCCCGTAACCCGGGTCTTTGTTCTCGCTCACCGTTTCTCTCCTCCTCGAACCTGATTATCCGTGCAAGCAGGTGCTGCCTTCACCGCCACGACCTGGGATCGTTGACGCTAGAACACCGGATCAGCTCACCGGCACATCTGTTGGCATTGACCGTACCCTGCCAGGGCGTACCCGTGCAGGTAGAACCGGGAAGGCTGATTCAGCCCCCGATAACTCCTTGATAACCTGCGGCATCCAGCAGCTCGCCAAGTGCAGCATCCAGGGTTGCCGGGTCGGCCAGTTCGAGCTCGAACAGCCACCCTTCGCCGAACGGATCGGTGTTCAGCGTCTCCGGCGTCTGCACCAGATCCTCGTTCACCGCAACAACTTTCGCGGCCAACGGAGCGTAGATATCGGACACGCTCTTGGTCGACTCGACCTCGGCGATGCTCTCGCCCGCGGCCGCATCCCGATCTGCCTCCGGCAGCTGCACGAACACGACGTCACCGAGTTGAGACTGGGCGTAATCGGTGATGCCCACCCGAACCCGTGTCGGGCTGATCCGTTGCACCCACTCGTGCTCTTCGGTGTAGCGCAGATCCTCGGGGGTCTGGGTCACAGGCCGTCCTTTCCGTCGGGAACCTTCACGCAAACTCTAATCGCTATGTGGACCGGTGCGGCACAGACGGTATCGCTCGCGCGACCGCGACGGCCTTCCCGGTGTAGAGGACACCGGTCCACACATACACCGCCGTACCCCAGACCAGGAATGCCCCGCCGAAGGCCCGACCGAAACCTGCCAGCGCCCAATCCATCTGACCTGCAAGCAACCAGGGCAATGCGGACATCAACGCGAAGGTAGCCGCTTTGCCCAGGTAGATCACCTCCGGCGGGTCGAGTGCGCGGCGTTTGTACACCGAAAGCGTCAGCGTGAGCAACAGATCACGACCGACCAGGATCACCGCGACCCACCATGGGATGAGCCCGCGGATCACGAAAGCGGCCAGTGTCGTCACCAGGTAGAGCCGGTCCACGAACGGGTCGAGCAGCGCACCGAGGCGCGAGGACTGGTCTAGCAGCCTGGCCAGCTTGCCGTCCAGGAAGTCGGTGACGCCACTGGCGACCAGCAGCGCGAACGCCCATCCGTCGGCCCGCTCGACCAGCAGAAGCCACAGGAACAGCGGCACCCCCAGGAGGCGCAGCACGCTCAGCGCATTGGGGACGGTGAGGATGCGGTCGGCGAAGATACCGCCCGCCGCGCCGTCATTGCCGGAGCCGGCGCGCTCGCCCGGCTCCGTGGTCCCCGATTCCGTTGTCACCGCCCGTGCATACCGCACCGACCCCCGCCGGCGCCATCCGGGCACGCCGGTTGCGACCACATCGGCACGGCGGCATGCTATGGATTCCGTCGCATCCGACCCGGTGACAGAATGACTGTGCAAACATCTCATCCGTTATTCGGTCAGTGAGAGGAAGTCATGCCCGCATTCGACTACGACGTGGTGGTGATCGGTTCCGGGTTCGGCGGCAGTGTGAGCGCGCTGCGGCTGACCGAGAAGGGGTATCGGGTCGGTGTGCTCGAGGCGGGCAGACGGTGGAATGCCGAGGACATCCCGAAAACGAATTGGGATGTGCGCAACTCGATCTGGGCGCCGCGACTCGGCCTGACCGGTCCGCAGCGGATCAGCATCCTCGGCAAGTGCGCGGTGTTCTCCGGCGCCGGGGTCGGTGGCGGCTCGCTGATTTACGGCAACACCCTCTACGAGCCGCTGCCGAACTTTTATACCGATAAGCAGTGGTCGCACATCACCGACTGGAAATCCGAGCTCGCGCCGTACTACGACCAGGCACAGCGCATGCTCGGCGTAGCGCCCAATCCACGGATGACCCCGGCCGACGAAGTGATCAAGGAGATCGCCGAGGACCTCGGTGTCGGCCACACCTTCCATCCGACCGATGTGGGGGTGTTCTTCAATGAGGACGACCCGGGTACCGAAGTTGACGATCCCTATTTCGGCGGCGCGGGTCCACGACGGCGCGGCTGTGTGCACTGCGCGCAATGTTTCACCGGCTGCCCCAACAACGCGAAGAACACCACACCTACGAACTACCTCTACCTGGCCGAACAGGCCGGCGCCGAGGTCCGCCCGCTCACCACAGCTACCGCGGTGCGGCCGCTTCCGGAGGGCGGCTACGCGATCGATACCGTGCGTTCGGATCGCTGGATCCGCAAGGAGCGCACAACCTTCACCGCCGAACAGGTCGTCTTCGCCGGCGCCGCGCTCGGCACCCAGAAGCTGCTGCACAAGATGCGCGACGAGCACGTGCTGCCCAACCTCTCGCCGCGCCTCGGCGAACTGACGCGCAGTAATTCCGAGGCCATCCTCAATGTGGTCAGTCGCGCACGCCACGATTTCGCCGAGGGCATCGCGATCACCTCCTCGATCCATCCGGAGGCCGACACCCATATCGAGGTGTGCCACTACGGCAAGGGGCAGAACGCCCTGTTCCCGATGTCGGTGCCGATCGTCGACGGCGGCGCGTTCCGGTTCCTGCGCTTCCTTCTGGCCATCGTGTTGCATCCCTTGGTGTTCCTGCGCAGTCTCAATGCCAGGCACGCGTCGGAGAAGTCGGTGATCCTGCTGGTGATGCAGTCGCTGGACAACTCGCTGACCTCCTTCCGCAAGCGCGGGCAGCTCAAGACCAAGGCGGGTACCGGCGAACCGAATCCGACCTGGATTCCCTTGGCCCACGATGTCGGCCGCCGTTTCGGCGCGAAGGTGAACGGTGACACCCACGGCCTGATCATGGACGTGCTCAACATCCCGGCAACCGCGCACTACATCGGCGGCTGCGTCATCGGCGAGAGCGCCGATACCGGGGTGGTCGACCCGTATCAGCGGGTGTACGGGCATCCCGGGCTGCATGTCGCGGACGGCTCGGCAGTGACGGCCAATCTCGGCGTCAACCCGTCGCTGACCATCACCGCACAGGCCGAGCGGGCAATGGCGTTCTGGCCCAACAAGGACGAGGCGGACCCCCGCCCCGCGCTCGGCACCGCCTACCAGCGAATCACCCCGGTCGCGCCGAACCATCCGGCCGTCCCCGGCGCGGCGCCCGGCGCGCTGCGTCTGCCGATCACTCCGGTCGACCCGGTCGTTCCGGCCAACTGAACAGCCGTCCCGTCGCTGCGCTCCCCAGGCAAGGGCGGGCGACGGGACGTGGCGAATCCGACAAGACCAGGCGGTTCCATACCGGCTAGCGTGGGATGTTGTGTCCAACAGTGGTATCGACCTTCGCACCTACGTGTCCGCCGACGAGGTGCTGGCCCGTGGCCGTATGCAACGCCAGCGGGTTCCGGTCACCGCTCGTGACCGCGCGGCCACCTGGGCCACGCGTCCGAGCGTGCTCGAATTCATCGAGGCGAGCAATGCGGGTCGGCTGTCGCATCTGACGCCGTTGCGCATCGGCCGCATGCTCGCGACCCCGTTCACCTTCTACCGTGGCGCCGCCGGGCTGATGGCCGCCGATCTGGCAGGCAGCCCCGACAGCGGGCTGGCCGCGCAGATCTGCGGCGACGCGCATGCCGCGAACTTCGGCCTGTACGGCACGCCGCGCGGCGAAATCATCATGGACATCAACGATTTCGATGAAACCATCGTCGGGCCGTGGGAGTGGGACCTGGAACGACTCGCGGCGAGTCTGGTGCTCGCGGGCCGCGAGGGCGGTGCCGACGAGGACAACTGCTACCAGGCGGCACGCGACGCGGCGACCTCTTATCGGCTCGCCGTCACCCAGTTGGCGCGGCTGCCGTTCATGGAATCGTGGACCGCGTTGCCCGACGAATCGGTGATCAGCAAGGCCAGAGCCGACGATCTGCTCGACGACTTCAAGAAGGCTGCGAAGAAGGCGCGCAAGAACACCAGCGCCAAGGTGGTGGCGAAGTGGACCGAGCACTTGGAGGATCACGAAACCGGCATCAGCAAGCACCGATTCGTCAGCGACCCACCGATTCTCACCCACGTCGAGGCTGCGGTCGCCGCAGCTGTCACCGAAGGCCTGGAACGGTACACCGACACGTTGCGCGAGTCCCGCCGGAATCTGATCGCCCGATTTGCCGTGTCCGACATTGCCTTTCGGATCGTCGGCACCGGTAGTGTCGGGTTGCACAGCTATGTCGCGCTGCTGCACGGCAATGACGGAGAGGCACTGGTGCTCCAGGTGAAACAGGCGAACCCGTCCGCGCTCGCCCCGTTCCTGGACGCGCCGCCACCGCGACACGAGGGGGAACGAATTGTGCAGGGCGCCAGGCTTGTTCAGTCCGAGAGTGACATCCTGCTCGGTTGGACCACACTCGAGTTGCCCACGGGTGCGCTACCGTTCGTCGTGCGCCAATTCCGTAACCTCAAAGGCGATATCGATCCCGCGGGTCTGCCGTCGAGCGATCTCGACGACTACGGCAGGCTCGCAGGCGCCCTGCTCGCTCGCGCACATTCGCGATCGCTCGATCCGCGGCTGGTGGCGGGCTATCTGGACGGTGACGACCGCTTCGACGACGCGATCGCCCGCTTCGCGGTCCGCTACGCCGACCGTACCGAGGAAGACCACAGCGCATTGGTCGCCGCGGTGCACGCCGGAAAGGTCGTCGCCGAACAGCCGCAGTAGATCTCGTGCCCAACACGCCGTGTCTGGCCGCAGGCGCAGCGAACCGGGCCCGGGTGCTCGTATCCTTTCCACTATCGAGTGTCGACGTGAAGGGCGGTCGTGAATGCTCGTGCGAGTGCAGAATCCGGCAGGCACCAACGCCGAACGGGCGTTGATCGACTGGCTGCGCACCTGGAAGGACCCGGCAAGCCCGCACGGTGTCGCGACAATCAACTGCAGTCTGTTCCACAAGGATCGGCTGCACCAGTTCGACGCCGTGGTCTGGACACCGACCAGTTGCGTGGTGATCGAGGCCGAGGCGCTGGTCGCCCGCCAGGACGGCGTGCTGGAAATCCCGCTCAACGGCGCATGGACGATCTCGGGTGAGCCGGTCGCCATGGAGGGCCGGGATCGGCGCACCCCACTGGAGAAGTCGCGCGAGCACACCTTCGCCCTGCAGACCTGGCTGGCCGCGCGCGGCCTCGGCCAGCGCGCGGTGCACGGCGTCGCGCTGATCGTCCCGTTGCGCGGTGCCGCGCTGAAGGTACAGCAGGCGTGGAGCGACCCGAGCTTCGATGTGATCCTCGGTACCGACCCCGGCAGGTTGCGCCACTATTTCGACACCCTGGCCGAGAGCGAGAAGCAACTGTGGACGGCCAATGATGTCGCGGTGGCCTTCCGCAGCCTGGGCATCCTGCCGTATCTGCCCGCGCCGCAGGAATTGCTGAACGAGGGGTTCATCGGCCCGATCGACATTACGCTCTGGCACGGCGGCCCCCAGCAGGCCCAGGCCGAGGCCTACGCCGAGGAACTGGCGATGGCCGAGCGGGAAGCGCACTCGCCCGCCCTGGTGATCGAGGCGCCGTGGTACAGCCCGTGGAAGCTGTATCCGCGAGAGTCGGGCGATATGGACCTCGGTAGGGCGTTCATGCGGATCACGCTGGCGATCGGTATGGTCATCGGCCTCGCGTGGGTTCTCTGGTTCGTCGTCACCGCGATCCTGACCTACGGGCCCGGCTGATCCACCACGACCGCTGGCTATCGTCGTCGGCGTGAGCACCACACGACAGGCACTCGGTTGGCCTACCGCATTCCGGCTGGGCCTCGTGTTGCTCTGTGCTGTGGTCACGGTGAGTCTGCCGCTGAGTTTTCCGCACGACGACGGGCCGACCGACCTCGATCGCGACCTTGCCGCGCCGATCCACTCGGCGCTCGACAACCATCCCGGCGTGTACCAAACCCTCGTGATCCCGAGCAACGGCTACATCGTGATACCACTGCTGCTCGTGGCCGCCTGCTGGTTCGCCTACCGCGGCCTGTGGTGGCGTGCGGCAACGATGGTCGTGGTTCCCGAGCTCGCCGTCGCGGTCAACAGTTGGTTGCTCAAACCGCTGTGGGAGCGGCCGCTGCACGATTACCTCGCGTATCCGAGCGGACACACGGTGCATCTGGTCGCGGTGGCCACTGCATTCGTGCTGCTGACCGATATGCCGAGGGCGCGGGCGACAACACTCGGGTCAAGTGTGCTCGCCATGCTCTGCGCGGCTGTCGGCATGATCGGTCTCGGCTATCACCTACCGACCGACATCCTCGGCGGTGCGGCCGCCGCGATCGCCATGGTCACCGCGCTGTGCTGGCCGGCCGAACGGTTTCTCCTGCGGACCGAACGCATACACCCGGCGGCGCGGCTGCACGCCTAGCGACCCAGCCCCAAGCCGCGGCCGTCCTATACCGGCGCCTCGCTGCGGCCCGCCCGATCGAAGACGCTCGCGTCCGACAGCAGCGCCGCACGCAACATACCTTCCGGCACACCCATGCCTTCGACGAGCGTGAGCGCGTCCGGGCGCAGCCGGTCGACCAGCTCGTTGACTCCCCTGCGCACAGCCTTGGCGCGTTCGACCGACATGAACCGGTGCATGATGAACCAGGCCGAATTCTCCTCGAGCATCGAGTACGCGAACAGATCGCAGACCGTCTCGGCGAGGTCGCGTGCCGCCGGATCCTCGATGCCCGCAATACCTTCGATGAATTCCTCGAGAATCAACCGATCGATGTGCGCGGTGCCCGCGGCGAGGATGTGGTCCTGCGCGTTGTTGAACGCTTCGAACGGAGTCGTGTCCTTCGCGCGTGCGCGCAGCCGGTGGCCTGCGGTGCGGACCAAATAGTCCTCACGGTCGGCGAACAGCTGCAACTGCACCGAGCGGCGTGACACATCGGCATCGTCGACGGTGTCGTCACCGCGGTCGCGCAGTGTCTGGATCAGTTGGCGCACACCCGAACGCTTGCGCACCACGTCGCCGGCCATGGTCGCGGCGAAGCGCACCCAGCCGAGCGCATCGAGCTCACGAATCTCATCCGAATAGGCGGTGAGCAGTTCCTTGGCCACCAGCTGGGTCAGCACGACATTGTCGCCCTCGAAGGTGGTGAACACATCGGTGTCGGCTTTGAGCGTGACCAGCCGGTTCTCGATGAGATAGCCTGCGCCGCCGCAGGCTTCGCGGCACTCCTGGATGGCGCGCGTCGCGTGCCTGGTCTGCGCGACCTTCAGGCCCGCGGCCCGCGTCTCCAGCGCCCGCTGCGAGCCGGGGTCCAGGTCCTGACCGGTCTGCACGAGATGCATACGGCGCACCAGATCGTTCTGCGCGAAGGCCAGCGCGTAGGACCGGGCGATCAACGGCAGCAACCGGCGCTGGTGACTGCGGTAGTCGAGCAGCAGCGTCTCCTGGCCGGTGTCCGGGTCGGAGAACTGACGCCGCTCGAGCGCGTACCTCGTCGCGATGCTCAGCGCGACCCGCGCACCGGCGGCCGCGGCGCCGCCGACGCTCACTCGACCGCGCACCAAGGTGCCGAGGGTAGTGAAGAAGCGGCGGCTCGGATTCTCGATCTCGGTGTCGTAGGCGCCGTCCGGAGCTACATCGGCGAATCGGTTGAGCAGGTTCTCCCGTGGCACCCGTACCTGGTCGAACACGATGCGCCCGTTGTCGACACCGGGCAGCCCGCCCTTGAGCCCGTCGTCGTAGGTGGTGACGCCGGGCAGATCATTGCCGTGCTCGTCCCGGATGGGGACAAGCAGACAGTGCACGCCACGGCCCTCGCCCTGGGTGATCAGCTGCGCGAAAACCGCTGCCATCCTTGCGTGTTCGGCCGCACCGCCGATGTAGTCCTTGCGCGCCGACGGCGTCGGCGAGTGCACGACGAATTCCTGGGTGTCCGGATCGTAGGTTGCGGTCGTCTCGAGGTTGGCGACGTCGCTACCGTGCCCGGATTCGGTCATCGCGAAACAACCGAGCAGATCCAGCGACAGCAGCGCCTTGACCACATCGCGGTGGCGTTCGGTGCCGAGGTTCTCCACGGCACCGCCGAATAAGCCCCACTGCACACCCGATTTCACCCACAGTGACAGGTCCGCGTATGCCAGCATCTCCAAGGCGACGACGGCCGCGCCGGGTTCTCCGGTACCGCCGTTCTCCAGCCGGAAGCCACGCTCGGCGATCCCCATGGTCGCGATGGCCCGCATCTGGTCGAGGACCCGCGCCCGCGCTGCCTTGTACTCGAGGTAGGGGTCTCCGGCGAATTTCTCGTCCGCGAGCCGGCCGCGGGCCTCTTCCCGGACCGCGCCCCATGGTCCGTCGAGTGCTGCGCGAAGGTGATCTGCCGTCGATGCGGTGCCGGTAGTCATAACTCGACATTAGCCCGCCCCGGCCCGGGCAAACCGTGACAGTTGACACGACATCCTGCACCAAACTCTTGCCCCTCGTTGAACGGTCGTTTAATGTATTGAACATGCGTTTAACCGAAGAGCCCTACCGCAAAGACCCGCCGAGATAGAATTCGCCGTGACACAGACCTCAGATCTCACGACCGCCGCCCGAATTCGCGATGCCGCGATCGAGGTGTTCGGTGAGCACGGATTCCAGGTCGGAGTCCGTGTCATCGCCGCCGCCGCCGGCGTCTCCCCCGGATTGGTGAACCATCACTTCGGCTCCAAGGACGGTCTGCGGGCCGCCTGTGACGAGCGGGTGCTGGAGCTGACCAGGACTGAGAAGGCCAAGGCTGCCACTGCACCGAGCATCGCGAAAGGCATGCTCACCGCGCTGGCCGACATCGAGGAATACGGACCGCTGGTCGCCTACATGGTGCGCAGCCTGCAATCGGGCGGCCCACTGGCCGAATCCCTTTTCGAGCACATGGTTTCCGATGCTGAGGTGTACATCCAGGCCGGAGTCGACGCCGGCAGCATCAAGCCGAGCCGAGACCCGGCTGCGCGCGCCAGATATCTGATGATGCTCAACCTCGGCGCGACCCTGCTCTACGTGCAGATGCGTCAACAACGAGGCGAGAAGCTCGACTTCCGCAAGATCACCCGTGAGCTCACCGAAGAGCTCACACCACCTGCCCTGGAGTTCTACACCCAGGGCCTGCTCACCGACCCCTCGATTTTGGACACACTCACCAAGGAGACCTGATGTCCGACATCATCGAAGTTCATGATCTGCACAAGAACTTCGGCCACTTCACCGCGCTCGACGGACTCGATCTCACGGTCAGCGAAGGTGAAATCCACGGCTTCCTCGGCCCCAACGGGGCCGGCAAGTCGACCACGATCCGGATCCTGCTCGGCATCCTGCGTGCCAGCTCAGGGAAAGTCGCGCTGCTCGGCCGCGACCCGTGGGCCGATGCGGTCGCCCTCCATAGCGAAATCGCTTATGTACCAGGTGATGTCACACTATGGCCGTCGCTCTCCGGCGGCGAAACCATCGACCTGCTCGCCAGAATGCGCGGCGGCATCAACGAACAGCGGCGCACCGAGCTGATCGAACGCTTCGACCTGGATCCACGCAAGAAGGCGCGGACCTATTCGAAGGGCAACCGGCAGAAGGTCGCGTTGATCTCGGCGCTCGCCTCCGACGTGCGCCTGCTGCTGCTCGACGAGCCGACCTCGGGTCTGGATCCGTTGATGGAGCAGGTATTCCGTGAATGCGTCGCGGAAGCCAACCAGCGCGGCACCACAGTCCTGTTGTCGAGCCACATCCTGTCCGAGGTCGAGGTGCTGTGCGACCGGGTGACCATCATCCGGGCCGGCCGCACCGTGGAGAGCGGCTCGCTGGCGGATATGCGACACCTCTCGCGCACTTCCATCACCGCCGAATTGCTCGGCAACCCAGGCGATCTCACCCGCATCCCCGGCGTCGAGGATGTCGAACTCGACGGTTCGAGATTGCGCTGCCAGGTGGAGGGTGAGCACCTCGGCGAGTTGATCCGAGTGCTCGGCGACACCGGCGTACGCAGCCTCGTCAGCGCGCCGCCGACGCTGGAAGAACTGTTCATGCGGCACTACCACGTCGACGGCAACGACTCGCGGACCGCCGCCACGCATTCCGGAGAGAAGGTGCGAGCATGACCACCATCACCGCCGGCAGGCACCACGCGGCCCCGGCCGTGCGCGGCTCGGCCGACTTCGCCGGTACCGCCAAGTTGCTTCGCCTCTTTCTGCGCCGCGACCGAATCGTCTTGCCGCTGTGGGTACTCGCCTTCGGCATGCTGCCCGCCTTCTACGTCGCGAGCACCAAGAGTGTCTACGACACCCAAGCCGAGCTCGACAACTACGCCAAGTCCATCACCGAAAGCCCGGCGCTTGTCGCCATGTACGGACCGGTGTTCAGCACCGAACTCGGCTCGATCGCCCTGTGGAAGGCCGGGCCCTACTTCGCGATCATCGCGATCGCGACGATCCTCACCGTCATTCGGCACACCAGGGTCGAAGAGGAAACCGGACGCGCCGAGCTGGTCGGCGCGACCAGCATCGGCCGCTATGCCGGACTCACTGCAGCCATGCTGATGACCGCGGCAGGTTGTCTGGTCGCCGGAATCCTGTGCACGCTACTGCTGACCGCCAACGACCTGCCTGCCACCGGTTCGCTGGCCTTCGGGTCGGCGCTGGCCGCATCGGGTCTGGCCTGGGCCGGTGTCGCCGCGGTCACCGCCCAGGTCAGCACCGGCGCGCGAATCGCACGCGGCGTCGCGTTCGGCGCGCTCGGGTCCGCGTTCGCGCTGCGCGCGGTCGGCGACGCGGGAAATGGTGTGCTGTCCTGGTTTTCACCGCTCGGCTGGTGCATCCAGATGCGGCCGTACGCGAATGAACGATGGTGGGTGCTGATTCCGCTCGCGGCGGTTGCCGTGCTCACCACCGCGGCCGCCTATGTACTGCTGAGCCGGCGCGACACCGGCTCGGGGCTGCTCGCGGAGCGCCCCGGCCCGCCGGTCGCGGCGCCGACATTGTCCGGACCGACCGGGCTGGCGTGGCGGCTGCAGCGCGGCTCACTGCTGGCCTGGTCCGTCGGCTTCCTCCTCTACGGCATGTTGATGGGCGGCGCCCTCGACTCCGTCGGCAAGATGCTCGATAACAGCCAACAGATCCGCGACATGCTAGCCCGGGTCGGCGGCACCGATGTCCTACAGAATTCCTTCATCACCTTCGCGATCGCCATGCTCGCCGTCGCGGCGGCCGCCTACTCCATCTCGGCGGTGCTGCGCCTGCACGAGGAGGAGTCAAGTCAGCGCGCCGAGGCGACCCTGGCCGGGTCGGTGAGCAGGGTGCGGTACGCGGTGAGTCACATCGGTCTCGCACTGCTCGGTCCGGTGGTAGTCCTGATGATCGCCGGCGCGGCGATCGGCATCGTATACGGCGCGATGGACGGTGACCTGGCCGCCAAGCTGGGCGACACACTCGGCGCGGCGGCGGTTCAGCTGCCCGCGGTGTGGGTGGTGACCGGAATTGCGGTGGCCATTTACGGCATAGTGCCACGATTCACGCCGGTCGCTTGGGGCGTTCTGAGCGTCATGATGGTGATCTTCTTCCTCGGCTCGCTCGACGGACTGCCGCAGTGGCTCGTCGACCTGGTGCCGTTCGTCCATCCGCCGAAGCTGCCTGGCGCGGCCTTCCACGCGGCCCCGGTGCTGTGGCTGCTCGGGATCGCGGCCATGTTGCTGACAGTCGGCATCGCCGCCTTCCGCCGTCGCGACCTACGCTGATCGCGAGGCGACCCGCCAGGGGTTCCCGCTCCTGGTGGGTCGTCGCGCACGCGCCGACCTGGTGCGATAACCAGCAGCGATGAACGATTTGTTATGCCGGTGAGCTTTTGAACAAGGGAACCGACTGGTTGCTGTCTGTAATGTCCAACTCGCAATACAGCAGGCGAACCAAGCAGACGAGGACCATGTCGAGAGTTACCAAGCGACTGACCGGGCTCACCGCGGCGCTAGCTATCGGGCTGACAAGCCTTTCCATTGCCGCCGTACCCTCCCACGCGGAGGAGGGCCAACAGCAGGCCCCTCAATACGCGCCGACCATGCTCATCCTGGACGCATCAGGTTCCATGCAGCGTCCCGACCCGGCGGGCACCATGATGGATGCCGCCAAGAACGCCGTACGGACTTTCGTCGGCTCGGCACCCGCCGAATCCAAGGTGGGGCTGACTGTTTACGGCACAAGCACCGGGAATGCCGAGTCCGACAAGCCGGCCGGGTGCCGGGACGTGCAGGTGCTGCACCAGCCGGACACCCTCGACAAGGCGGCGCTGACCAGCGCGGTCGACGGCATCAAGCCGAGCGGCTGGACACCGATGGGCACCGCGCTGCGCCAAGCCGCCGCGACACTGCCCAAGTCCGGACCACGCTCCATCGTGCTGGTCTCCGATGGTGACGACACCTGTTCCCCGCCCGACCCGTGTGAGGTCGCAAGGGAATTGAAGCAGCAGGGCCTCGACCTGGTGATGCACGCGATCGGCTTCGCCGTGGACGCCAAGGCCCGCGCCCAGCTCACCTGCATGGCCCAGGCCACCGGCGGCACCTACACCGACGCGGCCGACGGCCCCACGCTCGAGCGGACGCTGCCACGAGTCAGCGCGGCCGCGCTGCGCAACTACAAGGCGGCGGGGGCGCCGATCACCGGCACCGCCGGCTACGACACGGCACCGGTTGCCACTGCGGGTCAGTACCTGGACACCATCGGCCAGAAAGAAAAGCGCTACTGGGCCGTCGATGTGCCCGCGGGCGCCACCACCTACTTCAGCGGCACGCTGTCGTTCCCGCGGCTGCCGAACATCTCGTCCACCGACGACATCAATACCCTCCAAATGCGCGTCTACGGCGCAGATGGCAAGGACTGCAACGTCTTCGAATCCGAGATGACAACCAAGTCGAGTGACGGTGGAGCGCTCACCGTCGCCAAAGCGTTCGACGGTGCGACCAAGGAACGCAAGGACGGCAGCAGCTTCGACAAGTGTAAGGGCGGCGGCCGGTACTACTTCGCGCTGACCTGGGATCACGTCTCCAACGGGGTACCGGAACGACTGCCGATCGAATTGCTCGTCGGAATCGAGCCCGCCGCAACCGATCCCGGTCCGGTGGCCGTCCGGCCCGAGACGACCTTCACCGAGCCGACCGGTGCCCGCACCACGGCGACCGGCGGCGGCTCGTTCAATGTCGCCTCCACCCTGACCGGCAGCGGCAGCTACGCCGACACCCTGCGGCCGGGCGAGTTCGTCTTCTACCGCGTGCGGTTGAACTGGGGACAGGGGCTGGCGTATCGGGTGCACTACGGCGAGAACGGCAACCGCGGCCTGAGCGGCATCTCGAATATCCGCACCACCCTGTACTCGCCCATCCGTGAGGAGATCGACGAGGACTTCGCGGCCTACACCGGTACAGACAATATGCTGCCGTCCAACAAGCCCGCGCTGGCGACCGTGCCGATCCGGTACAACAACCGCAAGGCCGACGACCTGGACATTCGCCGGCAGGCGGTCGCCGGCTGGTATTACATCGCGGTCAAAGTGGGCTCGACCTTCGAGGAAGGCGGAACCAACCCGGTCCCGATTCGCCTGGATCTCACCGTGTCCGGCGCCCAAGAGGATGGACCGAAGTATTCGACCTCGGCCACCGACGGCGTGTTCGGCGAGAACACCACACCTGCCGGCGGCGGAAAATCCACCGGCGGCCGCACTCCCGAGGCCGCGAGCGTGGCGAGCGCGACCGACTCGAAGTCGTCGACGTTGATCGTGGTGGCCATTGTCGGGGCGGTGGGCGTCGGCGTGCTCGGTGTGGTCGGCGGCTGGTTCTTCGCACGCAGGCGTCGCGGCTAGCACGAGAGTCCGCCCGCCGCACCGGGTTTACCCCGGTGCGGCGGGCGGAAGATAGGTGTGGCAGCGCTGGTGTCAGCGGGCTGCTTCGATGCCCAGCTTTCCTGCCAGCCGCGTCAGATAGGCGCGCACGTCGTCTGCGTCGCGGTCCGGCAGGCCGAAAACCACCTCGGTGACACCGAATTCGGCCCACTGCGCGAGCTGGGCGGCATCGTGCCGTCCGGCCAGCGCGATAACCTCGGGGGTTCCCGTACGGTCGTGTTCGCGCCAGACCCGGTGCAACAGTTCTATCTTGGTATCCAGACCTTCCTCGGTCGGCGTGGTGAGCCAGCCGTCGGCATTCTTTGCCAACCAGGTGAAGGACTGTTCGGTACCCGCCGCACCCAGGATGACCGGGATGTGCTTCTGCACCGGCTTCGGCCACGACCAGCTCGGACCGAAGTTCACGAACTGTCCGGCGAAGCTTGCCTCCTCCTCCGACCAGAGGGCCCGCATGGCGTCCAGATGCTCGCGCAACACCGTCCGGCGTTTACCGGCGGGCACCCCGTGATGGGCGAGTTCGTCGGTGTTCCAACCGAATCCGACGCCCAGGCTGACCCGGCCGCCGGACAAGTGATCCAGCGAGGCGAGGGTTTTGGCGAGGGTGATCGGATGGTGCTCGGCGGGCAGCGCCACCGCGGTGGACAGGGTGATCCTGCTGGTGACGGCGGCAGCGGTGGCCAGCGCGACCCACGGATCGAGCGTACGCAGGTAACGGTCGTCGGGCAGGCTCGCATCGCCGGTGCGCGGATGTGCCGCGGCACGGACCACCGGGATATGGGTGTGCTCCGGCACGTAGAAGGCATCGAAGCCGGCCTGTTCGGCGGCTGCTGCCGCATCAGCGGGCGTAATGCCCCGGTCACTGGTGAACAACACAATTCCGTACCGCACGTACGCGCTCCCATCGCTGAATTAGAACAAGTTCTACCACCTTTTCAGGACAGGACCAAGGCTGATGCCGCACCGAACGAGAACCGACACACCCGCCGCGAACAGCGCGGATGACGCCGACACCTCGAGATGACTAGGTTCGCGGTCATGGGCTCTGACGCACTTTCGGGAGGAGAAGACGTCGATCCGCGGATCGATGAACTCGGCGGGCGACGCGCCCGATGGTGGCGTCGGCCACCGCGAATTCCGGTGGTGAGTCAGGCCGTCGGGCGCTTGGTCGCCGACCGCCAGGCCACCGCCGACACCATCGTCGCTGCCCCGACTCCGCTGCAGCCGATCGATCTCACCGACGACGCCCGCGTCGCCGAGGTGCTCGATCTCGCCGTTCGCGTCGGCGAAGTGGTGCTGGCATCGGGCACCGGTGTCATCGACACGACCACTCAGGTGCGTTTCATCGCCGCCACCTACGGGCTGTCACGCTGCAGCATCGACGTCACCTATGACGCGATCAGGATCTGGGCCGATCGAGGTCCGGAATTGCCGCCCGCGAGCACCATGCGGATCGTGCATTATCGGTCGCTCGACTTCACCAGGCTGGCCGCCGTGGATCGACTCACGCGCCGCATCCGCAACGAAGTGGTCGCCCCGGAGGACGCGCGTGCCGCGCTCGACTCCATCACCTCGGCCCCGCATCCCTATCACCGCTGGATGGCCACCTTCGGCTGGTCACTGCTCGCCGCGGCCATTGCGGCCCTGCTCGGCGGCGGCGTGCTCGTCGCCGCAATCAGTTTCGCGACCACCCTGGCGATCGACCGGGCCAACCGGGTGCTCAATCGGTTCGGACTGCCGTTCTTCTTCCAGCACATGGTCGGCGGCGCCATCGCGGCCGCACCCGCGGTCGCGCTGGCTACACTGGCCGGGCCACTGCACATCGATGTCGACCCGACACTGATCATCGCGGCCGGAATCACCGTGCTGCTCAGCGGTTTACAGCTGGTCGGCGCGGTGCAGGATGCCATCACCGGCGCGCCGATCACCGCGTCCGCGCGCATGCTCGAGGTCGTCATGATGACCGGCGGCATCATCGCGGGCATTACGGTCGCGTTGCGGATCGGCGACCTCGTCGGCGCCACGGTTCCGCCGGTGTATCTAGCCAGCCGCGACATCACCGACCTCGCGGTGAAGGTAATCGCGGGCGCGGTCGCGGCGCTGGCCTTCGCCCTTGCTTGCTATGCCGAGCGCCGGGCCCTTGCCGCCGCCGCGTGCAGCGGTGCCGCGGGCACGATCTGCTATCTGCTCGTACAGCAGACCGGTTTCGGACCGGTGGTTTCCTCCGGCGTAGCCGCCACCCTGGTCGGCCTCGCCGGTGGTCTGATGGCGCGTCGCGCATTGACACCGCCGCTGGTCGTCGCGGTCGCAGGCATCACGCCGCTGTTGCCGGGACTCAGCGTGTACCGCGGTCTCTACGCGCTGCTCAACGACGAGTTGCTGATCGGCGCCAACCAGCTGCTCGCGGCCATCGGTGTCGGCTGCGCGCTGGCCGCAGGCGTTACCCTCGGCGAATGGTTCGACCGCACAGTGCGCAGGCCACGGATCCTGAGTCGCTTCGGTGCACTGCGCAGGCCGATCGTGCGACGCCGCCGAGCCGACCGCGGCTTCCGGGCCGCGTTGCGGGACTCCCGTGCGACTTCGGCGGTGACCCGGTATCGTCGTACCGGTTAGTTAGGGTAGCCATACAGCGGAAGCCCGCGAGATAGCGAGGTGGTTTCGGACATGTCGGACACAATTCCGTTCTCGACGGCGATCCGTACCGCCACCGAGGAACAGCACACCGAGGCCGAGAACTCCCGGTTCATGAGCGACATGCTCGGCGGCGCGCTCGGTGTGGACTCCTATCACCGCTACACCGGTCAGCTCTGGTTCATCTACCGCGCACTCGAAGGGCGATGGAACCACCTCTCCGACGATCCGGTAGCGGGTCCGTTCATCCGACCGGAACTGGCGAGGACCGCGGAATTGGAACGCGACCTCATCCACCTGATCGGGCCGGCCTGGCGCGAAGACCTGCAACCGCTGCCCGCGACCGCCGCCTACGCCGCCCGCATCGTCGAGTGCGCACACCAATGGCCCGCCGGCTACATCGCCCACCACTACACCCGCTACCTCGGCGACCTGTCCGGCGGACAGGTCATCCGCGGCACCGCCGAAAAACTCTGGAACCTGCCGCATCGCGGCGATGGCGTGCGCTTCTACGTCTTCGATGCCGTCGGCAACCCGGCCGCCTTCAAGCGCGAATACCGAGCCCTGCTGGATCAACTGCCCTTCGACGAGCTCGAACGCCGCAGGGTGCTCGACGAAGGCAAGCGCGCCTTTGCCATGAACACCGCGGTCTTCGAGGAGTTGGCCGCCGAATTCCCGGCCCGGCGGCCATCCTGACCAGGGCCGTTCAGTACGCGCCTTCGCCGCGGGCCACGGCGCCGATGGTCTTGGCGATCAACAGCAGATCCAACACCATCGACCAGTTCTCGACGTAGGAAAGATCCAGTCGCACCGAATCTTCCAGCGACAGATCCGATCGCCCGCTGACCTGCCACAACCCGGTGACCCCCGGCTTTACCAACAGCCTGCGGCGCATGTTGCCGTCGTAGGAGTCCACTTCGCGCTGCACCTGCGGGCGCGGCCCGACCACGCTCATCTGACCGCCGAGCACGTTGAGGAACTGCGGTAGCTCGTCGAGGCTGAACTTGCGGATGACGCGCCCGATCGGCGTGATGCGTGGATCGTCCTTCATCTTGAAGAACACCGGGTTGCCGCCGTTGCGCTCGATGAGTGCGGCGACATTGCTGTCTGCATCGACATACATACTGCGGAACTTGATCATCCGGAACGGCTTGCCGCCACGCCCGATTCGCTCCGACAGGTAGAACACCGGCCCCGGGCTGGTCAGCTTGACCGCAAGCGCGATGGCGAGCATCACCGGCGCGATCGCCAGCAGCACCGTGCCCGCGAAGCAGACGTCGAACACCGCCTTGCCGGTCGACTTGGCACGGTCGTACTGCGGTTTCGCAATATGCAGCATCGGCATGCCGGCAACCTGACGGTTTGTCAGGCGGGTGCCCGCGATGTCCACGACGCCGGGAGCCACGATCAGTTCCACCCCGATCGGGTCGAGTTCCCAGGCCATGCGGCGCAATTCGACCGGGCCGAGATGGTCGGTCGCGGTGACTGCGACGGTGTCGGCGCCGCTGCGACGCACCGCCTCGAGTACCGACCGGTCGTCGCCGACCACCGAATAGGTGCGCCCCGATGCTTCGATGCCGTACGCGGTGGCTCCGTTGACCCCGTCCGGAATGCACACACCGACCACCTGATAGCCGGAGTCCGGGTCGCGCGAGAACGCGGTCGCCATCGCCTGTGCCGCCTCGGCGCCACCCACCACCAGGACCGATGTCCGGTACTCGCCGACTCCGCGACGCGCACGCGCGTGCAGCCGCCACAGCAACCTGCTGAACATCAGCCCGAGCAAGCCGAGCGGCAACGCGATCGCCAGATAACCACGCGCGAACTCGATCTGGAAGATCAGCGACGCGATGGCAAGGAAACCGAACAATCGCAATGTGGCCGAGACCAACCGCCGGTATTCCTCCGAGCCGATGCCGACCACCTGTGGTGACCGGGTATTACACACAGCCAGAAAGATTATCCAGGCCAAAGCCAGTGTTGTAGAGACAACTCCATAGCCGACCTCATAAGGCATCGGCCAAGCCAGCGGCGGTGCGACCGGTCCACCGAAGCGAATGACCTGTGCCAACCCGACAGCGACCGCGATGACCACTGAATCCGTTGCCGCCAAGCGGCGTACATACTCGGCCTGCCAGCGCTCACGTTCCGAGCGCGGCGAAGTCAGCGGCGGTCTGGATACATCCAGATCGTCGCCATCGGTGAGCTCGAAGCTCATAAGAAGACGCACCTCCCCCTGGGAGAGAAACTCGTTGCCCCCGATCGACATCGATCGGTCCCCTCGGCTCAGCCTGACCGCCTGGGGTGTTCCATCAGTCGGTGACCAGAAGCTGATTGTTACAGAACACAATCTGTTTCACATATCGAATCACAAGGGCCGCAAAGTATTCCATGCGATAGCCAATAGCGGGACGGCCAGCTTCCCGCCCATCACCCGACGGTCGTTGTAGCGACAACCAAGCAGGTGAAGCACGTGCGCCACCAATGGTCGTGCTTCGCGATCAGAGTATTGCCCCCGACATTATCGGTAACTGCCCGGATGCTACCGATCGTTAATGGGGGAAATCGGTCCAGAAACCGCTATCACCCAGAAGATTTCAGCATCGCCATGCAGGCGATTCGTTGTAACGTCTCACTGGATCGCACCGACGTCTGGGGCGTGCCGGTAATGCGCCGGGCGATCAAACTAGCCGCAGAAGTGGGGCCTGCATGCGTTGTCGACTCTGTGATTCCAATAAGCTATCAAGCGTTCTCGATCTCGGCGCGACCCCACCGTGCGAGAAGTTCCTCGCCGCAGCCGAACTCGATCTCGCCGAACCCACCTTCCCACTGCACCTGCGTTTGTGTGACGAGTGTCTCCTTCTGCAAATTCCGGCATTGATCACGCCCGAGGAAACATTCACCGAGTATGCCTACTTCGCATCATATTCCGATAGCTGGGTTCGGCATGCCGAAGCTTTTGTGACCCACGCCATCGAAGAGCTCGGCCTCGGACCGGATTCGTTCATAGTGGAAGCTGCAAGCAACGACGGCTACCTGCTGCAGCACGCAGTCGCTGCGGGGATCAGGTGCCTGGGGATCGAGCCCTCGGTCAATGTCGGCGCAGCCGCCCGGCTGGCAGGCGTACCCACCGAGACCGCTTTCCTGGACGAGGATTCCGCCGCGAAGGTCCGCGGCCAGCACGGACCCGCGAACCTGGTCGTCGCCAATAACGTCTATGCGCACGTCCCCGACCTGCGCGGTTTCACCCGCGGGCTGCGCGAGCTCATGGCCGACGACGGCTGGCTTTCCATCGAGGTGCACCACGCGCTGAACCTGATGCGCCTGGGCCAGTTCGATACGATCTACCACGAACACTTCCAGTACTACACGGTGCTCTCGGCCCAGCGGGCCCTCGCCACCGCCGGATTGACGCTGGTCGATGTCGAACTGCTTGCCACCCACGGCGGCTCGATTCGGCTCTGGGCACGGCCCGAGGCGGTCGCCGACGGGCCGAGCGAGCGGATGCTCGAGGTGCTCCGCACCGAGGAAGCCGCCGGTCTCCACGACGTCGCCGGCTACCGTGACCTGCAACCCCGTGCCGACGCGGTGCGTCAGGAGCTGCTTCGCTTCCTGCTCGAACAGCGCGCCGAAGGCAAACGCGTGGTCGGCTACGGCGCACCGGGCAAAGGCAACACGCTGCTCAACTATTGCGGCATCCGGCCAGACCTGCTCGACTATACGGTCGACCGAAACCCGTATAAGCACGGGAAGTTCACGCCAGGCACCAGGATTCCGATCCACGAGCCCGGGCGGATCGACAACGATCGGCCCGATGTCGTGCTGGTCCTGCCCTGGAATCTCGAAGCCGAGATCACCGAGCAGCTTCGCCACATCACCGAATGGGGCGCCCAGCTCGTCTATCCACTACCCACGCTGCACTTCGCCGCGCTGGACTCCGGCGCCGATCCGAGCAATCAAAACACCGAAAGGCCTGCGCGATGAAGGTTGTGCTGTTCTGTGGCGGCTACGGCATGCGGATGCGTGACGGCACCGACGACGTGATCCCCAAGCCGATGCAGATGGTCGGCCCCCGGCCGCTGCTGTGGCACGTCATGCGCTACTACGCACACTTCGGGCACAAAGACTTCATCCTGTGCCTCGGCTACGGCGCCCAGCACATCAAAAACTTCTTCCTGAACTACCAGGAATCGGTGTCCAACGACTTCGTGATCCGTGACGGCCGTGTCGAATTGCTGCACAGCGACATCAGCGACTGGTCGATCACCTTCGTCGACACCGGCGTCCAGTCGGCGATCGGCGAACGGCTGCGCCGGGTGCGCCCCTATCTCGAAGGCGAAGAGACCTTCCTGGCCAACTATGCCGATGTCCTCACCGACGCGCCGTTGGACGAGATGATCGAGAAGTTCACCGCTTCCGGCGCCGCCGCATCGATGATGGTCGTACCACCGCAGTCGTCGTTCCACTGCGTCGACGTGACGGCGAACGGCGAAGTCAAAGAAATCATGCCGGTGTCGCGGATGCCGATCTGGGAGAACGGCGGCTACTTCGTGCTCACCCAGGAGGTTCTCGACCTGCTGCCGCCGGGCGGCGATCTCGTCGAAGACGCCTGCGGCGCCCTGGCCGGACAGGGGCGGTTGTTCGGCTACCAGCACGAAGGCTTCTGGAAGCCCGCCGACACGTTCAAAGAACGCGCCGAGCTCGACGCGGGCTATCGCACCGGCGTTCGTCCGTGGATGGTGTGGGAGAAGCAGGACGCATGATCGCGCTGACCACCGCACCGCTGACCGAAATAGCTGTGCTCGGCGCGCATTGCGACGACATCGCCATCGGTATGGGCGCCACCCTGCTGACGCTGGCCGGGAAGCATCCCGGTCTGCGGGTCCGCGCCCTGGTGATTTCCGGCGGCGACAGTGAGCGGGAGTTCGAGGAGCAGACGGCGCTGGCCGAATTCTGTCCGAATGCCGATCTCGATCTCACCGTGCTCGATGTTCCCGATGGCAGAGCGCCCGCGCACTGGGATCGAATCAAGAACGCCGTGCAGCACTTCCGTGGCAAGTCGGATCCGGATCTGGTCTTCGCGCCACAGCGCGGCGATGCCCACCAGGACCATCGGCTGCTCGCGGAGCTGGTCCCCACCGAGTTCCGCAACCACCTGATACTCGGCTACGAGATCCTCAAGTGGGAGACCGATACCCCGCAGCCGACCGTATTCCACCCGGTCAGCACGGAATTCACGGAGGCGAAGGCCAGGCTGCTGCTGAAGCACTATCCGTCGCAGGCAGGCCGCGACTGGTTCGACGAGCAGGCGTTCACCGGCCTGGCCCGACTGCGCGGTGTGCAGTGCCGGGCCGAGTACGCCGAGGCATTCGTGATCGATAAGGTTGTCCTCGATTTGGGAGGGAAATGAGCATGCGAGTTCTGGTCACCGGGCACCAGGGGTACCTCGGAACCGTGATGGTTCCGGTGCTGCGCGCCGACGGGCACGACGTGGTCGGGCTCGATTCCGGGTTCTTCGCCGATTGCGTGCTCGGCGCGCTGCCCGGCGATCCGCCCGGCATCGCCGTCGACCTACGCGATGTGACCGTCGAGCAACTCGCCGGTTTCGACGCGGTGATCCACCTCGCCGCGCTGTCGAACGACCCGCTGGGCGCGTTGCATCCCGAGATCACCTACGACATCAACCATCACGCGTCGGTCCGGCTGGCCCGGCTCGCGAAAGCGGCGGGCGTCGCGCGCTTCCTGTATGCCTCGACCTGCTCGGTGTACGGTGCGGCCGGCAAAGAGCTGGTCACCGAAGACGCACCATTGAAGCCGATCACGCCCTACGCCGAGAGCAAGGTACGCGTCGAGGACGACGTCGCAGCACTGGCCGACGCCGACTTCACTCCGGTCTTTCTCCGCAATGCCACGGCATTCGGCTTCTCGCCGCGGCTGCGCGCGGACATCGTGCTGAACAATCTGGTCGGGTACGCAGTGCTCACCGGGGAGGTCAAGGTGCTCTCCGATGGAACGCCGTGGCGTCCACTGGTGCACGCGGCCGACATCGCGACCGCCTTCGCGACCTGCCTCACCGCGCCGACCGAGGCGCTTCACTGCCGCGCGTTCAATATCGGCACCGAGGCCAACAACCTGACCGTCGCGGACATCGCGCAGGCGGTGGTGGACGCGGTCCCGGGTTCGCGGCTCAACATCACCGGGGAGAGCGGCGCCGATCCGCGCTCCTATCGCGTCGACTTCTCCGCCGCGCGCGAAGCCATCGGCTTCCATGCCGCATGGACCATTCCGGCGGGCGCGCAAGAGCTGTATCAGGAATACACAGCCAGGGGACTCACCAGTGACGACTTTTTCCACCGGTTCACCAGACTGCCGCACCTCGAGAAACTTCGCGACGCCGGGATTCTCGACGCTTCGATGCGGCGGGTCGGCGGTCGGGGTGTCACCGCACTCGTGTGACCAGGTGCTGCCAACTGCCCGCGGCGCGGTCGCGGGCGGAGACGACGGTGACCGGCAACGGCCAGCCGATGGCGAGGTCCGGATCGTCATAAGCGACACCGATGTCCTCGGTCGGATCATGCGGACGGTCGATGCGATAACACACATCGGCCGTTGCGGTGAGCGCCTGAAAACCGTGCAGGAACCCGGGCGGCACGTACAGGTGCCGGAAGTCGTTGTCGTCGAGCCGGAAAGACTGCTGCTGCCCGAAGGTCGGCGACGAGGGCCGGATGTCGACAAGCACATCGTGCACCGCGCCGTTCGCGCACCGCACCAGTTTCGCCTCGCCGCGCCCGGAGCGGCCGTGCATGCCCCGGATCACCCCGCGCATCGACCGCGACTGCGAGTCCTGCAGGAACGCTGCCGCGGCACCGGGCACACCCAGCGCGGCTTCGAACACCTCGGCATCGAAAGTCCTGGTGAACAGCCCGCGTTCGTCACGAAAGGGCTCCGGCGCCAGGACAAGGACATCGGCGAGTTCGGTCGGCTCGATACGCACGTGGCCATGGTGTCACGACTGTGGCTGTCGTGAACGCCGACGGTAGCCCTTGCCGCGGTTGCGGAAGCGACCGGCTGACAACGGTGCTCGATCTCGGCGCCGTGCCCGCCGCCGACTACTTCCCCAGCGCCGACGCGGCGATCGGGGTCGAGGAAGACGCGCATCCGCTCCGCATGGATATGTGCGAGGCGTGTGGGCTCGCACAGCTGGCCGACGACGACACCCGCACCGAGGAGCCGCGCGGCGTGGAACCGCAGGCGCTGCGCGATCAGGCCGCCGATGCGATCGCCCGGGTCGCGCAGGCGGGTCTGCTGCGCGGGACCACGGTGCGCGAGTTCGGCAGCCCGCACGGCGGCACCTGGCTACCGCTGCTCGCCGAACGCGGATTCCGCACCAGCGCGGAGCCTGCCGACATCGTGCTCGACTGCTTCGGCATCATGCACGAACCGGATCAGGCCGCGGCTGTCAAGGACCGTGCCGCCGCCACCGCGCCGGACGGTTTGCTGCTGATCCAGTACCACTCGCTGGCCACCATCGTCTCGGCGGGTCAGTGGAACGCGCTGAGGCACGGACACTTTGCTTACTATTCGCTGGCCGCACTCGTCCGATTGCTGAAGTCGGCAGGCATGAGCGTAGCGACGGCGTGGGAATTCGACCTCTACGGCGGAACCGTACTGGTCGGTGCAGTACACGGTGCGGTCGAGCCCGATCGAGCGGTGCAGGCCGTACTGGCCGCGGAGGCGGAATACACCGATGTTGCCGCCCTACGGGGGCTCCAGCACACGACCGACCAGCATGCCGAAATGTTGCGGGCATGGCTGGAAGCGACCACCGCACGCGGACAACGCGTGTACGCCTACGGCGCTGCCTCCCGCGCGGTGGCGCTGTTCAGCCTGGCCGGCCTGCACCGCGGACTCGTCGCGGCGGTAGCCGACGCCTCGCCTGCCAAACACGGACGCCGGATGCCCGGCACCGATATTCCGATCATCTCCCCCACCGAACTCGTCTCGGCCCGACCGGATTCGGTGCTGCTGACACTGCGCGACCTGCTGCCCGAGGTTCGAGCCGAGTTCCCGGAGCTGGAAGGACGTTGGGTGCTCGACGACCCGGCGGGCCCCTCGGAGGGATGGTGAAATATTGCATTGAATTCGCTGTGCCGAAACCGGATTGTTGCTGAATCAACCCAACGTAGTTGACATGACTAGTTTTATTTACCACCACCAGCCCACCCTGGACGATTGAAGGGCTTGTCGCCCCCATGAGCCGGGTGTCGGGCGTCGAGCGCGGCAGCGCTCGGCAGTGCGAGGGGAATCCAAGGGGATAATCTGATGAGGGAAACAGCACCGTTCCGTAGCCGGAGTCTGCGTATTTTTGCCATGGCCTCGGTCGTCGCGTCGGGCCTGATCTTCGCGAACGGAACCGCAGCGGCCGCCATCGACAGCACCAATCAAGTCGTCGACCACAGCGACCGTATGGTCGAGGCAATCCAATCCGATACTCGCATCGATTTCGTGTCACCACTGGACGGAAACCCGTTGACCCGCGAGTGGTTCCACAACGGTGAGGCGGCATTCCAGATCTCCGGCCCGGACGCGGAGGACTGGACCGGCCACATCACCGTCGGCTATATGGTCGGATTCCCGGCCACCCTCAATGGAAAATTGCGATTCGAGTGGTCGTCACCGAGTCTCGGACTAGATCTCGGCGGCAGCGAAGGTGCGGTGCTGAAGCTCAACGACCTGATCCCGCGCGGCGGCATCCAGCTCGAGGTCGGTTTCGGCCCCGGCATCCAGACGGTCGAATGCGCGGGCGGCGACATCTCCGGTTCTTCAGGATTCATCCGGATGTCCGGTTTCCACGGCACTGTCACCGGTGTCCTCGGCCCGACCAACATCCGTCCGTTCGTCCGGGTGGTCAGTTCCAGCGGCGACACAGTGATCACCTACGGCAGGCTCTGGACCATCTGACCTCGGAAAGACCGAACGTGGTGTCCCTGCCGGGGGCACCACGTTCGTCGTCGAGGGGCGTGCAGAGCCGAGAGCGGGCCGTTCAGAGCAGATCTGGACGGTGCCGTACCGTCGCGACGGTACGGATCCGCAACCGCTGCAGCGCCGCCTTCGCCAGCCGGGTGTCGCCGGCCAGCACGTCGGCACGCTTCACCAACTCCGGGTAGTCGCCGGCGAGACGGTGGTGGAAGCGGAGCATATCGGTGAGCTTGCTGACCGTCGAGGTGCTGCTGCACAGGTTGAACGATGAATTCCGCCACGCAGCGGTGATTTCGGGCATTCCGTAGAACACCCCGAACGACGACACCCGCGCGAACAGGTCGACATCCATCGGGAACACCAGGTCGCCGCGCAGCCCGCCGACCCGATCGAAATGCTCGCGATGGAACATCGCCGCCGCGGTCGGACCGAAATCGGCGGGGCCGAGGCGCACGATCGTGCGTGCCAGCGCACGGGCCGGCTGCCTGCCCTCCAACCCGGCCAAACCGAGATCGGTTTCCAGCACCTCGCCCGCCTCGTCGATCACCTCGAACCGGCTGGCACAGATGGCGATCGACTCGTCGGCCATCACCGTCAACTGTGCGGTCAGCGCGCCGGGTCGCAGCACGTCATCGGCGCAAACCACCTTCACGAGCTTTCCGGTCGAGGCCCGGATCACGGTGTTCCAGTTGTCGCCGATCGGTAGCACGGAATCATTGCGGAGCACCCGGATGCGCGGGTCGTCGAAGGAATGCGCGATCTCGGAGGTGGCGTCGGTGCTCGCGTTGTCGAGGACGACGAGCTCGAAATCCACATCCTGCTCCAGCACCGAGTCCAGCGTCGTCGCGAGTGTGCGCGCCGAGTTGTAGGCCGGAACGCATACCGACAGCGTTGTCATGACAGGTGCCCCCTAAACGGTCGCGCGGCGCACCGGGCCGCTCTCCACCAACCGGAACACTCGCTCCAGGCCGGCCCGGCTGGCGTCGATCTGATCGACGGCCTTCTGCCGCAACGAATCCCGGACAGCCGGCGCATCGTCCCATACCTCCCGGATCGCGCGGCCGAGATTGTCCTCGAGCTCCGCATCGTTCAGATGTACCACCTGCAGCCCGGTGCCGAACATTTGGGCCAGGCCGTGAAACTTGTCGTCGTAGTACTCCGAGGCGGTAATTCCGACCGCAGGAATGCCTTGCGACAGTGCGAATACCGCTAGATGATAGGCACTTGTTACAAGCAGCCGGCAACGCGCGACCTGACGTGCCACATCGTGCGCGGTGCCGCCACGCCCGACCGGTGCCGCCGTCCGCGCCGCCCCGGCCAGCAGCGGCAAGGTCGCGAGGCGATCCTCCGAGGCGTATTCGGAGATGATCAGCGGCACCACACCGGCATCGAGCTCGACGGCCTGGTCCCGGACCACCCCGCCGAGCGTCGCCTGGGCGACCGCGCTGACCTTCGAATAATCGGCCACCCGCAGGCACAGCCCGATATCGGTCCCGATCCGTGCGCCGCGCAACCGATAGCCGAACTCGACCGCGTCATCACCGGTGATCATGACCCGCTCGGGCTCCACGCCGAACCCGCTCAGCAGTTCCGGGCCGCGGCGCGGTTCCCGCAGCGCGATGAAATCGGCGCCCGGCAACACCTGCGTGGCACGGCGCTGCAGCAGCGGATCCCGCAGCGGCCCCATGCCCTGCCCGACCATCGCGGTCGGAATGCCCAACGCATGAGCGCGTTCGAGCAGGTTGAGGGTGCGATTGGCCTGGTAGCGATCGACATCGGTCATGTAGCCGCCGCCGAGGGCGATGACCAGCGACGCCTGGGCGACGGCGGCTGGGATCTCGACAGGAAACTCGGCGCCGGCCGCTTCGGCTTCCGACTCGTCGTGGTACCGGCGCAGACATGCGCTGGAACGCAGGGCCCGCAGCCGATCCTTCGGCCCGTCGGTCGCGGCGCGCCACCGCAGTGCCGCAGGTCCGATCAGTCTCGTGCCCGCGGTTCGCGACAGCCGTCCCTGCCAACTGTCCGATCCCCAACACCACTCGGGTCCACAAATCGGTTCCGCCTCCGGCAGCAATGCCTGAAGCACGGCGGGTTGATGGGTCAGCACGCCGATGCGCGCATGCGGCCAGCGTTCTCGTAACCGCTCGATGGTGACGGTCATCATGGCGATATCGCCGCGATTGCGTAGCCAATACTCGCCGTTCTCGACAAGTACTCGAATCTCTTGTTGGTCTATATCGGAACGATCTGCAACCGAATGCTCGGTCCCCACTGTGATGTCCTCCCGCCAGTCCCCCGCGGGCCGGTTCGTGACCGGCACGAACTCGTTGTGAAATCTACCGCACCCGAGAGATGTCGGCCATACTTGCGACCAACCCTTCCGGTAGGTTTCGTTTCCTAATCCTTTGTGCGCTTATCGATTTCGCCCGAATGGATGGCCCGCAGCGAAGCCCCGGCAAAGGCGGTGCAGTAGTCGATGAGTTTGTCCATCGGCACCGCCAGCCGACCGCCTTGTTTCTCCACGATGACCCGCTCCAGCATGCCGACCACCGACAACGCGAAAATGTCGACGATCGGTGCGGGCGGATGATCCGCCGGCCGCGCCTCGGTGGCGGTGGCAGCGACCAATTGCGCGAAGCGCCATAACGCATCGCGCAGGCGATGCTCCGCCCCCGCTGCGGTCGGCTCGACGAACACGATACGAAGTTTGCGCGGATCCTGCGCCAGCGCCGTGAGATACGTACCGATGCCCGCCCGGAGTTTGCGCGTCCCCTGTGGCGGCGTCGCCTCCACCGCACGCGCCACCGTGGCGAACAACTCGTCGATGACGTGGTCGAAGACCGCCGCGAACAGCTCGCGCGTCCCGGCGAACGACTCGTAGAAGTATCGGTCGGTCAGGCCGGCCGCACGGCACAGGTCCTTGACGCCGGTCGCCGAATACCCGCGGGTGCCGAACAGCTCCAGGCCGGCATCCAGCAGCTTGCCGCGCCGGGCGGCTACCCGGGCTTCCGCGTCGACGCCGCCATAGGAGCGGATCGGCCGCCGCTGTCGTGGGGCGGTCGCGTCTGCCGTTCGCTCGCCGCGCGCACTCACGACATCCGCGCCAACGTCGTTGTCATGCCTGCATTGTCTCCCATCTGCGGCGACCATCTGCTAAATATGACGATCAGGATAGTCAGAATTAGACAGGGTCTTCATGACAATTCGAGGTTCATCGACACATCGCCCGCAGAACTCGGGCTTCAGCAGACGCTCGTTGCTGCGCGGAGCCGCCGCAGCGGCGGGAACCGCGGGTCTGGCAGCAGCGACAGGAACCACCGCGGGACCGGCCGCCGCCCAGGCGCCCCGCAGGCGAAATGGTCCCGCGCGCAATACCGTCGCGGTGCTCGGCGCGGGTATCGGCGGGCTCACCGCCGCCCAGGAACTGGCCGAGCGCGGATTCCAGGTGACCGTCTTCGACCGCAAAGAACTCGGCGGCAAGTCGCGCACCATCCCGCTGCCCGGCACCGGCGTGGACGGCCGGGCGCCGCTGCCTGGTGAACACGGCGCCCGCGGCTTCACCTCGTTCTATCACCACGTGCACGACACGATGCGCCGCATTCCGGTGCCCGGCACCGGCAAAACCGTCTACGACAATCTGATTCCGTTCTCGGTGAACGACCCGCGCTACCCGCGCGCGAACAACCTCCCCGACGGCTTCCCCCTGATGTTCGGGTTCTATTTCGATCCGCGCCAGGCGCTCACGCCGGAAGGGATGCAGCGCGTCCTCGTCGAGGTGTTCATGAAGAACAACCTCATTCCGCTGCCGGAGGCGATGTACATGGCCGGGCGGGTGATCACCTATCTCACCTCCAGCGAGGAACGCCGCTTCGGGCAGTGGGAGCACGTCAGCTGGTGGGATTTCGTCGGTGCGGGCACCCGTTCGGCCCAGTTCCAGGCACTTGCGGCGACCGGCCTCACCCGCGCGCTCGTCGCCGCCAAGGAGTACGTGGCGAGCACCAGGACGATGGGCAACATGATGGAGGGCTTCTTCATCGCGCTGATGCAGGAGCTGACCGGCGGCCCGAAGGTATACGAGGTGCTCAACGGTCCGACCAACGAGGCCTGGCTCGACCCGTGGATCTCCCTGCTGCGCAATATGGGCGTGCAGTTCCACCCCGGCCACGCACTGCAGGGCTTCGTGGTGGACGACGACCGGATCGCCGGCGCCCGCATCCAGCGCCCGGACGGTTCGATCCAGGTCTTCGAGGCGGATTGGTATGTCTGCGCGATGCCGACCGACCGGGCCCGCCGCCTGTGGTCGCCCGAGATCCGCACCCTCGACCCGGCTCTGGGCCGGATGGACGCGCTCCATGTCGACTGGATGAACGGCATGCAGATGTTCGTCAACGAGAAGCTGGAACTCGGCGCGGGATACAACATCTACCTCGATGCGCCGTGGCGGCTGACCTCCTATACCCAGCGCGCGTTCTGGGATGTCGACTACGCCGCGAAGTACGGCGACGGCAGTATCGTCGACGGTCTGACCATCGACATCGCCGACTGGGATACCCCCGGCATCCTCTTCGGGAAAACCGCCAAGCAGTGCACGCGCACGGAGATCTACCAGGAGACCTGGGCGCAGATGACCGCGGCGCTCAACGATGACGGCAGGATTCAATTGAAAGAGGGCATCGTGCGCGAGTGGCTGCTCGACCCCGGCATCACCTGGGCCGACGGGCAGAACCACAATGACGAACCGCTGCTGGTCAATACGATCGGGTCCTGGGCCGATCGACCCACCGCGCGCACACGGATTCCGAACCTCTTCCTTGCCGCCGACTACGTGCAGACGAATTTCGACCTGGCGACCATGGAGGGGGCCGACGAGGCAGGCCGTACCGCCGTGAACGCACTGCTGGAGGCGGCGGGTTCGAGCGCGCCGCGTGCCCGGCTGTTCACTCGCGACTCGATACCGGCTTTCGAGCCGCTGCGCCAATTGGATGCAGCACGATATCGAGCAGGCCAACCGAACCTTTTCGACCTTGGTTAGATCCCGGCAAACACCCCCGCCCCACTCTGATGTCGACTCGCAGGTCGCCGGGCCGCACCGGACGTGCCTGGTAGCCCGGAGTTGAAAAAGACTGTTCCAGCTACTGGTCGATCTTCCTCGGGAGCCCGAATTGCCGGATGTAACTTAGACTGTTGCGGGAAGCGAGTTCGGTAGGAGGGCTCGCATCAAGATCACCAGCAACAGGGGGCAACGGTGACGGCACCGACCGGGCCGCTCCGCGTACATATGACAGGGTCCGAGTGGTTCGCAGCGGCGCCGGGTGGACTGAATCGGTACTTCACCGACCTGTTCGACGCACTCACCCGACAGCCGAATGTCGAGGTGTCCGCCGCCGCCTTCGGTGCGGTGTCCACGGACTCCGCCCCAGGCCTGCCGGGCGCCCGATCCTGGGGACCGCTCGGCGGATCCACCCTGCGTCGGGCGCGGACGGCGTTTCTGGACCGCACCGAATTGCGTCGAGCAACGGTGCTCGACCGGCATTTCTGCCTGTACGGACCTGCCGCGATCGATCGGCGCGGACGGGTCCCGCTGGTCGTGCACTTCCACGGTCCGTGGGCGGCCGAGAGCAGGCTCACCGGTCAGAACGAACTGGCCGCAAAGGCGAAATACCTGGTCGAGCGCCTGCGCTACGCCGGAGCAGACCGATTCGTCGTGCTGTCCAACTACTTCCGTGACGTGCTCGCCAACGACTATCGGGTGCCTGCCGAGCGGATCGAGGTGATCGCTCCCGGCGTCGATCTCAGCCGCTTCCGTGCGACACCGATCCCGGCCGCAGCCTCCGCCGGTCGCACCGTCCTGTGTGTGCGCAGACTCGAACGCCGCATGGGCATCGCCAATCTGCTGCGCTGCTGGCCGGGCGTCCTCGACCAGCATCCCGACGCCCGTCTCGTCCTCGTCGGAACCGGCACGGCGGAGCAGGAATTGCGCGCTCAGGCCGCCGCGATGGACAGCAAGGCCGCCGAATCTATAGTCTTCGCCGGGCATATCGACGACACGCGACTCACCGAGCTCTACGAGCAGGCCGAACTGACCGTCGTCCCCACCATCGCCCTGGAAGGATTCGGCCTGATCGCGTTGGAATCGCTGGCGGCAGGCCGCGCGCCCATCGTCACCGACTGTGGCGGACTCCCGGATTCGGTACGCGGGCTCGACCCTTCACTCATCGTGCGCGCCGGTGACACCGACGCACTCGGGGACCGAATCTCCGCCGCGCTGCGCGGCATCCTACCCTCCCCCACCGAATGTCGCTCGCACGCAGAAACTTTCTCGTGGGATGTCACAGCGGCGCGACATTTGACGATGTACGAGGAATTAAGGCAATGACCAAAGCCCTCTTCCTCGCGCATACCGCCGCACCATCCGGTGCCGAACTCGCCACACTGCGGCTGTTGTCCGCACTACGGGAGCTCGGGCGCGCCGAGGTCACGGCGATATTCACGGAGGATGGACCGATGGTCGAGCGCATGCGGGCGCGCGGGATCGAGACCTGTGTGCAGCGAAGCGGATTCGACAGTCGCGCCATGACCATCGGATCCGGCCCCGTCCGGCTGCTCGCCGGGTTCCTCGCCCTGCTGCGTCTCGGCTGGGCGATCGGCGCCACCGCGAAACGCCTACACGCCGAGGTGCTGGTCGCCGAGAGCAGCAAAGCGCTGGTGATGGGAGCAGTCGCCGCGCGCCGCGCGGGCATTCCGCTCGTCTGGCAGGTGCACGACCGCATCGCCGTCGACTACTTCGGCCGGGTACCCACCCTCGTCCTGCAAACCCTGGGGCGACTGATCGCGCGCGGCTACATCGCTAATAGCAAAACAACATTGGCGACGCTGCGCACCGGTCGCCGCCCCGCGATCGTCGCCTACCCCGGCGTCGAATTGCACGCCGACGCCGTCGCGCACCGCGCCGACCAGCGTGTACCCGAGGAAACCGTGGTCGCCGTCGTCGGCCGACTCAGTCCGTGGAAAGGCCAGGATGTCCTGCTACGCGCCGCCGCCGCCGCGACAGTGCGCCCGCACCGGATCCTTCTGATCGGTGGCACCTTCTTCGACGAAGAGCCCTACCGTGCCGAATTGGAACAGCTCGCACGCGATCTCGCGCTGCCGGTGACCTTCACCGGGCACGTCGACGACCCGAACCCCCACCTGCACGACGCCGACATCCTGGTGCACTGCTCGGTATTGCCCGAGCCGTTCGGACAGGTCGTCGTGGAGGGCATGCACGCCGGCTGCGCGGTCATCGCCGCAGGCCCGGGCGGCCCGGCGGAGATAGTCGAGCACGGCGTCAGCGGACTACTCGTGGACGGCGGTGACGAAAGGCAGCTCACCGACGCGCTGGACACGCTCATCGCGGATCGCGCACTGCGCACCCGTTTGTCGGCCGCGGGCCGAGCCCGCGCGGACCACTTCGATATCGGGGCCTCGGCGCACACTGTCGCCGACTTCCTCGACACCCTCACCCGACGCACCGGCGCTGTGGGACACCAGAATCCGGACGAACGGACTCCGCGTGTCGAACGGAACCCGCATGTCTGAGCGCAAACATGCCGCAGGCCACCCGCCGCCGCCCGACCAACGGCCGCCATCGACCACCGGCGGCGCCCACCGCAGATACGACGGCGGCCGCGGCCGTAACGGCGACGGTGCGCACCGCTCGCAGGGCATTGTCGCGGTGCTGCGTGACATCGGCCTTGTCACCTTCGGTAAGTACGGGCAGTACGTCATCACCTTGGTGACGGTGCCGCTGATCGCGAGGGTGCTCGGGACGCACGGTCTCGGCCTGCTAGCCATCGGCATGTCGTCGTACTTCATCGGATCGCTGCTCGTCGATCTCGGCATCACCTCCTTCCTGGCTGCACGCGTCCACGATTCCCACGACCGCTATCGCATCGCGAACATCAACCAATTGCGCGGGGACTACCTCGCCATCCGCTCCGCGATCCTCGGTCTCATCGGCGCCGCCCTACTGCTGAGCCTGGCCGCGGGCGCTTCGGACCAAGTGGAAATGCTCCTGCTGGGGCTTTTTGCCGGCGGATTCTGGTCGGTCTCCGAAGACTGGCTGTTGATCGGGCAGGGCAGATTCGGCGCGTCCACCGGCTATCAGGCGGTCGGCCGGGTGGGCTACCTCGTGCTTTTGGTCGTGGTGCTGCCGCGGATTCCCAGCGCGGAGATCGCGATGCTGTGCCTGCTCGTCTCGTCCATTCCCACCGTGGTGCTGACCTGGTGGGACTCGCTGCGATCGTTCGGGCCGCCCGCGCGGCCACGGCATTTCCGCGAGGTGCTGCGCACGGGTGCACCGGTTTTCGCCTCACGTCTGCTGGTCACCACCTACGGCCAGGGCGCCGCTGCGGTGTACGCCGCGGTGCTGGACGCGGTATCCCTCGGCCTGTACTCCGCGGGCGATCGGCTGGTGCGCGCCATCCAATCCACCCTCGACCCCATCGGTTTCGCGCTGCTGCCGCGGATGGCCAAGCGCAGCGCCGAAGCCGGGTTCTGGCGCCGCGCCCTGCAGGCCCTCTCGGCCTGCGTGTGTCTGGCCTGCCTCGCCGTGGTCGCCGTGTGGCTGGCCGCTCCCGCGATGATCCATCTGGTCTTCGGCGACGAGTTCGCCTCGGCGGTCGGGCTGTTGCGCGTCGAGGTCTTCATGCTGCCCGCCACCACCATCACCTCGTTCATCACCACCGCTGTGCTGCCGGTGCGCCAGGACACCACCGGCGTGCTGATCGGTGCGATCCTCGGGACCTGCGTCGCGGCCGTCGCGTTGGTCATCGCCTTCCGCACACACTCGGTGTGGACGCTGGTCTACGGCAGCGTGATCGTCGAATGGACAGTCGCGTTCTGGTATCTCGCGCGCGTGCGCACCCTCATCGGCCGCGAGCGCGCACTGTCGGCCGCCGGTCCCGCGGTCGTGCTCATGCGTGAGGAGAGACGCTCGTGAGAATTCTGTATGTCGGCGACGATTGGGTCGGCAGCAATGCCCGCTCGCTGGCCGACGGATTCCGGCAGGCCGGGCACGAGGTCGTCGTGATCGACTCCACGCCGGTCACCCTGCCCACGCGGTTGTCACCGCCGTGGCTCTACGCCAAGGCCACGCACCGGCGCGCGCCGTGGGCTGTGGAGCAGGTACACGCCGACATCGAGCGCGCCGCCGCCGATTTCCGGCCCGACCTGTTGTTCGCCTTCAAATCCGTACACCTCGACCAGCGGCGACTGCTGGACACCCCGGCCCGGCTGCACGTGCACTACAGCCCCGACGACGTCGCCAACCCCGAGAACATCAGTCCCGAGTATCTCGCGCACGAATCCGAATGGGACCTGATCGTCACCACCAAGCAGCACAATGTGGCCGAGCTGCGCGACCGTGGCGCCCGCGCGGTGACTTTCGTGCGCAGCGCCTACGATCCGGCTTGGCATCATCCGGCCGCGCGACGCGGCGCCCGGCAATTCCTGCTCGGCTTCATCGGCGTGTGCCGCCCCGACCGGCGCGATCACATGGTCGCGCTCGCCCGAGCCTACGGCGATCGGATGCTGGTCCGCGGACCCGGCTGGCGTCGGGTCCCGGAATTGCGCACCACTCGCGCGGTGGTGGCCGGACCGGTGTACGGACAGCACTATTCGGCGGTGATCGCCGATATCACCGCCAATCTGGTGCTGCTCAACTCCGACAACCGCGACACTCACACCTGCCGCACGTTCGAAGTGCCCGCAGCGGGTGGCCTTTTCGTCGGCCAACGCACCGACGAGCACGCCGAGCTACTGCGCGATACCGTCGAATGCTTCCTGTTCACCGAAGCGGCGGAGCTGCACGAGATTGTCCGGTGGTGCGCGGCGCACCCGGAGCAGGCGGCCGCGGTCGCCGCGGCCGGGTACCGAAGGATCGTCGACGGCGGCCATCGCTATGTCGATCGCGCCCGCGAAATCATCGCTTCGCTCGAGCAACCGACCGTCGCAAAGCCCGCGAGTGAGATTGCAGTTGCGGGCAATACCGTGTTTTCAGGTAACACGGCGCACGGTGCCGACGAGTCACAGTCGTGAGTGCCTACACCGAGATCGCGCTGATCGCCTGCGCGCTGACCACCCTCGTGGTGGCTGCCGCATGGGTTCCCGGTGTCGCACGGGTGTTCGTGATCGCGCAGGCTGCCTTCTGGTCGCTGTCGTATATCGCACGACCCGTCGTGCTGCTGGTGGTGCAACCGGATCCGCACTACGGCGACAACGTGCCTGATCCGCGGCTGGCCGAATACGGTTACGACGACAGCATCGCGCTGGTTCTGCACCATGTCGTGTTCGGCATGTGGGTGTACGCGGTGTTCATCGTCGGGTACGCGATCTGGTCGCGGCGGCGGTCCTCGATGCTGGGTGTCGCGGGCGAGCCCGCGACACTCACCGACCCGGACTTCATCCCGGCGCTGGTGGCCATCTATGTCGTCGGCGTCCTCGGGCGCGGCGCGACCATTGCCGCAGGCGCCACCGGCCATGCCGGTGATGTCGACAGCGCGAACCCGATTCTCAACTTCGTCGCCATTCTCGGCACCATCGCCGCGCTCGGATTGATCATCTTCGCCAGGCCCGCGCGGCCGCTGACGACGGTACTGATGCTGGGTGGGCTGCTGGTCATGGAGCTCGGGTGGACCGTGGCCACCGAGTCCAAGACCCCGATTCTCGGTGCCGCGCTTGCGGTGGCTGTCCGCTTCGCGCTCGTCGGCTGGACCAAAGGCAAGGCCGTCGGGGTGATGGTGATCGCGGTCCTGGGCATCGGCGGCTTCGGCTGGCTGCAGTCGTTCAAGTCCACGGAATTCGCCAAAAGCGAATCGGCACTGACCAATTCGAGCTACCCCCCGATGGTGCAGCCGTTCCTCAGTATCCTGCGGCGCTTCGACCTGCTCGAGGCCGCGACCGACGCCTACTTTCACGGGCCCGGTTTCTGGGTGGAGCCCGACGAGGTGATCCGGCACGCCGCCCTGACCCTGATTCCGGCTCAGTTGCTCGGCACGGAGAAGTTCCAGTCCGGCACCGCATGGGCCAACGACGTTCGCGGCGCCTCGGTGGACATGACGCGGGTCTCGGTATCACTGGCCGAGGGCAACGTCAACGAGGGCTATGTCCTCGGCGGCTACGCCGGTGTGGTGGTCTCGGTCGCCTTCACCTTCGGGCTGCTGCTGGCGTGGGCCAAATCGCTGTACTCCCGCTACTTCCCGATTGTGGTGCTCGGCCTTGCCATGACCGGCGCCTCCTCGCTGTTCGAGCGCGGAATCCTGGGCAGCATGGAGGCACTGGGCAAGTTCGTGCAGTCCGCCGTGCTCGCATGGCTCATCTATCTTGCGGTCAAAGAGTATCGGCGGCGGGCCCGGCCCGGGCCGTCACCGCTGTCCCCGCCGCACGCAACACCAGTATTCATCGGGAAAAGAGGATCCGGGCAATGGGTTTGATCGACTACTGGCATATCGCGCGCAGGCGCTGGCTGATCATTGCCAGCGTGTTGCTGTTGTGCGTGCTCGCAGCGGTGGGATACGCGCAAAGCCTGCCGACCACCTATGTGGCTTCCAGCAGCATGTATGTCACGATGGCCACCGGAACCTCGGTGAACGATTCCTACCAGGGCGGCCTGGCCGCGCAGCAGCGCGTGCGCTCCTACGTCGATCTCGCCAACAGCGCCACACTGGCCAAACGCACCATCGATGATCTCGGCCTGAAGATGTCCATCGGTGATCTCCAGGGCAAGATCGCCGCCACCTCGCCGCCCGCCACCACCATGATCAACATTTCGGTCACCGACAGCACCCCGACCCGGGCCCGCGATATCGCCAACGGTGTGGTCGCCCAATTCCGGCGCCTCATCGGTGAACTCGAAACGATCGAGTTCGGCGCGGCGCCCGCGGCACGCGTCGAGGTGATCGATCGCGCCGAGCTGCCCACCGGTCCGACCGGTCCGCAGACAACGCGGCTGCTCGTGCTCGGCCTGCTCGCCGGCCTCGGCCTCGGTTGCCTGGCCGCGTTCGTTCGCGACCGCACCGACCGCACGTTGCGCACGTCCAACGAACTCGAGGCCGTGCTAGCGGTGCCGATCCTCGGCATCATCGATGCCGGCCGTCCTAGCGCCGAAGACGAAACCCGAAGGCTGCGGACCCGACTGCTGCGCAATGGCGATGCGGCCGCGATCATGCTGACCAGTCTGACGACCAAGTCGGAATCGGACGTCACCATGGCGCTGGCGAAATCGTTCGCCGACACCGGCCGTCACGTGGTGCTCGTCGATGCCGATACGTCGAACGCGGGTCGCCTGCAGCCCTATACATCGGACCAGTCCCCCGGGTTGGCTCGCGTGCTGCGCGGCTCGGCACAGGTTCCGGAATCGGTGACCTGGTGGCAGCAGACCGGTGTCTCGGTGCTGCCGCTCGGCGACGCCGACCCACAGACCTCCGATCTGCTGGCCTCCGATCGGTTCTCGGCCGTTATTGCCAAACTGCGCACCGACTTCGATCACGTCATTGTGCAGGTTGCCCCGATCACCGACGCCGCCGATGCCATCGCACTGGCCGCACTGTTCGACCAGACCCTCGCCGTGGTCCAGCTCGGCAGCACCTCCAGCGCACAGGTGCGTGGCGCGCTCGCCACCTTCGGCGACACCGCGCTCACCGGTGTTGTCGCCCACAGCGTTCCGAGCAGCCGCCTGCAGCGACTGATGGGGAGGCCGTAAGGATGCCCGAGGACGCCGTCGGTCGACGACGACTGCTCGCAGCATCGCTGGGCGCCGCCGCCGCGCTCCCGCTCGCGGCGTGTGCCTCGTCGGATCCCCCTGGTAGCCCTTTCCGCTCGCCCAACGTCACCGACGCACCCGCGGCACGCAATGTCCGTGACTTCGGTGCGGTCGGTGACGGCGTCGCCGACGACACCGCCGCATTCGCCGCGGCGGCCGCGGTCGGCGGCACGCCGCTGGTGCTCTACCTGCCCGCTGGGCACTACATGGTGCAGTCGTGGCCGGAAATGTCTGATTACGCAACGGTCCTCGGCGACGGCGCGGATGTGTCGGTTGTGGTCTGCGACGCGGACACCACCTTGATCAACCTCCGCAAGCGCAATCGGATCCGGTTCGCCCGCCTCGGCATCTTCATGACGGGGCCGCGCTCCACCGCCGTCGTGCTCTCGGAATGCTTCCGCTGTTCGTTCGACGCCGTGGTGATCCGCGGCAACCATCTCAGCGACAACCATCCACGCTTTCTGGAGCAGCGCGGTGTCGTCCTCGACCACAACACCGGCGGTACCGCATTCATCAACTGCGACATCAACAACTTCGGCGTCGGCATCGTCACGTCGTGCATCCAGAACTACGTCACCTCCTCCAAGCTCACCAGCAACTACATCGGGGTGCTCGGCACTGGCAGCGACCACAATGCCGGACTTGCCATGACGAACGTCGAATTCGTCTCCGACAACGACCCGCACACCACCGACAAGCACATCGCCATCGATGGCGCGGCCAATGACTGGTGGCTGACCAATGTCTGGTTCGAGGGCGCGGACATCGCGCTGTCGATCGGCCGGCATGATCGCGGCGGACCCGCCCAATTCGGCATGACCAACTGCAAGGTCGCCGCCCGCTCCGTCGGCATCGACCTGGTCTACTGCCGTCAGCCCTACCTCGCCAATGTGCAATTCGACGCCGACCTCGACAAGCCGCCGATCGAGCTGCGCATAGATCCCGCAGGCTGCCCCGAGGGCACCGCCATCAACCTCATCTCCAGTTCCACCGATGAACTCAATCCGGCGATGTTCCCGGACGCCTGGCATGTGATGGGTCGCAACAGTGTGCATTCGCCTCGGTTCACCGGAACGATCGTCGGCAGAGCCGGGCGCGGCGACACCGATATCTTCCAGGCCCAGACCGCCGACGGAGCCGTGCGCTCCGCCGTCCTATCCAGTGGTGCATGGCTTTCCGATCATCCAGAAAGCGGGATCGTGCTCAAGGATCCGGCAGGCGGGTATTGGCGACTCTCGGTAGCTACCGACGGTGCGGTGAAAACGACCTCGCTCGGTAGTCAGCGCCCCCGGGGGTGAGCCGTGACCGATCACCCACCTTCGTTCTCCGATATCCGACTCGGGCCGGCCACCCTGCACGGCGTCATCGTTGTGTTGCGGCCGCCCCGGATCGCGGACTACGCACAATGGCGACGGATCCGGTTGCGCGATCAGCGGACCATCGAGCCGTTCTGGACCAGTTCACCACTGGACTGGGCGGCACGGCACAGCGGAAAGCAGTGGGTTCGTGAATGTCTCGTGGTCCGCACGCAGGCGCGTGCGGGTCGGCGGCTGTCCACGGTGATCGAAGTCGCAGGGCGCTTCGCCGGGCAGATCGAGCTGGTCTCGATCGCACCCGACACCGGGTCGGCGGAACTGGGTCTCTGGGTGGATGCCGACGTGGCACGGCACGGTTTCGGCGGGCTCGCGGCATCGCTCATCCTGGACTTCGCCTTCGGGGCGGCCGGACTGCAACGCCTCACCGCCCCGATCTCGCCCGCGAACATCGCGACCTCGCGCGGCGCGGCATTGATGGGGTTTCGACGCGAGGCGATGATGACGCGATACTTCGACGTCGGCGGCGCCAGGCGTGATCACGAACTGTGGGCGATCACCCGGCAGGCGGTTCCGCCGAACGGCTTCACGGCCCGCTGGATCACCCGCTACGACGGCCAGGTGTCGGCCACACCGACCACGCCGAGCGCTCCCGAGGGGGCACCGATTCCGGCGACCACCGTGCTCGTCGCCACCGCCCGGTATTACGCGGGCCGCGTCTTGCACATGCTGGATCCGCTGCGGACACCGAAACCCATCCGGCTCACCGACGCCGAACATCCGGCCCTGGTACTGCGTAGCCGCAGGCGTGGGGACTGGGCGCAGTGGTGCGCGGCGCGCATGCACAGCCGAGGACGGCTCGATCCGGGTCCCGGCGAATCCGAAGCCGCCTGGGCGGCACGGCACTCCCGTTCCCAGTGGTGGCGCGAATTGCTGCGGGCCAGGGCAGGTCTGCATTCCCCGACCGGACTGGTGCTCGCCATCGAGGTGGACGGCGCGTACTTCGGCGAAGGCAGACTGTTCGATCTCGACATGTTCGACCGCAATGCCAAGATGTTCGTCTGGACCGATACCGCCGGTGCTGAACAGATCCGGCTCGCGGCCACCCAGCTGCTGCTCGACTACGCTTTCGCCGAGCTCGGACTGTGCCGGGTCGAGACGGCCATCGAACTCGACGATCTCGGTGCCGCCGAAGTCGCCGCTCGGGTCGGCATGATCCGCGAGGGCCGGATGCGCTCCTACGTCGGTGCCACCGGTCGACGCGCCGACCACGACCTCTGGGCGGTAACTACACCGGCCGACCAGTCCTCGCGAGGACAAGTCTCCGAGCCGGACGTACAGTGATTCCGAGATCCATCGCGCGCAAACAGATTCGTGCCGACGGCTTTCTGTGTGCGTGCCTCACGACCCATCGGGAGCCGATCATGGTCCATGTCCCGGGTAGCAATCCGTCGGCCGATCGCCGACCCTTCACCCGCAGCAACCAACTCCAATCCCGCCTGCACGATCTGGTGCCCGGCGGCGCGCACACCTATGCGCGCGGCGCCGATCAGTATCCCGAGTTCATGGCGCCGATCCTGGTCCGCGGCAGCGGTGCACGGGTGTGGGATGCCGACGGCAACTGGTATGTCGAATACGGGATGGGGCTGCGTTCGGTCACGCTCGGACACGGGTTCCGGCCGGTGCTGGACGCGGTCACCACGGCGATCGCCGACGGGGTCAGCTTCAGCCGCCCGACCGAGCTGGAAGTGCTTGCCGCACAGGATTTCCTGACCCTTGTGCCGGGTGCGGACATGGTCAAGTTCGCCAAGAACGGCTCCGATGCGACCACGGCGGCGGTGCGGCTGGCCCGTGCCGCGACCGGGCGCAGCGTCATCGCGATGTGCGATCAGCCGTTCTTCTCGGTCGACGACTGGTTCATCGGGACCACTCCGATGGACAGCGGCATCCCACGCGACGTGGCAGCGGGCACCATGAAGTTTCGCTACAACGACCTGCCCTCCCTCGCGGCGGTGCTCGACACCGGCGCGGTCGCCGCCGTCGTCATGGAGGCGGCCACCGCGCTCGCCGAGCCGGAACCCGGCTTCCTCGAGGGCGTTCGCGATCTGTGCGACCGCTACGGCACCCTGCTCGTCTTCGACGAGATGATCACCGGATTCCGCTGGTCGGCCGGTGGCGCGCAAGCGGTGTACGGTGTCCGCCCCGACCTGTCGTGCTGGGGCAAGGCCATGGGCAACGGATTCCCCATCTCGGCGCTGGCAGGCAAACGCGAGTTCATGGAACTCGGTGGCCTGCGCACCGACCACGACCGCGTATTCCTGTTGTCCACGACGCACGGCCCGGAATCGGGCTCGCTGGCCGCCTTCCGCGCCGTGGTCGACGAATACCGCACCGGTGACCCGGTCGCCCGCATGGAACACGCCGGGCAGCTGCTCGCCGACGGCGTGAACGCGGTCGCGGCCGAACTCGGTATCGCCGACTACCTGCAGGTGCTGGGCCGCCCATCCTGCCTGATCTTCGTCACCCGAGATCCCGAAGGTAAGCCATCCCAAGAGTTCCGCACCCTGTTTCTGCAGGAACTCCTCGAACGCGGCGTCCTCGGGCAATCCTTCGTCACCTCCGCCGCCCACACCGACGCCGATATCGCCCACACTGTCGGCGCGTGCCGCGAGGCGGCGGCGGTGTATCGCAAGGCGATCGAGCAGGGTTGTGTGGACGGGTTGCTCGAAGGCCGGCCCGTCGCCCCCGCATTGCGGCGACACGCCGCGCCCCGCAGGATCGACCCGACATGAATCCGCTCCTCGGTCCATCACCGACCGGCCCCGTGCTCCGACAGGAAGTCGAATGACCTATCGCCGCGCCGACGGCAACCACGCACGCACATGGATCGCCGAGCCGGTGAGCGCATGAACGAGCCTCGCCTTGCGATCGTGCACGAACGTTTCACCGAGTTCGGCGGCTCCGAGGCCGTCATCGGCGAATTCGTCGAAACCTGGCCGCACGCAGAGGTATTCGCACCGATCATCGAGCCCGACGGGGTTCGGACGCCGCTGAAGACGGTGCACGACACCTGGCTCAGCCGTGCCCACGCCGCCACCGGTCGCCGTTCGCACGCCCCGCTATTGCCCTTCGTGCCGCGAGCCTTGCGCCGCCTGCCGCTGCGCGGCCGGTTCGACGCGGTCCTCATCAGTCATCACTCCTTCGCCACCCAGGCCGTATTCGCCACGGACGCACCGACCATCGTCTATGTCCACAGCCCCGCCCGCTGGGCGTGGGATGCCGAATTCCGCGCCCAAGAGGCGGGTGGGCGGGCCGGGCAGCTGGCCCTCACCGCCCTCGGCAGGCTCGCCCGTCGCGCCGAACTGCGCGCCGCACCGCACCTCACCCACATCATCGCCAACTCGCATGCCGTCGCCGACCGTGTCCAGGACTGGTGGGGCCTGCCTGCCACAGTCGTCAACCCACCGGTGCAGGTCGAGCAGTTCACTCCGGATGCTGCGATCCCTCGCGAGGACTTCTTCCTGTTCGCAGGCCGGCTGGTTCCCTACAAACGCCCCGATCTCGCCATCCGCGCCGCCCAACGCGCGGGAGTCCGCCTTGTCGTCCTCGGCGACGGCCGCTTCCGCAGCCAACTCGACGCCATCGCGGGCCCCGAAACCACCTTTCTCGGCGCCACGTCCTTCGACGTGCTGCTCGACACCTACCGGCGCTGCAATGCACTGCTCATGCCGGGCATCGAGGATTTCGGCATCGTCCCGGTCGAGGCAATGGCCTGCGGCACACCGGTTCTCGCCGTCGGACAGGGCGGCGCGCTCGATACCGTCCGCCCTGGCGTCACCGGTGCGTACGTCGAGCACGGCAGCGACGAGCACGTCATCGAAGGTATGGCCGCGGCCATGCGCGCCTTCGATCCGACCGCCTACCACCCCGCAGCCATCCGCGACCACGCAATGTCCTTCTCCCCCAGCGCCTTCCGCGCCAATATCGCCGAAACAGTCGCCGCCGTCACGCATCGATCGTGACGGCGGCGACCGCATCCGGCGACTGGGCGCTATTGCTCGGCGAGATCCGTTCTCAGGTGCTGCAGCGCGGAGCGGATCCGGGATTTCGCGGCGGGCAGCCCGATGCCGAGGCAGGCCGCGACCTGCGGATAACTGAGGCCGCGATAATAGGCGAGGGTGATGGATTCGCGCTGCAGCGAGCTCAGACCGGTCAGGCTCCGGCGGACGGCTTCGCGGTCGTGGTTGCGCAGGGTTTCCTCGGCGACCACATCCATGGGCGGTTGGTAGGCGCGGGCGCCCCACTGGTGATTGTGGTCGACGGTCGCCCGCTCGTGCCGTACCCGGTCCACCGCCTGCCGATGGGCAAGCATACGTAACCACGTCAGTGCCGATCCGCGATGTTCATCGAAGCCACCCGCACACCGCCACACTTCCAGGTAGACGTCCTGGCACGTTTCTTCGGCATATCCAGGGTCTCGAACAACGGCGAGAACTCGCTGAAATACCAGGTTTCGCGTGCGGCGATACAACTGCGCAAATGCGTCACGATCGCCATTACCGATGCGGTGCACCAATTCTGCATCGAGCATGGTCACGATTGCCCCCTGAAACAGTGATACGACAAGAAAGAGATACGTCGAAACACTCCGTCGAGGGCATGGACGGCGCTGTGTGGTAAACGAATCCGGCCGGGGACAGGGGCCATCGGATCCACCGTTCGTCAGACTACCGGTCCTTATCGAGGTGCCGTCGCGAATTCGTCCATGCGGTGAATGCCGAGAATGGCTGGGGCAGAATCAGATCCGGAGGCCGAGCTCCACGATGGCTTTGGCGACCGCCTGCACCGGCACACGATTGGTCCGAGCATGGGCTCGGATGAGCTCGTAGGCGGCATCGGGTGTCGTCCGCCCGGCATTGGCGAGCACACCTTTGGCTTGCTCGACAATGATCCGGGTATCCAGCGCGCGCGTCAGCTGCTCGGTCAGCTGTTCCTGGCGACGAATGGCAGCCGACTTGACGATGTGCCCGGCCGCCATGCTGGCGAGCAAACCGCCCACCGAGAGATCTTGTTCGGTCCAGTCGCGCAGCTCGTGGGTGTACATGCCGAGCACACCCACTGTGACATCCCCAGACCGCATCGGTACCACCGCTACCGACGAAACCTGTTGCCGGACTGCCTCGGCGCAGAATTCCTGCCACACCGCACGACGACAGCCGATGTCGGTGACCGCGATGGGTGCGCCGTGCCGCAACGCGGCCACGTACGGGCCACGTCCAGTGCGGTGCTGACAGAGCTCGACCTCCAACAAGGCGTCGGGTATCGCCGCAGTGAGTCTCTCGGGCCCGTCCTGGACGAGCGTCACCGTGCAGCCCGCCAAATCCAGAACGTCGATGGCGCTGTCCATCAGCTGCCGCACCATCCGCGGGGTCTCGCCGACAACGGCAACCGCGTCCGCGAGCCGCGACACTGCCGCAACCAGCACCTGACTGTCCGACACCCGCACCACCCCGCACGCGAAGACCGATCGTCCTGTCGAGTCCAGCGCCGCACTCGCCGACATTTCCATGGTATGGCCATTGCGACGAATTTCGTTGCTCTCGTGCACAATCGGTGGGTCGACACGCCCGGCTCCCAGATGTACCAGCTCCTATATGGATCGGGCCTCCCTGCGTATCCGTGCATATGCCCGCACCACCGGTGTTCGCCTCGCCGACATCGTCGAGGGCCGGATCGACATCGCCGACATCGTCGTCGAACCACCGAATTGAGCCCAGGTCGTCGGCGATCAGTCGGCGTCGGCGTCGGCGTCGAATCGGATCCGGTTGGCGACCACTGACTCGGCCACCTCGGCCAGCGACATCCCGTGTGCGAAGGCATAGGCACGCAACCGCGCATAGGCATCCGCCGCGCGAATACCCAACTGCCCGATCACCATTCCGGCCGCTTGATGGATCACACCGCTTGTCAACGGCTGATCCCGCCATCGCGGCACACCACGACCCGGTTGCGCAGCGCCTGCGACCAGCTGTGCGGTCACCAGATCGGCAATGTGCAGCCCCGCAGAGATCATTGCGGGCCGCGGCAGACCGGGATGCTCGCCGTAGAGATCGAGCGCACCCAACCGGACCGCACCCAGGTGCAACGGCACCGCGACCATCGGTCCGGAAATCCTCGGGTGCCCAATCCTTTCGCTGCGAGCGAGCTCCGCGGCGAAACCGGGCCACCGCTCGCCGCTCGCCGCCAGGTCGGCCAGCAACACCGGGACGCCCTGCGTGACGGCCTCCACCGCAGGCCCCTGGCCGAGGGTGGTCTGCACCGTCTCGACGAGGACGGCGACACCATCACTCGCACACCAGGGTTGCAGCCCCGCATCGCGTTCCCGCATCAAAATCGCAGCGCGGCGCACCGGCAACACCCGCACGCACGCATCGGCCAGCGCGGAGATCCCGCCACCGCCGATCGACAGCGCCGACAGGAAGTCATCGGTCAGGTGATCGAACTGCGCCACACTCATCCTACGAACTACTCACGACCATTGCCCCCATTGCGAATTCGACGGTTCCTTCTTCTGGTATTCGTCACGCTTCCGACAATGGACCCCCCGACGCATCGCAAGAATACGAAACGCCAACTCTCCACACCAGGGTCGAAGGGCCCGCGAACCGAGGGCAAGACGTAGGTCCGCCTACGGAATGGTGTCGGCCTGCACCTCGGCGTGCAACCGCCGCAGCACCGGCGCGCGATCGGTCAGCACGGACCAATTTCGGGAGATGGCTTCGTGCACCGCGTGCGCCGCCGAGACGAGCGCGTCGGCGTCGGTATGCCCGGTCAGCAAGCCGCCGATGTCGGCGGCGATGCCGACATCGAGCACCGGCACCACAGTGTGCGGCATGCCGAGCAGCGCCGCGAGGATATCCAGCTGATCGGCGGGCACCAGCGCCCTCGCCGCAGTGAGCACTGCGGCAGGAACAACGATCGTATTGCCGGATCCCGCTGTGGCCCAAGCGATCGCGTGCGGATAGGGATCCCGTCGGCACCAACCGAGGACCGCGCCGAGATCGAGGACGACGCCGGTCAGGGTCGGCGGGTTCACGCGGCGCCGGCCGCGTACTCATCCTCGGTCAGGGGCGGTAAGCCCAATAGTGCGCGTCCGTGATTGATCATCTCCAGCGGCGGCTTGCCACCGTAGACGCGTTCGATGGTGGCAACAGATTGTGCGCGGTCCATGCGCTGCCGGACCGACTCGGCGACGAACTGCGAAACCGATTCGATCCGCCCGCCCTCACGCCATTTGTCCAGGGTCACGGCGATTTCCTCGGGGACTGTGACCGTCACCTTCCGAGTCTTGCGCTCTCTCGCCATATCGGAAGTGTACTCGGATATGGCTTGCCGAGACCGGGTGCATACCGGGCTGCGACATGGGAAAGTCTCGGTCATGAGAGCGCACCGTCGCATCACCGTGGTCATGGCCGGGTTCGTGAGCGTCACACTGGTCGCGAGCTGCGGCACCGGGTCGCAGCAGAACAGCGGTCCAACCGCTGCCACCGTGTCCGGCGTGATTCCTTTGATCTCCACCGACGACCTGCGAGCCGCGCAGCCCGACGAGGTGCACCTGTTCGGACTGAACGATCTGCACGGCAACCTCCAGCCGCCGAGCGGTTCGAGCGGAAAGGTCGCCGGGTACGAAGCCGGCGGGGCCGCGTACCTCGCCACACATTTGGCGCGGCTGAAGAAGGCCTATCCGGCCAGTGCCGTGGTCGCGGCGGGTGACAATATCGGCGCGAGTCCGCTGATGTCCGGGCTGTTCCACGACGAGCCGACGATTTCTTTTCTGAACTCCGCCGGACTGGCCGCGTCGGCGGTGGGAAATCACGAATTCGACAATGGTGTCATCGAATTGGCGCGTATCCAGCAGGGCGGCTGCGCACCGGACGGCTGTTCGCCCGGCGCGCCGTTCACCGGGGCGAAGTTCCCGCACCTGGCCGCGAACGTCACCGACGCCCAGGGCAGACTGCCAGCGGCGCTGCGCCCGTGGACCATGCTGGAAGTCGGCGGCCACCGGATCGGCGTTGTCGGCACCGTCACCCCCGACACCGCGAATATTGTTTTCCCCGAAGGCATTCGAGGCTTCACGTTCGGCGACGAGATCGACGCGATCAACGCCTATGTGCCCGAGATGAAGGCGGCGGGCGCCGAAACCATTGTGGCGCTGCTGCACGATGGCGGCGTCCAGAAGGCAGGCCCCGACGCGGCGGTCGACTACAACGGCTGCGCGAACATCACCCCCGAGGTCACCGCGCTTGCCACCCGCACCGACCCCGCGGTGCGGGCGCTGGTCACCGGGCACACCCATCAACCATATGTGTGCACGATCGAGGGCAAGGTGATCACCCAGGCCGCCTCCTACGGCAGGCTGATCACCGACATCACCCTGACATTCGGCACCGATAAGGTGCAGGCTTCGGCGGTGAATCGGGTGGTCACCCGCGAGGTCACCCCGGACTCGGCCACCGCCGACCTGGTCGCTTTCTATGCCGGCCAGGCCGCACCCCGGGCGGCCCGGGTGGTCGGCACAACGGCGCAGACGCTCGCACACGAACCGGCGGCCTCCGGCGAATCGCCACTCGGCGATGTCATCGCCGACTCCATGCTGGCGGCCACCTCGTCCGCGCCCGCCGCCGCGGTGGCGGCCTTCATGAATCCTGGCGGCGTGCGCGCCGATTTGAAATCCGGCGAGATCACCTACGGCGATATCTACACCGTCCAACCGTTCGGCAACCAGGTCGTCACCGTCACCCTCACCGGCAGCCAGGTACTGCGTCTACTGGAACAGCAGTGGGACAACCCGGGCAAGTCCACCGTGTTGTCGCCCGCCGGACTCACCTATACCTATGTCGCCTCCGCCCCGAAAGGCACCCAGGTCGTCGCCGACAGCATCCGCATCGCGGGCCTGCCCCTCAATCCGGTCGCCACCTATCGGATCACCACCAACAGCTTCCTCGCCGCGGGCGGCGACGGCTTCACCGTCTTCACCGAGGGTCTCGACAAGACCGTCGGACCTATCGACCTCGATGCCTTCGAGGCGTATGCGATGGGCCGCCCACCGCTGCAAGTACCCGCCGACCGTGCCGAAAAGCGTTAGCTCGCAACGCACCGGCAATCGCCCGTGTGCGGGCGATCACACACCAGCAGGTAATCTGGACAGACGACCAGTCATTACTTCAGGTAACTGAAATTCTGTGTAACACATACCCTTTGACCTGCACATACGGTGACCAAACCCACAGCCCACACGGGGCCCGGTAGCTTGCCCCGGCCGCACTGGCCGAACTAAAGTTACTCACCAGTAGGACGAAGGTGTCACCTACTTCGGCCCGACCGCTATCGCTCGGGGGCCGACATCACCAGATGTCCGCATTCACTGCTGCATGCCGGATGAGCGTTGTCCGACAACATGGTTCGAACAAGAAGCAGGAGATTGCGATGGCTACTACCTACATCGTGACGGGCGGTACCGGTTTTCTGGGGCGCCGGGTCGTGCAGGGACTCCTGGACGCGGATTCCGACGCCATTGTGCACGTGCTGGTGCGCGCCGGATCGCTGGCGAAATTCACCGAGCTGGCCGAAAACTGGCACGGCGGCGAGCGTGTCTTCGCGCTGGTCGGAGATCTCACCGCGCATAAGCTCGGACTCGACAAGGACGCGCCGCAGGCCGATCACATCATCCACCTCGGCGCTGTTTACGACATGACCGCCGACGAGGACACCGCACACGCCGCCAATGTCGCGGGCACCCACTCCGTGCTCACGCTGGCCCGCGAGCTGGGCGCGGTGCTGCACCACGTCTCCTCGGTGGCCGTCGCGGGCGATCACAAGGGCAAGTTCTTCGAGGAGGACTTCGACCTCGGCCAGCGCCTGACCTCGCCGTATCACCGCACCAAGTTCGCCGCCGAGCAGCTCGTGCGCGAATCGAGCGGCGTGCGCTGGCGCGTGTACCGACCCGCCATCGTGGTCGGTGATTCCCGCACCGGCGAGATGGACAAGATCGACGGGCCGTACTACTTCTTCCCCGCCATCGCCAAGCTGGGTGCCCTGCCCACCGATCTGCCCGTGCCGCTGCCCGATCTCGGCGCGACGAACATCGTGCCTGTCGACTATGTCGCGGCCGCCATGGTCGAGCTGGTGCGCCGAAACAGCTTGGACGGACGCACCTTCCACCTCGTCAATCCCGAACCGCAGCCCTTCGGCGAGATCTACGCCGCACTGGCGACAGCCGCGGGCGCACCGACCGGGATCGGCACGGTGCCCGGCAGTGGGCTCGCGCTCAACGGCCTCGCACATATCCCCGGCGTTCCCACCGTGCGCGATTTCCTGTTGGAGCAGATGGGAATTCCAGCCGCCGTCGCGCCACACACGTCCTTCTCCGCCGAGTTCATCTCCGACTCCACCCGCGCCCAGCTGCGCGGCACCGACTTGTCGGTGCCGTCCTTCGACAGCTACGCCGAGCGGCTCTGGGCCTACTGGCGTGAAAACCTCGACCCGAACCGCGATCACGCCACCGACAACGGTGACCCGTTCACCGGGCGAACCGTCCTGATCACCGGCGCATCGTCGGGCATCGGCCTCGCCACCGCGCATGCAGTGGCCAAACGCGGCGCGACCGTGCTCATGGTCGCCCGCGGCCGTGACGACCTGCTCGCGGCCGCCGCCGCCATTCGCGCCGAAGGCGGTGCGGCCCATGCCTATCCATGCGACATCACCGATGCCGACGCCGTCGACGCGCTGGTCACCAGCCTGCTCGCCGACCACGGTCACGTCGACTACCTGGTGAACAACGCGGGTCGGTCGATCCGCCGCTCGGTGCTCAATTCCACCGATCGCATGCACGATTTCGAGCGGACCATGGCGGTCAACTACTTCGGCGCGGTCCGGCTCATCCTCGCCCTGCTTCCCTCGATGCGGGCACGACGCTTCGGACACATCGTCAATATCTCCTCGATCGCCGTGCAGACCAAGGTGCCGCGCTTCGCCGCGTATGTGGCGAGCAAATCGGCCCTCGACAATTTCAGCGAGATCGCTGCAGTCGAAAATCAGGACGCAGGAATCACTTTCACCTCGGTACGGATGCCATTGGTCCGCACCGCGATGATCGCGCCCACCGACCTCTACCGCTCCCTCCCGGTCCCCGACCCGGACCAGGCCGCGACCATCGTCGTGCGGGCGCTGACCGACCGGCCCGACCGCATCGACACCCCCGTCGGTACCTTCGCCCAGGCCGTCGAACTGCTGATGCCGACGGTCAAACGCACCATCATGCACCAGGGCTTCCGGATGTTCGGCGAATCCCATGCGGCACAGGGCGTTCCTGCAACGGTCCCGGCCGTGCCGATCGCCGACTCCGACGAACGCCAGTCGGTGCCGGCGCCCAAGCGCAGCGCGCTGCTCGCCCTCGCACCGGTGCTGCTCCCGCTGATGGCGGTGCCGAGCCCCGCCGCGCGGGTGGCCAGGGTGGTCCCCGGCCTGCACTGGTAGCGCCTACCGCTCGGGTACGCACGGGTCCCCGAACACACCGGCGGCGGGGCCGACTCCAGTCGGTCCCGCCGCACGGATTTCCCGGTGGTTCTAGACCCGGCTCGCCGCGAACCAGGCGGCCGGCCACATCGCCCAGCCGTAGTTCGAGTGCTGGGTCGGGTCGATTCCGCCGCCACACACCGGATCACCGCCTGCGCAGTAATTCGCGGTGCGCCAACCGAAATGACCGGGGACGCTCCACCCGATGAGCCGGAGCGGATCACCGAACAGCAGCACCGCCGCCACCTTCCACTGCAGATCGCCGGGCAGCGGGTAGATGCCGGGCAGCGTGGTCACGATGCCGGTGCCGAGGACACCGTGCACGACAGCCGCGCCCTGCGAGTAGCCGACCAGGATGAACCGCTGATCCGGGCACCAGGCGGACTGCTGGATAACGCGGTCGGTCATGTCCTGGGTGCCGCGGCTGAGCGATGCCGGATCGAGCAGATCCGCAGGGTAATTCACGCGGTACGCGTCCACACTCACCGGAAGTGTTTGCAGGAGTGTGTCATACAGTGGATCGCCGATGACCGAACCGAGGAACCCTGGCTCGTGGGTGCCCCTGGCAACGATCACCTCCACCTCAGCACAGTCATCCGCCGATGCATGCATTCCTAGATTCGTCGTCGCTGTGACTCCGACCACGAGCAATAGCACCGCGAATACCCGCGCCGCCCGCCGCTTTTCGAACAGAGAAACCTTCCGGTTGACCATCGTGATCACCTCTCACGCCGTTGTGAGAAGCCGAGATTCTGACGATTGTCAGTGACAATTGCTCGGCTATATACGCGATGGTAGGGACGACCGGAGGTGCCGTCGAGCAACGGGACCCGAGCGATACCGAGTTACCGCACAATCGTGTCCTCGGTGGTCTCGCTGGAGTGACGAGAACCGCTGCGCCAGTGAAACGCCCGTGCGCGAGATCCGCGGGAGGGCGCGGTCCGCCGTATCCGGGGAGTACCCCCGCGCGGTCCGGTATATGCGGTGTTCGCCTGCCGGCACTAGGAATTCACGTGCCTCGACGCGGGTATCGGCGGTCGCCGAGCGAATTTCCCGCTCCTGGAACAGGTGCCGCTGATGGTTCGGCGCCGGGATGCCGCTGAGAGCGCATACCCGCGATGGCGAGCACACAGCTGATCATCGCTGCCGCGGCGATGCCGGCGCGACCGTTGTGGATCTATGACTGCCTTGCCAAGTCCCGCCGCGCGGATTTCCCGGTGGTTCTAGACCCGGCTCGCCGCGAACCAGGCGGCCGGCCACATCGCCCAGCCGTAGTTCGAGTGCTGGGTCGGGTCGATTCCGCCGCCACACACCGGATCACCGCCTGCGCAATGATCCGCGGTTCGCTCGGCGAATTGACCGGGGACGCTCCCGCCGTTGGCTCGGAGCGGATCGCCGAACAACAGCACCGCCACCACCTTCCATTCCAGATCGCCTGGCAGCGAGTGGATGCCGGGCAGCATGGTCACGACGCCGGTGCCGAGGACACCGTGCACAACGACCGCGCCCTGCGAGTAGCCGACCAGGATGAACCGCTGATCCGGGCAGTTCACCGACTGCTGGATGACGTGCTCGGTCAGGTCCTGGGTACCGCGGCTGAGCGATGCCGGATCGAGCAGGTCCGCGGTGTAGTTCACGCGGTACCGACTGGCGCTCACCGGAAGTGCTTGCCGGAGTGTGTCATACAGCGGATCACCGACTATCGAGCCGAGGTACCCCGATTCCTGGGTGCCCCTGGCAACCACCACATCGACATCCGCGCAGGATTCGGCCCATGCGTGCAATCCCAGGTTTGTCGTCGCCGTGATTCCGGCCGCGAGCAGTAGCACCGCGAATGCCCGGGTCGCCCGCCCCTTGTCGAACAGAGATACCTTCCGGTTGACCATTGCGATCGCCTCTCACACCATTGTGAGAAGCCGAGATTCTGACGATTGTCAGTGACAATTCTTCGGCTACACATCCTCATTGTAGGAAGGCTTCGAGGAGCCGTCGAGCAACCGAACGCGAGCGGCCGCGGGTCATCCGCCCGCTGCCCCGACCTCCTGATCTGCGTCGGCGCCGACGCTCGGCGCGGCAGTACGCCACACACTGACCTGGTTCGCCGGCTGCGCCCACTCAAGGGACAAGAACCGCTGCGCCGGTGAAGCGTCCGTGTGCTAGATCGGCGAGCGCGCGGTCGGCGGTATCGAGGGAGTAGCCCCGCGCGGTCAGGTGCATACGGTGTTTGCCTGCCAACGCCAGGAATTCACGAGCGTCGGCGCGGGTGTTGGCGGTCACCGACCGAATTTCCCGCTCCTGAAACAGATGCCGCTGATAGTTCAGGACCGGGATGTCGCTCAGATGGATGCCCGCGACGGCGAGCACGCCGCCGCGATCGAGCGCCGCCAGCGCGGGCAGCACCAGATCTCCGACCGGCGCGAACAGAATCGCCGAATCCAGTTGGACCGGAGGCCGATCCACGGCACCCTGCACCGACGCGGCGCCCAGATCCCTCGCCAGCTCGCGGGCGGCCGGGTCCCGAGTCATCACGTGCACCTCCGCACCACGCGCCAGCGCGACCTGGGCGGCGATATGCGCACTGCCACCGAAGCCGTAGATCCCCAGCCGACCGCCCGGCGGCAGCGCGGCCCGCTGCAGCGCGCGATATCCGATAATTCCGGCACACAACAGCGGGGCGGTGTCGATGTCGGAGTAGCCGGCGGGCAGTCGCAACGCGTAGGCCGCTGGGACCGTGGCGAACTGGGCGTATCCTCCGTCCGCATCCCACCCCGTGTACTCCGACTGCGGGCACAGATTCTCAGCGCCGCGTAGACAGTACCGACACACCCCGCAGGTATGCCGCAGCCACGCGATCCCTACTCGATCGCCTACCGCGAAGGCATCCGCGCCGCCCTGACGAACGCCAGGGCTCAGCGCCACTACCTCCCCGACGATTTCGTGCCCGGGCACCACGCCCGGCCGATGCACCGGCAGATCTCCCTCGGCCACATGCAGGTCGGTCCGGCAGACTCCGCATGCCAGCACCCGCACCAACAGCTCACCTGACCTGGGTTTCGGCACGGGCGCGCGAACGCGGTCCAACGGACCGCCATCGATAGGTCCCGGCCGCCGCACCCGCCAGCCGATCATCGACGCGGCGCCTGAAACCTCGCTCATATCGATCACTCCTCGCTGTCTGCAGGAAGGGTCGTATGGGGTCCCGGCACGCGCCGAGACAACAGTCTGAGTTCGACCCTACCCATTCGATTTCCCGAATTCGCGGCACCCGCTTCTGATACATTTCTGTATCGGATACATTCATGTATCCAAGATCCAGTCAGCCGGTCCAGCAGAAGGAGGTTCGCCTTGGCATCGCCCACAGCTGCGGCGAACCCAGCGAAACGGGTCACCCGCCGACGAATCGAAACCAAAAACCGCCTGCTCACAGCCGCCTACGAAGTCTTCGCCGAGGACGGCTTCGGCCGTTCCACTGTCGAGCGCGTGTGTGACCGCGCAGGATTCACCCGAGGCGCGTTCTACTCCAATTTCTCCTCGCTCGACGAGCTGTTTCTCGCGATGTGGGAGCAGCGGTCCGCGGCCATGCTCGGCGGTGTCCGGGCCACTCTCGACGAATTCTCGGTCGAGGGCGTGACCGACCTGCGCGCGGCGGTCGAACGCCTCGATCGTGCGGTGCGGATCGACGAGGCCTGGTACCGCATCACCGCCGAGTTCACCACTCACGCACTGCGCACCCCGGCGCTGCGACAGGTGATGGCCGCCCGCGAGGAAGCGATCGTCGCGGCGCTGATACCGACCATCGTCGCCGCACTGGCCCGCGTCGGGCGCACCGTCCCCGACCCGGCCGCACTCGGGCAAGCCCTCGTCGCCGTGCACGACGGCACTACCGTGCAGGTCCTGATGGAACCACGCAGTCGTCGGGTGCGCCGCCGACGCACCGAACTCCTGTGCCACGTCGTACTGGCCTACAGCACAACGACCGAACCCAGCACCGCAACCGAAGGATGAACATGGCCAACCGCAGTCCCGAATTCGCGCAAGAGGCAGACGTCATCGTCGTCGGCGCGGGCCTCGCCGGGCTCGTGGCAACCCACGAGCTGGTCAAGGCGGGCCGCACGGTGCATGTCCTGGACCAGGAGAACCGCAACAACCTCGGCGGGCAGGCGTTCTGGTCGCTCGGTGGACTGTTCTTTGTCGATAGCCCGGAGCAGCGACGCCTCGGCATCAAGGACTCCTACGAGCTGGCCCTGCAAGACTGGCTCGGCTCGGCGGGCTTCGACCGCGACGCCGAGGACCACTGGGCCCGCCGGTGGGCGCAAGCGTATGTCCGATTCGCCGCCACCGAGAAGCGGGATTATCTGCGTGACTTGGGTTTACGCGTGACACCGCTGGTCGGCTGGGCCGAACGCGGCGGGGCATTCGCCGACGGTCACGGCAATTCGGTGCCCCGCTTCCACCTGACCTGGGGCACCGGCCCGGAGGTGGTGCGGGTGTTCCAGGAACCGGTGCTCGACGGCGAGCGCCGCGGCCTGGTCGGCTTCAGTTTCCGCCATCAGGTCGATGAGCTGATCGTCGAGGACGGCTCCGTTGTCGGTGTGCGCGGCAGCGTGCTGGAGGACACCGATCTGGAGCGCGGCAAGGCCTCGTCACGAAACGTGGTCGGCGACTTCGAGTTCCGCGCGAAGGCGGTAATCGTGACCTCCGGGGGCATCGGCCACAATCACGAACTGATCCGCCGCAACTGGCCGACCGACCGGCTCGGACCCTGCCCCGAGACCCTCATCTCCGGCGTGCCCGCGCACGTCGACGGCCGGATGCTCGGCATCACCGAGTCCGCGGGCGGCGCGATCGTCAACCGTGACCGCATGTGGCACTACACCGAGGGCATCATCAACTGGGACCCGATCTGGCCCGACCACGCCATCCGGATCATTCCCGGCCCCTCGTCACTGTGGTTCGACGCCAATGGAAAGCGTTTGCCCGCACCATGTTTCCCGGGTTTCGACACCAACTCCACGATGAAGGAGATTCTGGCCACCGGCCACGACTACTCCTGGTTCGTGCTCACCCAGTCGATCATCGAGAAAGAGTTCGCGCTCTCGGGTTCCGAACAGAACCCGGACATCACCGGCAAGGACCTCAAACTCACGCTCAAGAGCCGGGTGGCCAAGGGCGCACCCGGACCGGTCGAAGCGTTCAAGCAGCACGGTGTCGATTTCGTGGTTGCCGACACGCTGCGCGAATTGGTCGACGGCATGAACAAGATCGCGCGCGGTCCGCACCTGGACCACGACGAGCTGGAACGCCAGATCGTCGCCCGCGACCGCGAACTGGCCAACAAGTACTCCAAGGACGCACAGCTGATGGCGATCACCAACGCGCGCCAATACTTTGGGGACAAGGCGGGCCGGGTGGCCAAGCCGCACCGCATCCTCGATCCCGCGCACGGACCGTTGATCGCGGTGCGGCTGAATATCCTCACTCGCAAGACGCTCGGCGGCCTGCAGACCAACCTCGACTCGCAGGTGATGCGCGAGGACGGCACCGTCCTGCCCGGGCTCTACGCCGCGGGCGAGGTCGCCGGGTTCGGCGGTGGCGGCGTACACGGCTACAACGCGCTCGAGGGCACGTTCCTCGGTGGTTGCATCTTCTCCGGTCGGGCTGCCGGTCGCGCATTGGCCACGAAACTCGCCTGACCGCAACCGTTTCCGCCTGTCAGGGCCGACAGCCCGAGGCCCGGCCCGACGTCTGCACGGCCCGGATGCTCGGTGCCGGTGCTGCTGCGATCGGAGCCGAAGCCGTCGGCGGAGCCGCCACCGACGCGACCGAATACAGCTGTATACCGGTGAACCGCTGCCCAGGCTCCAGCGAGATCCCCGACACCTCCACCTGGTGCCCGTATACATCGATAACCCGAGCCGAGAACGGTCCCGGTCCCGCACCCGAAATCGTCCAGTAGTTGTCCCTCCCGCGGTTGAGTTCCTGCCAGCCACCGCCAGTGGTCGGCCGGATCGCGACGCGCTGGATGGGATTTCCAGATCCGCTCACCAGGATGGCCAGCCACTGCGCCGAGGAGTCCGGTTTCACCTCGTAGAACAGTTCGGGCGCGGGATCCGGGTCACGGACGACCGTGTAGCCGACCTGAGCGACGCCATCGGACTGCTCGGCGATCTGCTCGAAGGCGGCGGCGCTCAGATCCAGTTGTCCCGGAGCGCATCCGGGACAGCGGTCGGCGATGAGCGCGCGGACATCGCCGCGCGGGCCGTGCACATCGAGGTAGGCGCCGCACAGGTCGGCGTTGCCGTACTCCTGCGTGGACACCCCGACGTAGAAGCCGTCCAAAGGCAGGGCCGGAAAAGAACAGGCCACGCCCTGACTGAACTCGTAGTATCGCGCCTCGCCGGACACACCGGGATCGGGTGGGTACTGCGTGTGCCGCGCTGCGAAACCGGAACTACTGGTAGCCATCGGTATTCGTGCCGTCGTAAGGTCTTCGCTGACGGCGTGTGTGGTGTCGCACCACGCGGGTACAGGCCGTGTCACCCAGACCACCACCCCGGCAGCCGCCACCATCGCCCCGAGGGTCGACCACAGCCAACCCGAGCGGAAGTGTGCTTGCTTGATCGGTAATCGGTGCACCGCTGTCCCCGGCTTCCGGCTCACCCAACTCGCGGACTGTCCATCCTGACTGCATCAGGAAAGCAGTTGAAACGGCAACACAGGTCTCGAACGAAAATCTTCGCAGGGAAACACCCACAGCGCGGCAATCTTGCCGCAAATAGCCAGCATTCACCTCGGCCACAGCGGTGCGAGCCGGAAAAGATCCGGAGCACCACCGTTTACGAAGTAGCCCGTTCCGGCACCGTATCCACCTCGGAGAGCTGGTGGTCCATCCGGTCCCGTTTGGCGCGCAGGTAGCGAATGTTGTGTTCGGTCGGGGTCGACTGGAGCGGCAGCCGCCGCACCACAGTGATACCGTGCTCCACCAATCCGGCCGCCTTGGCCGGGTTGTTGCTCAGCAGCCGTACCGATCGGATGCCGAGATCGGCGAGTACCTGTGCACCCGCCGCATACCGACGGGCATCCACCGGCAACCCGAGCGCAAGGTTGGCCTCGACGGTATCGGCGCCACGATCCTGTAATTCGTAGGCACGCAACTTGTTCAGCAGACCGATGCCGCGCCCCTCTTGGCCGCGCAGGTACACGACCACACCGCTGCCCTCCGCCGCGACCGCACGCATCGCGGCATCGAGCTGATCGCCGCAGTCACAGCGCAGTGAGCCGAGTGCGTCGCCGGTGAGGCACTCCGAATGCAACCGCACCAGTGCCGAATCGCGGCGCGGCTCGCCGAAGACCAAGGCGAGGGTTTCGGTTCCGGTGAGGTCGTCGCGATAGCCGAGCACCCGGAACTCACCGAATCTGGTAGGCAGCCGGGTCTCCACGACCCTGGTGAGTGTGCGCTCGACGCGGCGGCGGTAGTCGATCAGATCGGCAATAGAAATGATCGGCAGACCGTGCGCAGCGGCGAAGTCGAGCAGGTCGGGCAGCCGCGCCATCGATCCGTCGTCGAGCACGATTTCGGCGATCACACCGGCGGGCCGCAGCCCCGCGAGCCTGGTCAGATCGACGGCAGCCTCGGTGTGGCCGGCGCGGCCGAGTACACCGCCGGGGTGCGCGCGCAGCGGGAACACGTGCCCCGGCCTGGTCAGCTCGTCATAACCGGTGCGTGGATCGGCGAGCAGCTGCACGGTGCGAGCCCGATCGGCGGCCGAAATGCCCGTTGTCACACCGGAAGACGCATCGACCGACACGGTGTACGCAGTGCCCTTGGGATCCTCGTTGACCGCTGTCATCGGTGGCAGTCGGAGCCGATCGAGGTCCGCGCCCGCCAGTGGCGCACACAGCACACCGCTGGTGTGGCGCACCATGAAGGCGATGGTCTCCGGCGTCGCCAATTCGGCAGCGAGCACCAAATCGCCTTCGTTCTCCCGGTTTTCGTCATCGACGACCACGACCATGCTACCCGCCGCGAGCGCGGCGAGCGCCGCCTCGATCGTGTCCAACGACCGCTGCCGCACGAATTCGGTACCCATGACCACCTCCTATATGCCTAGTAGATATATATCTGTTAGTCATAGGAAGAGGCAGTCCCGCTGAGTGGACAGCTCAGGAAGCGCGTTTACCCTTGGCTTTCGGAGCCCGCTTCTGCGGTTGCCCGGCAGCGAGCTTGTCGACATCGGCGAGGAGCTCCTGCGCGAAATCGCGCTCGGCCTCGTAGTGGCGGACACACCACCGCAGCACAGCGCCCGGGTAGGCCCAGTCGGGGTTCTCATCGGCGCCCTCGGCATCGACCTCGGCCAGCTTGCGCATCTTCTCGGCGTAGCCGATGTGCTCGGTCAGAATGCCGCGCAGCCGCTCGGGTTCGGCGAGATGGCCGAGCCAGGCCCGCAGCATCACGCTGTGCTTGAGCACGGGCGCCTCCACCGGCGCGTGATTCACCCACTGCGCCGCCGCCGCGCGGCCGGCGTCGGTGATCGCGTACATCCGCTTGCCGCGCACGCCGTCGTCCTGCAGGACGGTGCGCGAGGTGGCGTAGCCATGCTTCTCCAGCCGCTTGAGCTCGGCGTAGATCTGGCTGAACGACGGGCTCCAGTAGAAGAATTGCAGGCTCCAATCGGCCCATTTCTTCAGGTCGTAGCCGGAGAGTTCGTCGGCGTGCGAGAGCATTCCGAGCACGGCCCAGCTGGTCGTGGGCAGATCGGGAATCCCGGCCTCTGCGGAGGCAGGCTTGGCATCGGTCACGGTAGGACTATATCTCTTAGGCATATTCCGGGTGTTAGGACACTATTCCACAGCGAATTCGCCCCGCTCAATGTGCAGTTCCGCCGTCCTTGCACTCGGCGAGTCCAACTCACCGATGCAGGGCGTGGGCCTCTGCGGAGGTGGGCACGTTGAGCCTCGAGACCCATCTGCGAGATCGCATCAGTACTTGGAGACGCTGCGGTGGCGCATCGTCGAGCTCCTCGAGGCGATTTACAGATTCTCATCACGATTTAACGGCACGCTTATTAAAGTAACGTTGTATGGCGGCACGTTAAATGAGGTGCATGGCGGCGGGGTCGCCTTGCTGCCCTTTCCGGTGGCCTCCGAAACGCCGCAGAAGGGGAGCTGACAGTCAGATGAAAATCTACAGCGGCGACCGACTTGCCGAACTGGCCCACCGTCACGGCCTGCCCGACGACTACCTTCGTGACCTGCGCGTTGTGTCCTCGGTGCTGCCGTTTCGGGTGAACGACTATGTCGCAGAGGAGCTGATCGACTGGGCGGCGGCACCGGACGACCCGATGTTCCGGCTCACGTTTCCGCACCGGGACATGCTGCCTCCGCAATTGTTTGCGAGCATCGCCGAACTCCACGATGCAGGCTCTTCGCGGGATGTGCTCAGCAAGGTCGCTGCTGAGGCTCGCAGCCGGCTCAATCCGCATCCCGGCGGTCAGATCGACGCCAACATCCCAAGGTTGGATGGGCAACCGGTGCTCGGTCTGCAACACAAATACCGCGAGACGGTGTTGGTGTTTCCGTCCCAGGGGCAGACCTGTCATGCGTACTGTGGCTACTGCTTCCGCTGGGCCCAGTTCGTCGGCTCCGAAACCCGACAGGCGCTCTCGGCGCCTGCCACCATGGTCGCCTATTTGCAGCGGCATCCGGAGGTCACCGATGTGCTGTTCACCGGTGGTGACCCGATGATCATGAAGACGGCGGTGCTGCGTCGTTGGGTCGATCCACTGCTGACACCGAACCAGGAGCGGATCCGTACGCTGCGGTTCGGGACAAAGGCGCTGTCCTACTGGCCCGCCCGGTTCACCGCAGGCACGGATGCCGACGACCTGCTCAGGCTGTTCGAGCGATGTGTCGCAGTCGGCCGTCACGTCGCGGTGATGGCGCACTTCTCCCATGCACGGGAATTGCAGACCACCACTGTTCAGCGGGCGATCGCCAGAGTGCGGGCCACCGGCGCGGTAATCAGGGCACAGGCGCCGCTGATCGCGCACGTCAATGACGAGGCCGAAGCCTGGGCAGATATGTGGCAGCGGCTGGTCGAGTTCGGAGTGGTCCCGTACTACATGTTCGTCGAGCGGGACACCGGCGCCCGCAGCTACTTCGAGGTTCCGCTGACCAAGGGGTTGGACATCTACTCCGAAGCCATGAGGAGGGTGTCCGGGCTGGCCCGAACCGCCCGCGGCCCGGTGATGTCCACCCGAATCGGCAAGGTGCTGATCGACGGCGCCCCCACCATCATGGGCAGGAAAGTGCTTGCCCTGCGCATGCTGCAAGCCCGGGATCCGGACCACGTCGGGCAGCAGTTTTTCGCAGGCTACGACCCGACCGCACACTGGCTGGACGACCTGGAGCCAGTGCTCGGCTCCGTGATCCCGGCGCTTTTGCCCGATGAGTCGAAAATTGGCTATCGGCACTAGTGCAATCGCTGCTCCCCCGGTTGAACGTCAGCGAGGTGATGGCCCGGTTCTCGGTTGGCGTCACACATTCCGATAGGTAGCGGAGTAGTTCCTCAACGGCCCGATCATTCTCGGCGCCACCGACCTGGTGGCCTGCCGATCCGGCGACGCTCACGGATGCCGAACAGGACTCACCGATTCTGCCATGATATGACGGCGCGCTTGATAAAGTGTCACCAGTTAGCGGCACGTTAGATAACGGCAGGTCGGCGATATCGTCAGCTCCTGCCTGTCCATCAGAATCTGTGGTGAGTAATGCAGGTGACACTGACAACGTCCGAAATCCGCCCCCCGGAATGGGATTCGCTGGCGGCCTCGACTGCGGATTTCGAGGTATCGCCGCAATGGCTGGAGGCGATGGCTCCGCTGTTACCCGGCGAACCACGCTGGCTGGTCGCCCATGTAGATGGTCAGCCGCAGATCGGGCTGCACACCCGGCTATTGAAAACCCCTCCGGAAGAGCCGCGCTACGACATCGCGGCTGTCCTCCGTGGAGATATCCCATCGCTGGAGCCGCGCCCTGCACTCCTGTCCAAGGCGCCCGATAGCGAATCGCTTTATCCAGCCGTGTTGGCATTGCTGCCCGGCTACACCTGCGTGCCCGCGGGGCCTGGTGCGACCGACCCGGATCTGCTGGCCGGAACCCTGCGAGCCATGGACACCTGGGCTGGGCAGCAGGGTGCTCGGTCGGTGTCGTTCCTCTATGTTCCTGAGCGGCAAAAGATCCTGCAGCGCGCCTTGGAAGAGTTCGGTGCACGGCCGGTACAGCTGTACCCGACCTGCGTCATGCCGGTGACATTCGGCAGCATGGAGGAATATCTGACGCAACTGGGGGGCGGGCGGCGCGCGGGACTGCGTCGGTTGCTGCGCTGGTTGGACGAGACCGGAATGACCCTCGGTGAGGAGGACCTGAGCGAGGTTCGCGAGGAAGTTCTGGAGCTACGGATGGGATTGCTTCGCAAATACCATCATTCGGCCGATGACCGGGACGCCCAGCTGGCGACCATAGACCGAATTGTCCGCAACTATCCACCAGCGGACCGGGCACTGACCACCCTCCGGCGTGGCGACCAGATGGTTGGCTTCACATTGGGGCTGCGCCATGGTGACACGTTGCGGGGGCTTTGGTCCGGGCAGCTTCCCGAGGCTCGCGGCGCCTACTTTCTGCTGGTGTTCTACGGCGAGGTCGAGGCCGCGTTGCGGCGTGGGATAACGAGCCTCAATTACGGAACGCTGCAATGGCAGGAGAAGATCTCCTTCGGTTGCAGGCTGGAGCAGTTGGTCGGCCACACATGGTCGCTCTGATTCGACTCGGCGGAACCCGACTATTCCTTGCGGGTCAAGCAGTTTCACTGCTCGGCGATGGGCTGGCTATTCTGGCGATCCCGCTGTTGGTGCTGGAACTGACGCACAACCCGGCGGCAGCGGCGCTGGCCTCGGTGCCCCGCGCGGTCGGCTACCTGGTCGCGGGGCTGCCCGCTGGCCCGTTGATCGATCGCGCCAATCCCTGGCATGTTCTCATTGCCGCCGACATAGTGCGGGTGGCCATCTTCGCGACGCTGTTCGGACTTTCGGTCAGCGGGAGCGACTCGGTCGGGGTCATTCTTGCGCTTGCGTTTATTTCGGGCGTTGCCGGAGTGTTCTTCGAGACTGCGCTGGCGGTCGCGGTCCGCGACCTCTGTCGAGATCGAGAACTTGTGCGTGCCAACTCTTTTCTCGAATCCGCGAGTCAATCGTCGATTCTGCTCGGACCGATGGCTGTCGGGTTGCTCGCTGTCAGTGTCGGATTGGGCGCTGCGCTACTGGTGAACGCGGGCACGTTCGTGGTGTCACTTGCGACGCTGTGGGGGGCCTCCCGCCGCGCGACCCGGATTTCCGACCCCCACGGCTGGGCGCCGTGGCGTCGGTTCGGGGCCGAATTCCGTAATGGTCTGCGCTATCTCGCGACCACCTCGATCCTGGTGTCGCTTGCGGTCCTGGCCGTCGTCGCAAATCTTTGTCTCGGTGCCGCGACGCTCGTGGTGTTCTTCGCTCGCGACTATTTGAGCGCCGCGCCGTGGCTGGTCGGCTTGGTTGTGGCGGGCGGCGGACTCGGTGGCGTGCTCGGCGCGGCGACTGCTCCCGCACTCATCGCTCGGTTCCATCCGGTTCCGTTGTGCGTCGCGGCCACCCTGGTTACCGGTGTCGCGCTGGCGTCGGTGGGCCTGGCGCCCACTGTCTGGTGGCTTGCGGCGAGCAATCTCGTGTTGGTCTGGTCCGATGTACTGGCCAGCATTGTGGTCCGGACACTGCGACAGCAGATAGTCCCGCGTGAACTCCTCGGCCGGGTGACCAGCGCGGTGCGGTGGGTTGTGCTGGCCACGACTCCGCTGGGGGCGGTCCTCGCGGGGTTGCTCACGCAACTTGCCGAAAACGATCCCCGCCCGGCATTTCTGGTCGCTGCGGCACTTCTCGGGGTATCCACCCCGGCCATCTGGGCTGTCGGGCTGCGTCGCCACCGAAACACTCCCATGCTTCCTGTCCGGCATGGCCCCTCCCCTGGGGCGTCCTCGGATCGGTCGACCACGTCACTCGTCGAAAGAAGGTCCCTGTGACAACTTCGTCACGTACGTCTCGGCCACTCGAGCACACCATCAATACTCGGCAGCTCACGATGATCGGAATCGGCGGAGTCATCGGTGCCGGATTGTTCGTCGGTAGTGGCAAGGTGATCTCGTCGGCCGGGCCAGGCATCGTGTTCGTCTATCTGGGCACGGGCCTGGTCGTCATCCTGGTGATGCGGATGCTCGCCGAACTGGCGACAGCCAGTCCGGAATCCGGATCGTTTTCGACATACGCTTCGCGGGAACTGGGTTCGTGGGCCGGACTTGCGGTGGGCTGGTTGTACTCGTATCACTGGTGTGTCACGGTCGCATTCGAGGCGATCGCCGGGGCCGCGATCGCTAGTCAGCTCGTACCCGGAGTTCCGACGTGGTTATGGGCGCTGGGTTTCATGGCCGTTCTGACGGGCGTCAACTTGGCAGAGGTCACCTCATTTGCCCGATTCGAGTTCTGGTTCGCCATGATCAAAGTCGCCGCGATTGTCGCATTCATGTCTATCGGCGTCGCCGCCGTCAGCGGCTTACTGCCACACGTGGACTCCCCGGGTGCCTCGAATTGGGTCGACAACGGAGGCTTGTTCCCCGCGGGGATGGCTCCGCTCCTGCCCGCAGCGTTGACGGTATTCTTCTCGTACTTCGGAACGGAGCTGGTGACGATCGCTGCCGGTGAAGCCAAGGATCCGGTCGACGCGGTGCGTCGCAGCATGCGCAGCGTCGGGTGGCGAATCTTCGTCTTCTACGTGGGCTCGATCGCGGTCGTTGTTACGTTGATGCCCTGGAATACCGCTGAGATCACCAAGAGTCCGTACACGGCGGTATTGAACACACTGCACATTCCCGGCGCGCAAACCATCATGAATCTGGTCGTGCTCACCGCCGTGCTGTCATGCTTGAACTCGGGGATCTACTCGTCGTCTCGGATGTTGTTCTCGTTGTCTCAGCGTGGCGAGGGGCCGGGTGTACTCACGCGGGTAACCGGACGCGGTGTCCCGGTCAACGCGGTCCTCGGTGCGTCCAGTGCCGGATTCCTCGCTGTCATCGCAAACTATTTCCTGCCGACCGGAGCGGTATTCACGTTCCTGCTCAGCTCCTCCGGCGCGGTGGCGATTGTTGTCTACCTGTGCATCTGCGCGACCCAGATCGTCGGGCGCCGCAGGAAATCCGCCTCGGAGAATGCCGCTCTGCCGGTAAGGATGTGGGGTTTCCCCTACCTGTCGTATTCGGTGACGGCGATACTGCTGATTATCATCGGCGCAATGGCGTTCTCATCCACATCATGGACGCCGCTCATGCTCACGATAGTTGTCACGGTTGCCGCCGTGATTGCCGGAGTCGTGCATCAGAAGGTGCATCCGGCAGCGCGCCGTCCCGACACCGCACTAGTCGATTTCGATGCAGTCTCGGACTGAAGCGTCATCATTCTGTCCGGATCAGCGAACCCAGCAAATCCGGATCCTCGAGTCGGCGAAGAACCACCTCTTCGACAAACGCATCAACTAAGTCAGCCCTTCGCGTCACGCAGCTGTTTGCTTGCATGCGTAGTCGCGGCGGCGGCGGCGCAACGCCGAGACACCACTGACAGGCGAGCCACATCCGCTGATGACCGATAGCAATCGGCATCCACTATCCCCCAACGACGGGCGCACCGGCAGGACCCACCGGTATCCAGCACGTTATGGACACTCGGATGCGGCGAGTTCGCTGCGAACCGAGTGTCCTAACGGGTGAAACATCTCGTTGAGTGGGATTCGCCAGGTCCGGATTCCCCAACCTTGTGACAGGTTTCACAACACGCAATTCCTGCGCACCCGAACGTAGTTCCCGAACACCGGAGCGTGGCCATGTCCACCATTCCCAAAGATCCGACCACTGCCGAAAGTCCAGGCAGCATAATCGAATCCGATGCCGACACCGGCAGACTCGACGGCGCGTCGCGCGCCAGGATTTTCACTGTCCTCGCGGTCATCGTGCTGTTCACCGAGGTCGCGCCGATGCAATACACCATCGTTGCGGCCGCGTTGCAGAAGATCGCGCCCACCTTCCCCAGCGTCGGCGCGAACATCAACTGGGCGATCATCGTCTTCGGCCTCATCGGCGCTGCTGCCTCCCCGCTCATCGGCAAGATGAGCGATGTCTGGGGCAAGAAGCGGATGTTCCTGGTCTGCGGCATGCTCTTCATGCTCGGCTGCGTACTGGACGCCGTCACCGACAGCTGGGCGATCTTCCTCATCGGGCGCGGCCTGCAGGCCACCGCCATCGCCACCGCGGTGATCGCGTATGGCCTGATCCGAGATCTGATGCCGCGCAAGTATGTACCGCTCGGCTTGGGTGTCACCGCCACCGGCCTCGGCTTCTCCGCGATCGGCGGACCGTTGCTCGGCGGCTATCTCGTCGACAACTACAGCTGGCGTGCCATCTTCTGGGTGCTCGCCGGATTTACCCTGCTGGTGCTTCCACTGGTGTGGTTGGTCGTGCCCGAGTCCAAGCTGCGGGTCAAGGAGCGCATCGATGTGCTCGGCGCCGTCCTGCTCTCGGCGGGCGCCGGACTCACCCTGATCTACCTCGACAAGGGTCAGGATTGGGGATGGAGCAAGCCGCTGACACTGGCCTGGTTGTTCGGCGGCATTGCGCTGCTGGTGGTGTTCGTGGTGGTCGAGCTCAATGTCGCCCGCCCGATCATGGATATGAAATTGCTGTTCCATCCCCGAGTCACGCTGGTACTCGGCGGTGCGCTGTTCGCCTCGTTCCTCATCGGCGTCCAGTCCTACGCACTCGGCTACATGACACAGACCCCGAACTCCGACACTGTCGCGGCAGGCGTCCAGCAGGCGACCCTCGCCCAGATCCAGCAGCAAACCGGCCAGCCCATGCCCGCCGCCGCAGTTCAGGTCGCCCTCGACCCCGGCTACAGCTACGGAAACGGTTTCACCCTCCTCGAATTCGCGGTCCGCATCGCCCTGCTGCAAGCCGTGCTCGCCATGATCTGCGGCGCCGCCGCAGGCGCACTGGCCCGCAAGATCGGCGCCCGCATCCCCTTGGTCTTCTCCCTCGTCCTGTTCGCGAGCGCGGGCGTCTGCTACGCGGTCCTCCCCCACACCTGGGTCGTATTCCTCTGGGTGAGCGCGGCATTCGGCATCGGCTTCGGCTTCTACTACGCCTCCATGCCCATCCTGATGGTCGAAGCCGTCCCTCAGGAACAACAGGGCATCAGCCTCGGCATGCTCGGCGTCATGCAATCCATGGGCGTGGCCATCGGCCTGGCCATCGTCACCGCCTATCTCAACGCCAGCCCCATCACCGCCCAGGTGAGCGTCGCGGGCCAACCCCCACAGGGCAGTGTCATCCCCCAGGTCTTCGCCGACCACGGCTACGAAATGGGCTTCTGGTTCGCCGCGGGAGCATCGGCAATCGCCTTGATCATCGCCCTGATCATGCGCCACGGCCGCACCCCCGCCACCGGCGGCACCGCCTACTGATCCCCGCCGGAAACAGGGAGATGGCGGCCGCCCCTCGGCAGCCCGCCATCTCCCTACCCACCCCGACCCAACACCCTGCGTGGTACAGCCGCGGGGTGTTCGGTTGTCACACGGGGTGGTGGGTCCGGCGGGCTCCTGGACCACACGGGGTGTGGATCGACACGAGTGTGGCGGCTATCGAGACCGGGTGGTGACCGATCGAATGCTGTGGTTGCGCTCCAAGCATTTCCGGTGACGGAGATAGTGAGATGGTGGCTCCACAGCCTCAGCAGCCACACACCGCGTCCAGCGCAAGGACTGCTGGGTTGCCTTCCAGGCACTGTCGGCAACGGCGGTAGTGAGATGGTGGTGCCGTATGGCTTTCGCAGCCACCATTTCACTACTGCCGATAGCGCGGCGCCGGTGTTCTGGGGCGGGTTTCGTGGGTCGGCCGGGTGGGTCGGCCGGGTGGGTCGATCCAACAGGTGTGCTCAGCGCCAGCGGGCGTGGCGAGGGAAGAGGGCGCGGGCGGCTTCGTGGGAAACCTCGACAAGGACCCGCGCCAGGCGGGCGGTGTCGAGGGCGGGACGGTCGGCGCTGATCTGGCCCGACAGGGACAGTGCGCCGACGGCGGCGCCGCGGCCGCGGATGGGGACCGCGACGCAGGCGATGCCGGTGACGGACTCCTCGTTGTCGACGGCGACGCCTTGGCGGTGCCTGATGCGGGTCAGTTCGCGGTGCAATTCCGCTCTGTCGCAGATGGTGCGTGGGGTCAGCTGGGGCAGGCGGTCGCGGAAGGACGCTTCCACAATGCTCGGTTCCAGCGTCGCGAGCAGGGCCTTGCCGAGGCCGGTGCTGTGCGCGGGCATCCGGCCGCCGAGGCGAGTCGGGATGCCCGCGGTACTGCGCCCACCGGCCTTGTCCAGGTAGAGCACCTCGCGGCCGTCGAGCACACCGAGGTGCCCGACCATGCCGGTGCGCTGCGCGAGATCATGCAGCAGGGGGCTCACCACGTCACGAATCTCGTTGTGGTCGGCGGCGAGTCCGCCGAGTTCGAACGGCCGCAGCCCGAGCCGGTAGCCGCCGGGGGCGTGCGCCAGCCAGCGCAGCCGGATCATCTGATCCAGGATGCGATGCACGGTCGAGCGGGGCAGTCCGGTGCGCTCGGCCAGCCCGAGCAGCGTCAGGACCGGCGTCGAACCGTCGAAAGCGTCTAGGATCAGGGTCATTCGCTCGATCATCGAGACCGGCGGTTGATTGTTGGTCCGTGCTGTCGTGGGGCCCGCTCCCGACCACAGCTCTTCGGACTCGGGGTGGGTCATCACCTCGACCGTCATGGCTCACCTCCATTGTGTAGCTCATACAGCTTAGAAGTATTTCGATTAGGCATGTGCATTTTCGGCACGCCAACTTGTGTCCCCAATCACATTGCCGCCGCGATGGCGAGAGGGAATCCCGGAAACTACGTAGATCGCTACGGATCTTCTCGGTAGCCGGAATCGGTTATTGACAGGCATACGAGGCGGCCGCTTACCTTCATGACGAAACGGAATATTTCTAGTCGAAACTAGGAGCACCATGGCCGTCGCCCTAGACTTCAAGGCCGTCCTCGGCCGGTTCTGCACCGGAGTCACCGCGATCACCGCACTCGACGGCGACGAACCGATCGGGTTCGCCTGCCAGTCGTTCTCCGCACTGTCGCTGGAGCCGCCCGCGGTGGCATTGTTCCCCGCCCGCTCCTCGACCACCTGGCCGCGGATCCGCGCCGCCGAACGGTTCTGCGTCAATGTCCTCGCCGCCGACCAGCAGGACCTCTGCAAGCAGCTCGGCCGCAGCGGACCCGACAAATTCGCCGGTCTCGAGTGGAGCCCGTCGCCCAACGGCTCACCCCTGCTGGCGGGCACCATCGCCTGGATCGACTGCACGCTGGCCGGCGAGCTGGACGGCGGTGACCACACGATCGTCATCGGCAACGTGACCGAGCTCGGCGAGGGCCGCGACGCGGGTCCGCTGCTGTTCTATCGCTCCGGATTCGAGCGCCTGATGAGCACCACGGAGGCGGTCGGTCCATAGCGCACCGGACCGAGCGAATGCGACGCAAGCCGACTCGATCAGCCGCTTACCAGTGTCTGAGCGCCGCGGGACAGTCTCGGGCCGAAGCTCCCGATCAGTGGGACCACGCCTTTCGCCGACGGCCGACCCGCCGAACTATCGAAACAACGACGACCGTGGAGGAACCGACATCATGAGCCTCGCGAACACCGACGACCAGGTGCGCGTGATCGATACCGGAGCACCACCCGCCCGTTACGCGCGCGGCTGGCACTGTCTCGGCATCGCCGATCGCTTCCGCGACGGAAAGCCACACACCATCACCGCGTTCGGTACCGAACTCGTGGTCTTCGCGGCTACCGACGGCCCCCTCAGCGTGCTCGACGCGTACTGCAGGCACATGGGCGGCAACCTCGGCGACGGCACCATCAAGGGCGATACCCTCGCATGTCCGTTCCACGACTGGCGCTGGAAGGGCAACGGGCGATGCGCCGCAATTCCTTACGGCCGCCGGGTGCCGCCACTGGCCCGCACCAAGTCCTGGGTGACACTCGAGCAGAACAAGCAGCTATTCGTGTGGAACGACCCCGAGGGCAACCCGCCGCCCGAGGACGTCACCATCCCCCGCATCGACGGTGCGTTCAGCGACGAGTGGAGCGACTGGACCTGGAACGAGATCGTCATCGATGGCGCGAACTGCCGCGAGGTGATCGACAACGTGGTCGACATGGCGCACTTCTTCTACGTGCACTTCGCCTTCCCGACCTACTTCAAGAACGTCTTCGAAGGCCACATCGCCAGTCAGTACATGACCTCGATCGGCCGTGAGGATGTGCAGGGCGAGATCGCCAAAGAGGCAGGTGGCAAGAACGTGCTGCAATCCGAGGCGCACTACTACGGGCCGTCCTACATGATCGACAATCTGGTCAACGAGTCCAACGGCCAGACCGTCGAATCGGTGCTCATCAACTGCCACTACCCGGTCTCGCCCACCAAGTTCGTGCTGCAATACGGCGCGATCGTCAAGAAGCGGCCCGGTCTCTCGCCGGAGGAGGCCGACGCGATGGCGGTGCGTTTCGCGAACGGGCTCGGTCGCGGCTTCGAACAGGATGTCGCGATCTGGAAGCGCAAGACCCGCATCGACAATCCGCTGTTGTGCGAGGAGGACGGGCCGGTTTACCAGCTGCGGCGCTGGTATGAGCAGTTCTACCGGGACGCTGCCGAGGTCGAGGACAAGATGACCGATCGCTTCGAATTCGAGGTCGACACCACCCGCGCGGTTTCTGCGTGGGAGGCGGAGGTCGCCGAGAACCTGGCCGCCAAGCGCGGCGTCTGAACGGCACGGCCATGGACTCCGTCACCTGCCAGACCTGTGGAATCCGGGTCCAGGTAGTCAAATTCAGCCCCGCGCACACCAGCGTGCAGTGGAGCGCGGCCGCCGCGAGGCATTGCACGGAACTCGACGACAACGGCGGCGGCCCAGTCCGTGGCTGCACGGCGCTGCGCGCGTGCATCGAGAACGCCGTCACTGCGGGCGCCGTCGGCCTGAGCACCCGAGATCGGGACCTGCTGTGAATCCCGGTGTCGCGGTGGCATTGCGCGTGGTCCGGGTCGTCGCGGAGACGCGCGATGCGATGTCGCTGGAGCTGGTCGCCGAATCCGGGGTGCCGCTGCCCTACCGACCCGGCCAGTTCCTGACCTTGCGGATCCCCAGTGACCGAACGGGCTCGGTGGCTCGCTCGTATTCGCTGTCCAGCGCGCCGCACGAGAACGGGCCGCTGAAGGTCACCGTCAAGAGAACCGTCGACGGGTACGGGTCGAACTGGTTGTGCGACAACGCCACAGCGGGCATGAGCATCGACAGTCTGCCTCCTGCGGGCGTATTCACCCCCGAATCGCTGGACGCCGATCTGTTGCTCTTCGCGGCGGGCAGCGGCATAACCCCTGTGCTGTCCATCCTGAAATCCGCACTGGCACAGGGCAATGGGCGCTGCACGCTGATCTATGCCAATCGTGACGAGGAGTCGGTGATCTTCGCCGACGAACTGCGCGCGCTCACCGCCGCCTATCCGCAGCGCCTTGTGGTGCTGCACTGGCTGGAGTCGGTACAGGGCGTGCCTGCGGCGCGCTACCTGACCGACCTCATCGCGCCGTGGTCGGACCGGGAGATCTTCGTGTGCGGCCCGGGTGCTTTCATGGACGCGGTGGTCGCCGCGGCCCGCGATCTCGGCGTCGACCGGGATCGGGTGCACGTCGAGAAGTTCGTCTCGCTGTCGGGCGATCCCTTCGCGCAGGCTCCGATCGAGGTGCTCGATACCGCGGACTGCGCCACCGTCGAGGTCGAGTTCGACGGTGAAACAAACGAATTCGCATGGCCGCGCAGCAGCGTGCTGCTCGACGTGCTGCTCTCGCGCGGTGTGGCAGCCCCTTACTCCTGCCGCGAGGGCGCCTGCAGCGCCTGTGTCTGCCGGGTCGTCGACGGTGAAGTGAAGCTGCTACGCAACGACGTACTAGAACAACAAGACCTGGCCGAGGGCTATGTGCTGGCCTGCCAGGCGGTGCCGGTCACCGACTCGGTCCGGATCACCTATGAATGAGGAGAACGACCCCATGACTGCCATCAGCTCGCTCGGATACGTGAAGGTCGCGGTCGCCGACCCGGATGCCTGGCGCACCTTCGCCTTCGACGTGATCGGCTTCGCCGAGGGATCGGGTCCCGACCCCGACGCGATCTATCTGCGCATGGACGAGCACGTCGCGCGCCTGGTGCTGGTGCCCGGTGACACCGACAAGGTGCTCGCCATCGGCTGGGAGGTCCGCGACCACCGTGCGCTGGCCACAACGCGGGAAGCCGTCGAGAAGGCCGGCATCTCGGTGCGCACGCTGACGGTGGCGGAAGCGGACGCACGCAGTGTCGAAGAGGCCATCAGCTTCGTCGATCCGTCCGGCACCACCGTCGAGGTGTTCCACGGCCCCGTCCTGGACCACAGTCCCGTCGTCGGCAAGCACGGCAACCGGTTCGTCACCGAGGGCCTCGGCCTCGGTCACGCGGTGCTGCCGGTCCCCGACCTGGATGTCGCTTTCCGTTTCTACACCGACGTACTCGGCTTCCTGCCCCGCGGCGCGTTCCGCCTGCCGACGGCACCGGAGTACGGGCCGGTGCGCATCCGCTTCCTCGGCGTCAACCAGCGCCATCACAGCCTGGCCCTGATCCCGTCCGGCGGCAAGGAAGGCTCCGGTCTGGTTCACATCATGGTCGAGGTGGACCGCCTCGATGACGTCGGACGCGCCCTCGACCGCGTCAACAAGGCCGGCTACCACCTGTCCTCGACGCTCGGCAGGCACACCAACGACAAGATGATCTCTTTCTACGTCCGAACTCCGGGCGGCTGGGATCTCGAGTTCGGCACCGAAGGCGTGCTGGTGGACGAAACCACCTACACCGCAGAAGAAATGACCGCGGACAGCTACTGGGGTCACGACTGGGACCGGAGCTGAGGCTCCCGGTCCCCACCAGGTAAGGACAATTGAATTGAGCGACAACCAGTTCGGCCCCACCAGGTTCGGATTCTTCATCGCCCCCTACCATCCGCTCACCGGCAACCCGACCCTACAGATCCACCGCGATCTCGCCCTGGTGGAGCTGGCCGATCAACTCGGCTACAGCGAGGCCTGGATCGGCGAACACCATTCGGCCGGACTGGAAATCATCGCCGCACCCGAGGTCTTCCTTGCCGCGGCCGCGCAACGCACCCAGCGCATTCGTCTCGGCACCGGCGTGAATTCGCTGCCCTACCACCAGCCGATGATGCTCGCCGACCGGCTCTGCTTGCTCGATCACCTGACCATGGGCCGGACCATGATGGGTGTCGGCCCCGGCCAACTGGCCACCGACGCCGCCATGATGGGCATCGATCCGGTACGCCAGCGCGACATGATGCACGAATCCATGGATGTGCTGGTGCGCCTGCTGCGCGGGGAGACGGTGACCGCCGAGAGCGACTGGTATCACCTGAACGAAGCGCGCCTGCAACTGCTGCCCTACCGGCAGGGTGGCCTGGAAATGGCTGTCGCCTCGACCATTTCGCCGTCAGGCGCGGTGCTGGCCGGCCGGCACGGCGCCGGGCTGCTCTCGCTGGCCGCCTCCGATCCCAGCGGTTACGACGCACTGCTGCCCAATTGGAAGGTCTACGAGAAGACCATGGCCGATAACGGCCACGTGCTCGATCGCTCGCGATGGCGTCTGGTCGCGCCGATGCATATCGCCGAGACCAGGGAACAGGCGATGCGCGAGGCCGAGTGGGGCGTCGGACATCTCGTCGACTACATCGAGAAGCTCAGCGGCATGAGCGCGCCGTGGAACTCCTCGGCCCGCGCCGCCGTCGAGCAATGGACCGGAGAGGGCTTCCCGGCCTTCGGGCGCGCCACCATCGGTACCCCCGACGACGCCATCGCCACCATCGAGAAGCTCGCCGAACAGTCCGGCGGCTTCGGCACCTTCCTGCTGCTCGGCCTGAATGTCGCCGATTGGGACGCCACGCAACGCTCGGCGCGGCTGTTTGCCGAGCAGGTGATTCCACACTTCACACGGGCCAATCGGAACCGGGTCGCCTCGCTGGAATGGGCGCATGCCAACAGTGAGCGCATGATCGGCGGCCTCACCGCGGGCATCCAGAGCGCTTTCGACAAACACGGACAGGCATTGGCCGCGGCACTCGGCACGGAGGAAGCGAAGTGAACACCACCTCGACACCGGGAGCACACCGATGCGCGCAGTAGTAATGCGGGGCCGCAGTCTTGTGGTCGACGAGGTCCCCGAGCCCGTCCCGGGCCCGGGCCAGGTCCTCGTCGAGACGGTGGCGTGCGGCATCTGCGGTTCCGACAAACAAGCACTCGACTACACCGACGAGTTCCTGCAGGCCTCCCGCGACAGCGGCGTGCCCACATTCGAGTTCGACCCCTCGCGCGACGTCGTGATGGGCCACGAGATCGCCGCCCGGGTCATCTCGGCCGGACCGGACACCGCGCACACCGAAGGACAGCTGGTGGTCGCGCTGCCGTGGGCCATCGACCACGTCGGTCAGATCCACGGTGTCGGGTTCTCCAATGACTTCCCCGGCGGCTACGGGGAACGAATGGTGTTGCAGGCCATGGCTCTGGAACCGATTCCCGATCATGTGCCGCCGCATGTCGCGGCACTGACCGAGCCGCTGGCGGTCGGCTTCGGCAATGTCGCGCGCACCGGCATCGGGCCCGACGGCACCGGCATCGTCATCGGTTGCGGTCCGGTCGGTTTGGGTGCCGTCGCGGCGCTCGCCGAACGCGGTGTCGCACCGATCATCGCGTCCGATCCGTCGAAGCTGCGCCGCGACACCGCATTACGGCTCGGCGCGCATCGCGTGGTCGATCCCGCCGTCGAGGACCCGATCGAGGTGTGGCGCGAAGCGGCCGCGCCCGGCCAGCTGCTGCACATCTGGGTGTGCGCGGCGGTGCCGGGACTGCTCAACGAGCTGCTGTACAAAGCGCCACGCCAAACGACCATCCTGCAGGTCGGCGCGGTGATGACCGACGACGTCATCCGCCCGATCGTCGGCATCTACAAGGACATCTCAGTACAGATGTGCATGGTCTACCCGCACGAGGAGTACGCGAAGACGCTCGGCCGCATCGCCGACGGCACCGTGGACGCATCCTCGCTCATCACCGACCAGGTCGGCCTGTCCGGAGTGGCAGGCGCTATCGAGGCGCTGCGCCACCCGGACGACCACATTCAGATCCTGGTCCGCCCGGATCTGTGAACGACAGGCCTCGGCCGGGTCGAGGAGACCTCGTCGGTCATGGCGTGCAGCCACTCGCGGGTGTAGCGCTCGGCGAGCAGGGGCAGAAAGTTGTCGACGGTGGCGTGGCCTGCGACGTGTCTGTAGGCCGAGCGCAGGCACTGGTTGATGGCGTCGTCACCGACGCCATCGAATTCCCTGGCCAACCGGTGCGCGGCGGTTTGCAACGCAACCTCTTGGTCGATCGAAGGCTCGGGAGGCGGAGCCGGGGCAGCAGGACCTTCAGTCATGGCGGACTCCTGGTCATGTCGGAACGCACAATACTGCGGACGCAGTCGTGCGTACCGACGACCACGTCAAGCACTCGAATACCCGATCCGCCTCGATCGGACACCTCTGCCAGAACTCTGTCTGTGAATCGAGCTTTCGCGAGGCCCACCGGGTTCGAGCACCCGGATGGCCTCGAGCATCAGCGGCGCTGCCGCACGCGAAAATATAGAACAGGTTATTGTCTCGGCACCGCGCTCGTGCCAGGCTGGACCAATGGATCTCGCCGCCATCGAAGCAATCCGCCAGCTGAAGTATCGCTACTTTCGGACGCTGGATCTCAAACGATGGGACGAGTTCGCCGACACACTCACCGTCGACGTCGCGGGCCGCTACGGCACCCACGCCCTCGGCGAGCCGCTCACCCTGGACGGCCGCGACGCCGTCACCGCCTTCATGCGTGAGAATCTCGGCCCCGCAGTGGTCACCACCCACATCGCCAATCACCCCGAAATCACCGTCACCGATGAGACAGCCACGGGCTCATGGGCTTTCGAGGACACCGTCATCGCCACCGAATACGGCGTCCTGATCCGCGGCGCCGGCTACTACACCGACAGCTACCGCCTCGATCCCGACGGCCGATGGCGTATCGCGGCCACCGGCTACCAACGCATCTACGAATCGATGCAAACCCTCTCCGACACCCCCAGCTACCAACTGCTGTCGAACATGTGGGCAACGCCGACCCCGAAGTAGCCCGCCCGACCCGGTACGGTAGACCCGCTATGGCCACCATCACGCAGGAAATTCTCATCGAGGTCAGCCCGGGCGAGGTGTGGGCGGCGGTACGTGACGTAGGCGCCGTGCACGAACGCCTGCTCCCCGAATACGTGCTCGACACCCGCATCGACGGCAACACCCGATTACTGACCATGCCCGGCGGCGGTGTCATTCGCGAGCTGATCGTAACCATCGACGACGACACCCGCAGGCTCGCCTACTCGGCGATCGACGGTTTCCGCCTGCCCCTCACCCACCACCACGCCTCGTTCCAGGTCTTCGCCGAGCCCGATGACACCACCCGACTCGTCTGGACCACCGATGTGTTGCCCCACGACGCCGCCGAACAGGTGCGCCTCCGGGTCGAGCGCGGCGGTCAGGTCATGAAAGCAACGCTGGAACAACGACATCCATCCTGATCCGACGCCTCGGCACTGCCCCGTCGACCCACCGCGCTGCAAGGCCCGCGAAATCGGTCCACTATCGGACCGCTGGCGCTGGACGCGGGCCGGATACGGGCGGATGCTGCGCATATGACTTCGCTGGCGCCTGCTGAGTTCAGCCCTGAAACCACCTACCTCAACACCGCCTCCTATGGTTTACCGTCCGCAAGAGCATTGGCCGCCGTTCGAGATGCCAATACCCAGTGGGCGGCAGGGCGTGGCGGTCCGATGGTGCACGACACTGTCGTCCCCGAGTTGCGGGCCGCGTTCGCGCGACTGCTGGAGGGCGCGACGGTTGCCGACATCGCGTTCGGCAGTGGTGTTGCAGGGCTCATCGCACCGATTGCTGTGGCACTGCCACCAGGCTCGGAGGTCTTGCTGGCCGAGGGCGAATTCTCCTCCGTGTCCATGCCTTTCGTGCACCGCGGTGACCTGTCGGTGCGCTTCGTGCCGCTGGAGCGGCTGGCCGAGGAAGTGCGGCCGGAGACCGCGTTGGTAGCGGTCAGCGTGGTCCAGTCGAAGGACGGCCGGATCGTCGACCTGTCGATACTGCACGCAGCCACCCAGGCGCACAACGCCCGCCTGCTGGTGGACGCCACCCAAGCCGCAAGTTGGCTTCCGCTGCGCTTCGCCGACGCGGACTACTGGGTGTGCGCAGCGTTCAAATGGCTGATCGGTGCCCGCAGCATCGCGTTCTTCGCCGCGACACCGGAGACGGCGGCAGACATACGCCCCGTCGGTCCCAGCTGGTACGCCGCCGCGGACGCGTGGGCCGAGTTGTACGACCCGATCGCACTCGCCACCACAACCAGGCGCTTCGACGCGACACCGGACTGGCTCGGCGCGATCGCCGCCTCGGCGGGCATCGAGCTGATCGAGGAACTGACGGTGGACAAGATCGGGGCGCACAATCTCGACCTTGCCGACCGCTTCCGAACAGGTCTCACCGAACTCGGCTACGAGCCCGTCCCCGGCCCCTCGGCCATCGTCTCGGTACCCGGCGCAGGCGACGCGGCCGCATACCTCGAACAAGCCGACATCATCGCCTCGGTCCGCGGCGGCGGTCTTCGCTTCGCCTTCCACCTCTACAACAGCACCACCGACGTCGACCGCACCCTCGACGCCCTCCCCAAAAGGTAGCCCGCCACCGCAAGCCGCGGTCGCAGCGCGCGGCCACCCGATCCGGATGCGTTCGTGCGCCATTCCACGCCAACCCTCGGACATACCGGTCCGGGCGCGATGGGCATTGCGGGGCGACGAGTGGCACTCGGCGGGAGGCGAGACGCGGGTGCGGACTCCATGAAGGGCCACTCGCACGCCGAATGCAGGAGCGGACAGCCGATGTCAGTGGGCGGCGGGGGTGGTTATCAGCGGGAGGTCGAGGGCCGTGAGGATGCCCGGGGGTGCTCGGACGACGGCGGGGACTGCGTTGACGATGCGCATGGCGGTGGCCAAGAGGGTGGCGTGGTTGTGGTCGCCGTGCGGGCTCGAGGTGACGAGGTCCATCGCGTAGCTCGGGTCACCGGTGATTTCGACGCGGTAGGAGCCTTCCGGATGTGCTGGTTGCGGCCAGTCGGGGCACAGGTCGGGGCGTAGCCGGGTGACATGTTCGAGGACGGTGACGGGCTGGTCGCCGACCATGCCGCGGACCTCGAAACGCAATGCGGCAGCGGTTCCTTCGGCGATGTGGCCGGTGGCGATGTCGAACGCTTCCGGTGCGGGGATTCGGTCATAGGTCTCGGTGACGGAGTCGAGGGTGACCCCGATTCCCGCGGCGAGCTGACGCACCGTGCCGCCCCAGGCGAGCGAGAGGACTCCAGGCTGCAACAACAACGGGATGTCGTCGAGAGGCTTGCCGAAGCCCATGATGTCGAACATCACCTCACGGTTGTCGTAACTGGCATAGTCGACGATTTCCAGGCACCGCAGTTGATCGATACGCAGACAGGTGCCCGCGAGCGCGAGCGGCAGTAGGTCATTGGCGAAGCCGGGGTCGATGCCGTTCACCCACAGTGACGCATTGCCCTCGGCCGCAGCATCTTGCACCGGCTTCAACAATTCATCGGGCAGCACGCCGTACGGGTACTGGAAGAACACCGGCGCGCAGGCGACCACGTTGATGCCCGCACGCAAGAGCCGCTGCAAATCCTGCACCGCATCGAAGAGGCGGTTGTCGGTCATGGAGCAGTAGACGACGCAGTCGGGTGTGGCGGCGAGGATCGCCTCGACATCCGTCGTGGCGGCCACGCCCACCGAATGATCGAGCCCGGCAAGGGTTCCCGCGTCTTTTCCGTCTTTCGACGGCCCCGAAACCCACACGCCTGTCAATTCGAGATCTGGGTTGGCGATAATGCCGGCGAGCGCGTGCTTGCCGACATTGCCTGTACCCCACTGCACTACGGAATATGTCATGTCACAGATCCGAAATCGGGAGGTCGAGGTTCGGCGAGATCAGGCCGCCATCGGGTTCGAGGATCTTGCCAGTGACGTACTTACCCGCGGGCGAGACCAGATACAGCGCGGCGGCCGCGATGTCCTCGGGATCGCCGATGGTGTGCAGCGGCGTCTTCGATTCCAGCTCGGCGCGCATGGCCTCGTTGCCCGCGACGATTTCCAGCGCCGAGGTCAGGATCGAACCGGGCGCGATGGCGTTCACCCGAATGCGCGGATTCAGATCGAGCGCGGCCAGCCTGGTGTAGTGCGCGAGTGCCGCTTTGGCCGTGCCATAGGCGGCGAACGCCCGGCCCGGCAGCCGGCCCATCGTCGAGGTGATGTTGAGAATCGAACCGCCACCGGCGGTTTCGAGGATTCGCGGCACCGCGGCCCGTACCAACGCGTGAGCGTTGGTGACATTGAAATTGAAGGCCTCGACCAGCGCCTCGGGCGTCGTGTCCAACAGCGTGCACGGCAACGCGCCACCCACATTGTTGACCACGATGTCCAGCCGCCCGAACCGATCCACCGCGGCAGCGGCGAGCCCCGCCGTCGCCTCGATATCGCTCAGATCGGCGGGCACCACATGCGCCTGTCGTCCGGCCGCAGCCACCCTCTCGGCCACCTCGTCCAGCTGACTCTTGGTGCGTGCGGCGATGACGACATCGGCCCCGGCCTCGGCGAAGGCAACGGCGATCGCCGCGCCCAAGCCGCGGCCCGCACCCGTGACAACGGCGACCTGCCCGTCGATTCGGAATCGATCCAGAATCATCCAGCACTCCATCCCTCGCAGCAGGTGTCGAATATTCGACATATTCATGTACTAATATTCGACATCGTAAGTCGTTCCGCTGCGCCGAACAAGAGGTACGCCCATGCCCGACCGGTCACCGTCGCCACCGACCCGCCGGGTCGTCGAGGTCGTGTCACTGCTCGCGGCCGCACCCGACCCGATGAGCGTCGCGGGCATCGCCGACCGCCTCGACATCGCCCGTGCCACCGCGACCGCGATTCTGGCCGAACTGGATTCGGCGGGCTGGGTGGTGCGCGACCCGAACCGCGGCTACACCATCGGCCCTGCACTGACCGGTCTCGGCAGCTCCACACTCCCCCATGGCGTCGGCGAAATCCTTACCGCCCTCACCGTGCGCACCGGATCCGGCGCCACCCTCAGCCGCATCGAACCCGACCGCCTCACCGTCCTCGACGTCCGGCACGGCCCCGACCGAGTGGTCCCCGGAATCCCTGTCGGACACCGCATCCCACTGCAATTCCCGGCGGGCGCCGGCGTGATGCCGTGGCGCGCGGCCGCCGAACAGAACACCTGGCTCGCCGCCGCCCCCGATGCCGAGCGCCGCACCGCAAGCACCTTGCTCGCCCTGGTCCGCGAGCGTGGTGTCGCCGTCTTCCGTCCCCTCGCCGATGACGCGGGCATGGTCGACCTGCTCGCCGATCTCCTCGGCGCGATGGGACCCGAACTGCTGCAGCCACAGCTGCGCACCCGCATACTCCGTCAGCTGGCTGCCCTCACCTCCCGCCCCTACAGCAAACACGAGCTCGATGCCGACACCGCGCTGCCCCTGAGCTACCTGGCCGCCCCGGTCTTCGACGCCATGGGCACCGCAGCCTACGAAGTTCAACTCGGCCCGCTACGCGCGGCGACCACCAAGCTCGAACGCGACGAGTACATATGCGCGACACTCGACGCCGCCCGCTCGCTGACGGCCGTCATGACCTCCCGGTAGCGACGAGGCGGGGCCCTGGGCTGCTGACCAGTGCGTACGATGGGCGTAGTTGCCGCATGGCCAACCGTGGGGCGCGGTGCGCTATCAACTGTGGTTGTGGGGATTCGCATGTCACAAGAGACGTCTTCGGATCGGCTGGTAGCAGGCCGGTACCGACTCACGGAGGTACTCGGACGCGGCGGCATGGGGGTGGTGTGGTCGGCGACCGACGAGGTGATCGGCCGGCAGGTGGCGGTCAAGGAAATCAGAGCCCCGGCCGATGAGCTCGGGGAGGACCGCGAGGTGTTCATGGCGAGGGCGCTGGCCGAGGCGCGCAATGTGGGGCGGATAGGTCATCCGGGCGTCGTCGCGTTCTACGATGTGATTCCCGCAGGCCAGGACGCTCGCCGTCTTCCCGATATTCATCGGCATCCGCGAACTGAAGGACTGGCGAGGCCACCGGGCCGCGAGTGCGGAGCTGCCGAAAGAGCGGTAGCGACCGCCGATTCCAGCCGATCGCCCGCGGGTCAGTTGGTCAGTGCTTCGGCGGCGCCTCGGTGCAGGGTGACGGGAGCGGTCAGTGGTGCGGCATCGCGATTGATGCCCTTGGCGGCCGAGTTGGCCTGTTCCAGTTGGGTTTTGCGGTCGAACAGGGTTTTGGTGAGAACGCAGGCGAGATCCGCGTCGAGGTCGTTGCGGACCAGAAGAACATTCGCGACGACGATGGTTTTCACGTCCGCGGGCAGACCGTAGGTGGCGGCCGGAATGACACCCTCTTCGTAGACGGGGTTGGCGGTGCGCATGCTGCCCGCGAGATCGGCGATGTCGAGGAAGCGCACCTTGTCCTTGGCCGAGGTGAACAGGTCGGTGATACCGGGGGTCGGCAGGCCGCCGGAGAAGAACATGGCGTCGATCGAGCCGTCTTTGATACCGTCCACTGTCTTGGTGAGGTCGAGGCGCTGAGCCGAGATGTCGCTGTCAGGGTTGAGCCCGGCGGCCTGCAGCACCCGTTGGGCGATCACCTCGGTGCCGGACTTGGGCGATCCGGTGGAGACCCGCTTGCCGCGGAGGTCGGCGAGCGAGCCGATGCCTGCCCCGGTGCGGACGATCACCTGCGTGTAGTTGGGATACAGCCGCGAAAGTGCCTGTACAGGTTGCCGTTTCCCTTCGAAACTCGCGGCGCCGAGCACTGCATCGGCTGCGGTGTCGGCCAGCGAGAACGCCACCTGATAGGTGCCTGCGACCAACTGCTGGATGTTCTGCACCGACGCACCGGTCTCCGCGGCAGTCGCCTTCACCTTGCCGCCGGTGGCCTGCGAAATCTGTTCGGCGTAGGCATTGCCCAGCGCGAAGTAGACGCCGGTCGCGTTGCCGGTCGCGATCCCGACGCGAGTCTCCTGCTTCACCTCACAGGTGACCGCACCACCCGCATCGGTCTGTGGCGCGTCGCGCCGTCCACCGCATCCGGCGAGCACGCCGGCCGCCACCACCGCGACGGCGAAAGCTATTGCGACTCTTCTCATGTCGTCCTCCTTCGAGAGACCAGAGTGATCCCGACCGCCACACTCAGCGCGGCCACCCCGACGACGAGCGCGCCGGGCTCCAGGTACAACAGCGCCAGCCCGCCCACCGCAGCGAACACCCGCGCAAGCGGTCGCGCGGGACCGACTCCGAGAATCCAGCCCCCGGTCGCCGCCGCCAACGCCGCGACACCGACGCAGGCGGCCGCCGTCGTCCACAGCACGCCGAGCACCGGCCCGCGACCGAGCAGATATTCACCGGGACCGCTGAGCACGAACACGATCGGCACCAGGAACGCGGGCAACGCATATTTCAGCGCCTGCCACATGGTCGGGACGGTGCGCGCACCGGTGATCGCCGCCGCGCCCACCGCCGCAAGCGCGGTCGGCGGCGTCACCTCGGAGAGCACCGAGTAGTAGAAGACGAACATCGCGGCGGCCGGGGCGGGCACTTCCAGCGCGAGCAGCGCAGGTCCGATGATCGCCCAGCCGATGATGAACGACGCCGTCACCGGCACCGCCAGGCCCAGTACGGCCAGCGCGATGGCCGCGAGCACGACCGTGCATGCCAGCACCACCGTGTGGTTGTCCGACACCGTTCGCGCCGCACGTACCAGCAGGGACGCCAACTGTGCGCCGAGCCCGGTCTTCGTGGTCATCGCCGTGATGACACCGGCCGAGGTGCACACTGCCACCACCGGCAGCGCCGAGCGCACTCCACTGCCGAGGGCCTGGAACACCTTGCGTGGTGAACTCGCCCGTGCGCGGGTGCGCGAATCGAGGAATGCGAGCACGAAAGCCAGCGCGGTGGCGTAGACGACGGCTCGGGTCGCGCTCACTCCGATCAGCAGCAGCACCACGATCGCGATCAAGGACAGGAAGTGGTAGCCGAATCGCGCGAGCAACCGCCACCCGGACGCGCCGCCGATCTCCACCGGTCTAGTATCCAATCTGCGCGCGTCGATCTCGACGGCGAGCAGAATTCCCAGGTAGTACAGCACCGTCGGGATCATCGCCCAGCCGAGCACCGTCAGATAGGAGACGTCGAGATATTCGGCGACGATAAACGCGGCGACACCGAGCGTGGGCGGCGAGAGAATCGCACCGACGCCGGCCGCGGCCAGCATGCCGCCGGCCTGTTCCGGCGGATAGCCCGCCCGCCGCAGAATCGGCCAGGTGACCGCACCGACGGTCACCGCCGTCGCGGTGCCGGAGCCCGAAACCGTGCCGAGCAGGAAACCCGACGCGACAGCGGTCCGGCCGGCCGCGCCGCCCGAGCGGCGAAATGCGGCCACCGACAGGTCGACGAAGAACTGTGCGGCGCCGGAGAATTCGAGCACCGCGCCGTAGAGGGTGAACAGCACGATGTAGGTGGCCGCGACATCCAACGGCGTGCCGTAGAACCCGCTGCCTGAGTTGTACAACGCGTCGATGATCTGCCCGAAATCCAACCCCGCGTGCGCAATTGTCCAGTGCTGTGGGAGGAATCCACCGTAGTAGCCATAGCCCACGAACACCAGGCACACCACCGGCAGCACCCATCCAGTCGTGCGCCTGCAGGCCTCCAGCACCAGGACGAGCAGCACCGAGCCCATCCCGACATCGACCGGATCGAACTGTCCCTGCCGATCGAGGAAGGCGTCGTACCCGCCGCCACCCGACCCGATCGTCATCGGCAACAACGGATACAGGCACACCACCAGCGTCACCGCGGCCAATATCCAGTCGAGAGCCCGCGGCCCCTCGCCCCGATCCAGCCTGCGCACGCCGGACCGATAGGCGATGAACACCAACGGCAGCGTCGCGCTCAGGAATACCACCAGGTAGTACTGGCTGCCCTGCGGCAACGGCCGAAACACCTGCCACAGCACCAGGATCGCCACCGCGAACGCGACTGTCGCCACCAGCTGTTCGGGCAGGCCGGTCAGTACCCGTGCCGGGCGCTCTTCATCGTCGACCTCGATCTTGGGTGGCTGATCGCCAGCCGGATCCGTATCCCGGAGTCGCCGATCGCCACGCGCTTCGTCGGCGACGCCCCCACCGCAATCTTTCGGCAGCGCCGCACCTAGTTCAGCGCCCCGCCTCTCCGACATGGCGCGACACTATCAACGCACGGCCGTCAGTATGCGGTTAATGAAATCCGGAGTCGGCAAATCACGGCTCGCCGCCAGATTGTGTGCTGCAGAGTCGGTGGCGAGGCCGGCTCCCCAGCAATACCGGAGAATTCGCTCGGCCGAATATGCGCTGGAGTGATGTATCGCCGACGACGTTGTGTCGGTGCAGTCCTCCGACCGTGGCGCGATGTCGCTCAGGCCCCGAGCGCTGCCCGCCGCGCGCTCACCTTCCGATACGAGATTCGCCAGCCGACGGCCGCACGGACGACCATGTCGTCGTATACGACGCTGCGACAGGTTCCGTCCGCGTGGATGCCGATGCCCTTGGATTGCACCCGCACCGAATCACCGTCCGCGTCGGCGATGATGATGTTGGTGATGTGATGCCCCACCGGATTCCCTGCGCCGAGGGTGATCGCGGCGTCGCGCAAGGCTGGAATCCCGTGCAGTTCGCCGAGACCGAAATCGCTCAGCTCATAGATGATTCCGTCCGTGAAGAGCTCATCCATTCGATCGAGTGCCCCGGCATCCATGAGGTGACCGTGCCGCGCGATCAAATCGGTGATCTCGATTCTGTCCGCCGCCGACAGCGTCATGACGACCTCCTGCCGCCCCACTCGTGCCATAAGATGAGGCATAGTCCGGTTACTTGGCACAGTAGCGGACTGTGTCCCCGGTTAGCAAGAGGGCGAGGTCGGGAATGCGCGAAACACTGTCCGGCACAGCACGGCCGAGGCGCGCCGATGCGCGGCGAAACTACGAACGACTGCTCGACCAGGCTCGAATCGCCTTCGCCGAACACGGTGTCGACGCCTCCCTCGACGACATCGCCCGCCGCGCAGGCGTCGCGAGCGGAACCCTCTATCGTCACTTCCCCACCCGCCTCGACCTCATCGAAGCCGTACTCGGCGAACGCGTCGCCGAGCTCACCCAACTCGGCCACCGCCTGACGGCGGAGCCGGACACCGTCGCAGCCCTGACCACTTGGCTGCGCGCCGCGATCGACCACGCACTCACCTTCCGTGGCCTCTCCGCTGCCATCATGAATTCCGCGATCGATGGTGGTGCCGAGCTGGTATCCGCTTGGCATGCAGACACATTCGCCGTCGGGTCAGCCCTGCTGGATCGGGCCAAGCAGGCAGAAACCATCGCCCCATCCGCACAGAACTACGACGTACTGCGCATGATCGGCGCGATCGCCTGGGCGGCCCAGGACACACCGAACCCGGCGGAGCGTGCAGACCGCCTCCTGGACCTCTTCCTCAACGGTCTTCGCACCACCCCGTCGAAGCCATGACCGCTTCGCCTGCCTGCACCGGTCCGCCCTCGCCCGGCCGGTGACCGCGGCCTCCACCCGAGCTGCCGTGCCGGCGAATGGCACACCATCGCGAGGTCCGCTCAGGGAACGCCGCGGCGATGTACCACTCACCGACCACCACGGGAGGTCGTTACGGCGTGTGCTGGGCTGCGGGTAGCGGCTCGTAGAGGACGATCGCCCACGGGGATTCGGGCGTCGGGCGGACCGAGGTGCGGCGTTCGTGGGGTCCGGTAACCGGGTCGGCAGCGGCGAACCCGGCCGAGCGCAGCCGGGCAAGGGTGGCATCCAGGTCGTCGACCTTGGCCGCCAAGGACGGGGTGTCGCCTTCGCGGTCGGTGCCCGCGAGCATGACTCGGGCCGGGCCGATGTCGAACTGCGCCCAGCGGTCGCTGTCGACAAAGGTGGCCTTGGTGCCGAACACGGCGGTGAGCAGGTCGATCGCGGCGGTCAGATTATCGGCCGGAAAGATCGTGCCGAGGCGTTCTACTGTCATCGGTGTGCTTCCAGGGCTCGGCGGAGTGCGGAAAAGGCCGCGGTGGCAGCTTCTTTCGCGTCGGACAGGCTATCGGCCATGCTGAAGAAGCCATGGAACTGGCCGTCATAGCGGATCACGTCGGCGTGCACGCCTGCCTCCTGGAGTCGGACGCCGTATTCCTCGCCCTCGTCCCGTAGCGGATCGAACTCTGCGGTGACGATGTGCGCGGGCGGCAGTCCGGACATGTCGGAGGCACGTAGTGGCGAGGCGTAGGGGTGGTCGGCATCGCCGTCGGTTCCCAGGTATTGCTCCCAGTACCACCGCAAATGATCGTCGGTGACGAAGTATCCGTACGCATTGTCCCGATAGGACACCGTATTTCGGGCCGGGTCGAGCATCGGATAGACAAGGAGTTGAAAGGTGACGGCGGGACCGTTGCGATCGCGGGCCATCAATGTGGTGGCAGCGGCCAGGTTTCCGCCGCAGCTGTCACCGGCCACCGCGACCCTGGCCGGGTCGCCGCCCATCGTCCCGGCATGTTCGGCGACCCAGTTCAGTGCCGTGTAGGCATCCTCCGCAGCCGCCGGGAACCGGTGCTCGGGCGCCTGCCGATAGTCGACCGACACCACGATCGCGCCGACATCGTTGGCCATGGACCGGCACAACTGGTCGTGACTGTCGAGGCTGCAGATCACGAACCCGCCACCGTGGAAGAAGACAATGACAGGCAGCAGCGCAGTTGTGCCGGTCAGGTCCGATTCCGCATCGATGGCCGACGACTGCGCGTCGAGGGACGAATCCGCGGGACGATAGATGCGCACCCGCAGCTCCGGCGCGCCGACCGGCCCCGGCACCAGACGCTCCTCGACCTGCCCGACCGGAATCGGTGCGGCGGCGGCTGCCGGGCGCGCCGCAAGAATGCGGCGCGCCTCGGTGGCGTCCTGGACTTCGGTGCCCAACCGGGGAAACGACGCAGTGGCCAGGTCGACGATCACCTGCGCTTCGGGTTTCAGCGGCATCGCCCGATCCTCACGCCTCGCCCGCGGCGCCGGCAGCAGGCATCGAGCCCGGCGGAATGAACTGTCCCGCAGACAATCCGCCATCGATGGCCAGCTCGGCTCCGGTGATGAAGGCCGACGCGTCGGAGGCGAGGAACGCCACCAGTTCGGCCACTTCACTCGGCAAACCGACGCGGCCGAGCGGCAGTGACGGAAAGCTGCCGGGCCCGGTGCTCAAGCCGAGATGCCCGATCATCGGTGTCGCGATCGGCCCCGGGTGCACCGAGTTCACACGGATGCCGAGCGGCCCGAGTTCTAGTGCGGCCGTCTTGGTCAGACCACGCAATCCCCATTTCGATGCGCCATACGCGGAATGCCCCATCAGGCCCTGTAATCCGGCCTGTGACGAGATGTTGATGATCGAGCCACCGCCCACGGCCCCCATCGGCTCGATTACCGCCTGGATGCCGAGGAACGATCCGATGAGGTTGATGCGCAGAATCCGTTCCAGCTCCTCGGCAGTGGTGTCGGTGAGCGGTTTCGCGGTGTAGATGGCCGCGTTGTTCACCAGCACGTCCAGCCGCCCGAACTCGCGCACCGCGGTCTCGACGGCGGCAGTCCACCCGGACGCGCTGCTCACATCGTGACGAACGAAACGTGCGGCGGCGCCGATGGATTCGGCAACCTCTTTACCCTCGGGTTCCAGCACGTCGGTGAGCACGACGCGGCCGCCGGACGCGGCAACGAGCCGGGCTTCTTCGGCGCCCTGGCCCCGGGCAGCGCCGGTGATCAGGACGACCTTGCCGGTCAGATCGGTCATATTCAGCTCCTTGCTCATGCACTTGTTGGATCCCGGCCTGTGCCGGAAGGAAGGCTTCGGCGCATTCGCCTGCCATGTCGGGCGGCGGCCGGGTTCCTGAGCCCACAGCCGGCGAGCGACTGTGCGCGGGGCGACTAGCCCTTACGGAAGTGCGGGATGACCTTTTCGCCCCAGTGCCGGATGGTCTCCAGGCACGCTTCCTGGGGCACGGTGCCCATCTGGATCAGGCAGAGGATTTCGTCGGCGCCCGCCTCCTGCAGCCGCTCGACGTAGGCGATCGCGTCCTCGGGGCTGCCGTAGGCGTGCTCGGCATTGAACACCGAGGTAGCACCGGTCTTCACCGGAATCTTGGCCTCGTGCAGGTAGGCGACGTGGTCGTCGGCGGCCTGCTTGATCTTGGCCACCTCGTCGACAGTGGGATCGACAGCCTCGTCCGGGACCGGGCCTGCGCCGTACCAGTGCTTGATGGACTGGGCGAAGAAACGCTGACCGCGCGCACCGATCTGCTGGGCCTTCTCCCGATCGTCGAGCACGATGGTCGGGCACAGCGCCGCGAAATGGTCGTTGACGACAGTCGAGACGAACTTCTCCCCGGTGCGTGCCGCGATGGCCGCATCATAGGTGCGGCGCAGTTCGGCGATCTCCTCCACGCCCGCGAAACCGAGGACCAGCGCGCCGATTCCGTAGTCGGCGGCCAGCTTGAGCGTGTCCTTCTTGGTGCACGCCATGAACAGCGGTGGATGCGGCAGCTGGACCGGACGCGGCAGCATCGGGTGCGGGTCGATATCGAGCAGATCACCGTGCCACTCGAATTCGCCCTCGGGATCCTGCCAGGCCTTGCCGATGATCCGCAGCGACTCCTCCACCTCCTGGTAGGTGCGATCGGGGTCGACGCCACACATGGAGGTCTCTTGCGGGGTTGCGCCGCGACCCGCGCCCAGGTTCACTCGCCCGTTGGACAGCACGTCGAGCATGGCCGCACGCTCGGCCGCCCGCACCGGGTGGTTGAAGTTGAACGGCATGCACACCACGCCGTGGCCGATGCGGATCCGTTCGGTGCGCGCGGCCACCCAGGTCAGGAAGATCTCCGGTGCGCTCATATGGGCGTACCACTTCAGCCCGTGATGCTCGACCGCCCAGACGGTGTCGAAACCCATCTCTTCGGCCAGCACCGCCTGCTCTACGCAGTCGCGCAACACCTGCCGTTCGTGATCGGCGGACGGGTTGGTCATTTGTGCCTCGAAGATCATCGAGAACTTCATGCATTGCCTCCACTTCTCAATATGCCTAGTAGAAATATTTCCGATGCTCTCGTGGAGGTCAGGTGCATGTCTCGGTGGATGGGACTGCGCGGGCTCCCGCCGCTGTCGCGCCCCTAGCGTTCGGAGGTGACGCGGGAGAAAGGATGGGCCAAGTGGGCCGACTCGATGGCAAGGTCGCACTGATCACCGGAGGCGCACGCGGAATGGGCGCCGAGCACGTCCGCCGCTTCGTCGCCGAGGGTGCGCGGGTGGTGTTCGGTGATGTGCTCGATGTGGAGGGCAAGCAGCTGCGAGCCGAGATCGGCGCCGACTGCCACTACGTGCATCACGATGTGACGAGCGAGGCGGACTGGGCCGCCGCGGTGGCCGCGGCTCGCACGGAGTACGGCAGGCTCGACGTGCTGGTCAACAATGCCGGAATCCTGCGATTCCAGTCGATCGCCGAGATGAGCCTTGCCGATTTCACCACCATCATGACCGTGAATGTCACCGGCGCATGGCTGGGCATCAAGACGGCAACGGCGGCGCTGACCGAAGCGGGCGGCGGCTCGATCGTGAATATCTCCTCGGTCGAGGGATTTATCGGCGCAGCGAATCTCTCCGCCTACAGCGCCAGCAAATTCGCGATCCGCGGCCTGACCAAGTCGGCCGCACGCGAACTCGGCAAGCACGGGATCCGGGTCAACTCGATTCACCCCGGCGGCATCGCCACTCCGATGACGGCCGCCGCAGGCTCGGGCGTCGACGGCAGCACATTCTTTGCCGGACTGCCGATCTCGCGCTGGGGCCAACCCGGCGAGGTCTCGGAGGCGGCGGTCTACCTGGCGTCGGACGGCGCGAGCTACTGCACCGGCACCGAGATCGTCGTCGACGGCGGCATGCTCACCGGCGCGGGCTACTGATCAAGCGTGAACGACAAGGAGGTGGCGATGTCCGAGGAACACGAGTACGACGTCGTAGTTGTTGGTTCGGGAGCCGCGGGCATGACCGCCGCATTGACCGCCGCGTATCGCGGGCTGTCGGTGGTGCTGATCGAAAAGAGCGGCAGCTTCGGCGGTTCCACCGCGCGCTCGGGCGGCGGCGTCTGGATTCCCAACAATCCGGTGCTGGTCCGCGAGGGTGTCCCCGACAGCCCGGACCTGGCCCGGGTCTACTTGAAATCCGTTGTCGGTGACCGGGTTCCGCAGGAAAAGCAGGATGCGTTCCTGGACAACGGTCCGCGCATGATGACCTACCTCGGCGCGCGCACCCGCCATCTCGAGTTCGTCTACGACCGCGGCTACTCCGACTACCACCCGGAGTTACCCGGTGGACTCGCGCAGGGCCGCAGCATCGAACCGGCGATCATCGACGGCCGACTGCTCGGCGAGGATCTGGACAAGATCAACCGGCCGACCATGTCCGGCCCCAAGGGAATCGCATTCACCGTCAGCGACTTCCACGACCTCAACATGATCGCGCGGACCTGGAAGGGCAAGCGCACCGCTATGAAGGTCGGCGCGCAAGCGGTGCTGAACAAGCTGCGTGGACGGCTGCCGCTGAGTCTCGGCAAGGCCCTGGTTGCCCGGCTCTGGCTGGCGCTGCGCGACGCGAACGTACCGGTGTGGCTGAATACACCGCTGACCGACCTGATTACCGAGGACGATGTTGTGGTCGGTGTGCGCGCCGAGCGTGCCGGTGCCCCGATCACCATTCGGGCCCGGCGCGGTGTCGTGCTCGCCGCGGGCGGCTTCGAGCACAACCTGGAGATGCGGCAGCAGTTCTTCACCGGACCCGTGAGCACCGAGTGGACGGTCGGCGCCACCGAGAATGTCGGCGAGGGCATTCGCGCCGGTGAAAGTGTCGGTGGTGCACTGGATTTGATGGACGACGCCTGGTGGGGACCTTCGGTCCGCAACCCGGACGGTCCGCCTTTCTTCTGTTTGGCCGAGCGCTCCCAGCCCGGCGCCATCATGGTCAACGACGCGGGCGAACGCTTCACCAACGAATCGGCCAGCTATGTCGACGTGGTGCACACGATGTACGAGCAGCATGCGAAGGGGATCGGCCATGTCCCCGCACACTTCATCATGGACCAGCGCTTCCGCGACAGGTACTTGTTCCTCGGCACCTTCCCGAAGCAGGCCATCCCGCAGAAGTATTACGACTCCGGGATCATCAAGAAGGCCGACACCCTCGCCGAACTCGCGGACAAGATCGGCGTGCCCGCCGACACGCTGACCGCGACCGTCAACCGGTTCAACGGTTTTGCGCGCGCCGGTCGCGACGCGGACTTCCAGCGCGGCGAATCCGCCTACGACCGGTACTACGGTGACCCCACCGTCAAGCCCAACCCGTGTCTGGCCCCGATCGACCAGGGCCCGTTCTACGCGGTCGAAATGGTCCCCGGCGACTTGGGCACCAAGGGCGGGCTCGTCACCGACGAGCACTCCCGAGTGCTGCGCGGCGACGGTGCCCCAGTCGCGGGACTGTATGCGGCAGGTAACAATTCGGCCGCCGTGATGGGTAACAGCTACGCCGGCGCCGGCGCGACGATCGGCCCGGCCATGGTGTTCGGCTACATCGCCGCCAACCATCTTGCCGACACCGCACCGAAGCACCCCTGATGCCACCGATGTTCGAACTATCCCGCCGATTCGGCCGAACAGGAGCATGACATGGACAGAGTGAATGGCAAGACCGTGATCGTGTCCGGTGGCGCGCGTGGCATGGGCGCAGCGTTCGCCCGACGTCTCGTCGCCGAGGGCGCGGCTGTCGTGGTCGCGGATGTCCTGGTCGAGGAGGGCAAGGCGGTCGCCGCCGAGCTCGGCGACCGGGCGCTGTTCGTTCCGCTGGACGTTACCGACGAAACCGCGTGGCACGCCGTCGTCGCCGAGGCTGAACGCGCCTTCGGCCCGGTCTCCGGACTCGTCAATAACGCGGGCATCGTGCACGTCGACCCCATCGAGAAGCTCGCCGAGGCCGACTACCGCCGCGTGATCGACGTGAACCAGGTCGGAGTGTTCCTCGGCATGAAAGCCGTTGTGCCGTCGATGCGCCGGGCCGGCGGCGGGTCGATCGTCAATATCTCCTCGATCGGCGGCATCATCGCCTTCAGCAATATCCTGGGCTACGTGGCCTCCAAGTGGGCGGTGCGCGGTATGACCAAGGCCGCGGCGCAGGAGTTCGGCGTCGACGGAATCCGGGTCAATTCCGTGCATCCCGGCGTTGTCGCCACCGAGATGACCGCCACCTCCGAGCGCTCCAACTCGATGGTGCACGACCTGCCGCTGTCGCGTGCCGCCGCGCCCGACGAGCTGGCCAGTCTGGTGCTGTTCCTGATCTCCGACGAGGCAAGTTACTGCACCGGCTCCGAATTCGTCGCCGACGGCGGCTACACCACCAAATGAAGGACACACCCCTGTGAAGAACTTTCAGGACAAGGTCGCCGTCATCACCGGCGCGGGCGCCGGCATCGGGCGGGCCCTGGCGGTAGAGCTGGCTCGCCAGGGCGCCAAACTGGCGTTGTCCGGCCGAAATCTGGCCAATGTCACCGAGACTGCCGCGCTGTGCGAGCAGGCGGGCGCCAAGGCCCGCGCCTACAAGCTCGACGTGACCGACCGCGCCGCGGTCTATCAGCACGCCGACGAGGTGCAGGCGGACTTCGGCCCGGCCAACCTGGTGGTCAACAATGCGGGCGTCTCGCTCACCGCTAATGTCGAGGAGCTGAGCTGGGAAGACTTCGAGTGGATCGTCAATATCAACTTCTGGGGCGTGATGTACGGCACCAAAGCCTTTCTGCCGCAGGTCATCGCCTCCGGTGACGGCCACATCGCCAATGTCTCCAGTATGTTCGGCCTCGCCGCCTGCCCCAGTCAAGGCGCGTACAACGCCACAAAGTTCGGTATTCGCGGCTTCACCGACGCGCTGCGCCAGGAAATGAAGATCGCCGGCTACCCGGTAAGTGTGAGCAGTGTCCACCCCGGCATGATCAAGACCGAAATCGCCTGGAAGGCTCGAGCGGGTGGCGACCGCGACCGCGATGCGCTGGCCGCGAACTTCGACAAGCTGGCGAAAACGACTCCCGAATCCGCGGCGACCACCATCCTGCGCGGCATCCGCAAGGACAAGGCAAAGATCCTCATCGGTGCCGATGCTCGCGTAATCGACTTGTTGCCAAGGATTTTCGGCTCCGGCTACCAGCGCATCCTGACCGCTCAGATGAAGAAGGAAGTCTCGTAACATCCATGGTGCGCGGCGGCGCCGGTGCGATCAGTGACCGGCACCCCGCAGCCGATGTCGACCATAGTGCCGTCCCTTCTCCGGAAACTCGGCTGGTGGATACCGACATGCATGAGAACTCCGTTGTCCTCGGAAGTCACCATTGACTCCCCAGACTTCGATTCTGCACTGCGGCGTTCCAGTTTCCCTGAGTAGCGGACTACCTGTCTTGCACCACATCAGTGCAGGTCAGAGCATTGCATGCGCGGCCGCGCAGGTAGTTCGGCACCAGCGGTGCGCTCATACCGACTACGCGACTTCCCCGCCGCGCGCAGGAGCTTGCGCACGAGGTCGCGCACCCTCTGCGCTCGATGTGGCAGCGCACAGTGCGCACAGTGATGCCCGATCGGTCGGCGAGTTCCGGCCTGGTCCATTCGCGGCGGATCTGCAACAGCGAGAACAACTGGAGTCGGCGAGCGGCGGTCATGGTCACGACCGATCGGCCTACAGGCCGGCCCCGACCCACGATGCGAACCCGACCAAGGTGTCTGTCTGTCGTCGCTGAGTTGCCGCGATGCCGTGCAAGGTTTCGCGCACCGACGGATGTAGGCGCGTCTGCTGGGGTGCCACACGGCACGCCGAGATGAGCGAATCCAGAGCTTTGTCCGGCTGCCCGATCAGCGGCCAGGCGCGGCCAACGTCCTGCCAGTGGTGACCGGCGCGTGGTCCGGCTATCCCGACCGGGAGCCGCAGGGCCGCCCCTTCGTGGGCCGCTCTGCCGGGGTCGCCGGATTCGAGCGCGACCGCACAGGAATGGATACCGACATTGACGGACCCGAACAGCGTTCCGTACAGAACCCGAAACGTCGGTACAACCGTTCGGCCGTGACATGCGCCGCCGACAGCAGCGTGAACACCCGCGCCAGTTCGGCGTCACTGGTGGCGGCGTGCAACGCGGCGGCGCAGCAGGAGCCCTCCGGCCACGCACGCCGTCCGCCGGATGTCGAGGTGACCAGTGCAGGCTCAGCCGGGCCGTCGGACCACGCCTTCGCCGACCAGTTTCGGCACCGGCTTCCTGGTCGACCAGCTCGAACGCGCCGATTACGTGCAACGCGTCCCCGACCCCGCCGACGGCCGCGCCCGCCTGGTCCGCCTCACGCGGCGCGGCACCGAGGCCACCATCCTGGCCAACCGTATCGCCGCCGAGGTCGAATCGGAGTGGGCCGCCCATCTCGGCTCCCGCACCGTGGGCCAACTGCGTCGCGCCTTCGAACAACTGCGCGACATCACCGACCCCTACGCCTGGCCGACCTCGGCGGCCACCGAGGTCGGCCCGCATACGTCTTGCTCACCGGGACGTTCGGTACGCCGTTGGTGCCCGAGCGGGCAGGCTGAATTCGCGCCGCCCCGCGATTGTGTCGCGCACCGCAGGGAGCCGCGCCATTCGCAGGGCGATCGGCCGCCGGGATTGTGCCCGCGGGCCGATGGCTGCCCTGAGCCGCCTGCCGAACGTGCAGTGGCTGCCGAGAACGTGCTGACCCGAAGGAGTGAGACATGACGACCGGAGTGGAGCCTGTGGAGCGACCGGAACTCGCCACTTTGGCGAGCATCGCACCATCGGTCGCCGAACTCGACGGCGCCTGCACCTTGTCGCGGGAGCGGATCGGAGGGAAGGCGTGGAGCGTGAATCACATGCGGGCGCTAAAGCTTCCGGTGCCGCCCGCCTTCGCGCTCACCACCGATGCGTGGGCCGAATTCTCGGTGAGCGGCGTGCTCGACGCGCAGATCTGGGCGGGCGTACGCGCCGGAATCGCGGCACTGGAACGCGGCACGGGTCGAGAGTTCGGCTCCACCGAACGCCCGCTATTGGTGTCGGTGCGCTCCGGCGCCGCGGTGAGCATGCCGGGAATGATGGACACGGTGCTCAATCTCGGTATGAACGCCGAGGTCGAGCAGGCACTAACCGCGGAGACGCGAAACCCCGGGTACGCGCGCGATACGCACCGCCGCTTCCTCGCCCAGTACCGCGAGATCGTGCTCGGTGACCCGAACGCCGTGGTACCGCAGGACCCGTGGGAGCAGCTGCGCGGCGCGATCACCGCGGTATTCCGTTCCTGGGATTCCGCGCGCGCCAAGACCTATCGGCGCACCCGCGGGGTATCCGACGAGCTCGGGACCGCGGTCACCGTGCAGGCCATGGTGTTCGGCAATCTCGATGCGCTCTCCGGGACCGGAGTGCTGTTCAGCAGAAACCCGAACACCGGCGAGCGACCGGTCTTCGGTGAGTGGCTGATCGGCGGGCAGGGCGAAGACGTCGTCTCCGGCCGTACCACCCCGCGACCGCTCGACGAGCTGGCGAGCACGCTGCCCGAGGTGCACACTCAGCTCATCGCGGCAGCCGAACTGCTGGAGCGTGACGGTCGCGATATCCAGGACATCGAGTTCACCGTCGAATCCGGCAGGCTCTGGCTGCTGCAGTCGCGGCCCGCGAAACGCTCTGCGCGCGCGGCGGTTCGCGCCGCTGTCGCCATGGCCGACGAGGGGCTGATCGAGCCCGCGGAATCGTTGCGCCGAGTCACCGCCGAGCAGTTGCGCACCGTTCTGCGCCCCGCTTCCAGCGACAATGCCGGGCTGCAGCCACTGGCCACCGGCGAGTCCGCCTGTCCGGGGCTCGCATCCGGTGTCGTGGTGACCGATCCCGACGACGCCGAGGCACGGTCCGCTGCGGGCGAGCACGTCATTCTGGTCCGCCCCACCACCAGCCCGGACGACCTGCACGGCATGATCGCCGCGCTGGCCATCGTCACCGAGCTCGGCGGCGCCACCTCCCATGCTGCCCTGGTCAGCCGGGAACTCGGCCGTCCGTGCGTAGTCGGTTGCGGCCCAGGCGTTGTCGACGCGCTCGTCGGACGCGTCGTCACCGTCGACGGCGGGGCCGGAACCGTCTGGCCGGGGCAGGTCACCGGCAAGCCGGTCGACGACTCGGTATTCGCGGATGTTGCGCGCCTTGCCGAGCGGGCCGGTGTCGAGCCGGATCAGCTGCCGGCATTCCTGTCCGGCGAAGCCTCCGCTACCGATGAAACAAACACGGTGACAACGTATTCTGTTGACACCGAGCACGTCTCGGAACTCGGCCTGCTGCGTCTGATCGGGATCAAAGGCCGGGTGCAGCCGACGGCCATCGCCTCCAGCCTCGGCCTCATCGAATCCGAAGCCGCCTCGCGCAGTGCAGATTTCGTGGCACGCGGGCTCTGTGCGAACACACCCGTCGGCGCGCGCCTGACCCCCGAAGGTCGCGAACATCTCACCGGGCTCCTCGAACAAGAGCGGGCCGATGTGGACCACAATGTCATCGCCGCTGCCTACGATGAATTCTGCGAGTTCAATGCCGAGCTGAAAGAGGTCATTACCGCCTGGCAGATGAAGGACGCGAGCACGGTGAACGACCACACCGACACTGTTTATGACGCAGCGGTATTGGACCGGCTCGTCACCATGCACCAACGCGTCGCTCCCCTGGTCGGACGGATCGGGGCCACCGCACCCCGTCTTGTGCACTACGTCGATCGCCTCGAGCTGGCCGTCGAGCGGATCACCGGCGGCGACCACTCGTGGGTCGCAAGGCCGATTATGGACAGCTATCACACTGTGTGGTTCGAGCTGCACGAAGACCTGATCGGCCTGTGCGGACTCAGCCGTGCCGATGAGGCCGCGGCGGGCCGCGCCCATTAGCCGACGCGGGGCCGACTCAACTAGCGAGGATTCGATGTATACCGACAGCGCACAACGGCGATGGGTGGAATTCGCCGAGATCGATAATGTCCGCGATCTCGGCGGGCTTCCGGTGGCCGGCGGTGGCACCACACGGTTCGGCGTCGTGTTCCGCTCCAGCACGCCACAGCATCTCACCGAGGACGACCTCGGGAGATTGATCGGTCCGGTCGGGCTACGCACGCTGATCGACCTACGACTACCCGACGAGATCGAACGGGAAGGGTACGGCCTGCTCGCGGGCGCTGCGGTGCGCCTGGTCAATCTCCCGGTGCGCAAGCAGGCCCAGACCAGCGCGACCCCGACCGATCTCGTCCCGGACGGTCACGAATACGACCTCGTCGCGCTCTATCGCGAACTCCTCGCAGGCAGTATCGAATCCGTCGTCGCGGCCGCTCGGCTGATCGCCGACGCCGACCAGCATTCCATCGTCTTCCATTGCGCCGCAGGCAAAGACCGCACCGGCGTGCTTGCCGCTGTCCTGCTCGACGCGGTGGGCGTCCCCGCCGAGGCCATCGCCACCGACTACGCGCTCACCGGCGAACGCCTCGAGCGCATTCGCCAACGTCTCGACACCCTGCCCTCTTATCATGGCCTGCCTCCGGTGCGCACCGGCATCCTCGCCGTCGACCCAGAGGTGATCATTCGATTCCTGCAGGACCTGCACGCCACCCACGGCAGCGCCGCAGAGTGGCTGCACGCCAACGGTTTCACCGAAGCGGAACTGGCCCGGCTGCGGGCGGTGCTCGTCGAGTCGCCCTGATGGCGGCCGGTGTCCGCGCTGTGCAAGGCGTGCCAGGCGTCGTAGGAGTCCGCCCACAGATCCGACGACAAACTCGCCGTCTGCTACCTGGCCACAATCCATATCGGCGCGATCAACCAATGGCTTCGACACGAGTGAGGGCGGGACCACCAGGCCCGCCCTCATCTACTTCGACACACACTCTAGTTCAACGATTCTGCATAAGCCCGAGCGTCAATGGCTTCCAGGGTGGCGATCTCAGCGTCGTCAATTGCCATCAAGGCGTAGTCGATCGAAGCTGAGGCATAGCCCTCCGCGTCATCGGCTTGGCGATTTGCGACTTTCAGGTCGTGAGTGTCTTTCTTGGCCGCAATAGTGTTCTTGATTTTCTCGACCCGCTTGTTATGCTCCGCCTGGAGTGTTTCCCAGTCGGAAGCGGCGGCAGCCTTCCTCACTGCGACATTCGCCTTGAATTTATCCTGCCTGATTTTGGCCTCCGCTTTGACGGAGTTGATAGCGGCATCCATTTTCTTCCCATTTTCTTTCTGAGCCGCCGCTATCTCCTTCCCCGCGTTCTCTGCATGGTCTTTGAGTTCTTGCACCTTTTCCGAAATCTTCGTCACGATTTCTCTCCTTTCATATTCCTAATTATATTAACAAATACCATCATAGCTCGCGGTGCACTTGAACGACAAGATGAGACGAATGTGTATCTCGAATCCCGTATACCGCCTGGCGCGGGAAAGGAGAATATAAATTGGTGACGATCTGGCCGGCGTGGCGTCGTATCTGGCGTATTTCGTTGTGGCACAGCGTGTTCATGCCGCAGCCGACCTATGGGCAACTTGCCGAGTTGGTGGTTGCCCAGGCCGCGGAGACAGCCGCGTTGAAGGCCCGGATCGTTGAGCAGGACACGCGTATCGCGGAGCTGGAACGCCGGCTGGGTATGAACTCGAAGAATTCGTCGAAGTCGCTGGGTAACGAGGCCTGTGCAAGCCGTCGCCGAAGTCGCTGCGTCAACGGTCGGCCCGCAAGCGCGGTGGCCAACCTGGCCTTGGCGCCGCAGCCTGCGGCGGGAGCTGGACCGGCTGGCGTCAGGGATTCACCGAAATGGTGGCAGCCAGGATGTTGGTGTCGTGATCGACGACATCGTGGGTCTTGCCGGTAAACGCGATATCGACCCATTCCCGCACCATGATGGGCGACGTAGCCACCGACCGCCAACCAGCAGAATCGACCCCAAAACCGAATCGCTGCTCCGCCCCCGGGCGAACCATCGGAGACACTCGACGTCGTGGCAAACACTGTCGGTGAGAACCTCAGGTGGCCTCGGTGCCGGTCACCGCCGCGTCACCGTCACGGTCACGGTGTCCTGTCCAGGGCTGGTGGTGAGTTGAAGTAGCCGGGCATCGGGCACCGACACGACATCGGCGCCCTGAATTTCGACCTGGTAGCCGTCGGGGTAGTTGCTCTGCGGCAGATATACCTCGGTGCGGGCTTCACGGGGGAACGGTTGACCAGAATCTGCGCGGTGGGCGCTGTATCGGATGGTGAACGTCCCAGTCGCGCTGTCGTAGTGCCACTGCAGCGGGGTGCCTGCGATTGCACGTGGATATGGCCGGACAATCGCCGGGTCCATCAGGTTGGGACCGGTCGGTGGCTCCTGGGCATGATCACGTGTCTGATCCTGCGGTTGGGACCAGAACAGCCAAGAAGCCATGTTGTCGTCGAATGTATCGGCGAGACGAGTCAGCTTCGCCCAATCCTTGGTCGCGCCGAACTCGGTCACCAGCCCGACAACGCCGTCGGCGTCGGCGCGGTCCAATCCGTTGCTCACGCAGGTGTCGATCGGGCCGAAGCAATAGTCGTGAAAGCTCAACCCCGCGTTCGGATCGCCGGTGGGATTCGGCATCCAGTCCGGCGTACCGAAATCGTTGGTCATGGACGGCTCGTAGAACAGCAGGTGTTTCGGGTCGACTCGGCGGATGGCGTTCATCACTTTTGCTTCGAACGTCACGAGCGCACCACGCTCGAACTGGGGGCAGCCCTGCAGAATGCAGGTCGGGTATTCCCAACCGGGCCACGGCTCATTGATCAGGTCGTAGCCCAGCACGTACGGCTCGTCTGCGAAGTGTTGCGCGACATGCGCCCACATGGCCGCATAGTGTTCCTGCAGTCCGACGCCATCGGGCGCGACGTGGTCGTGCCAGAAGTTCGCCCACGTTTGATTTTGGGCGGGGCTCGTCAGGTAGACCAGCGGAAAGCCGGGGTCGGGCTGCAATGGGAACCCGTCGGTGACCGTCGCCCAATCGGGGAACCCGCTCCAACTCGCGCCCACCGATTCGTTGAACGCGTCCTGATGGGAATCGACAAGGCTGTAGATGTTGTACCGGGCCAGCAACTGCTGGGTCTGCGTGATCTGCGCGATGTAGGTGTCGTCGTAAACGCCGGGCTGCGGCTCAACCGCGTTCCATGCGAAACCCAGCCGCACCGCGTTGAAACCGTTCTCCGCCAAGAACTGGGCGTCGTTCTCGCCGAAACCTCCCGCTGCGGGGAAGTACGGGGGGTACTTGTAGACCATATTCACGCCGTGCAAGGTGACCACCCGGCCCAGTTCGTCGGTGAGCCAGCGACCTGCGTGTCCCAGTTCCGGAGCCGTCGGTGTCGCCGCGGCCGGTATGGTCAGTCCCAGCAGCAGCATGACCAACCCGAGACACCGTGCTGTCGAGGACATGATGGTCATCGCGCAAACCTTTCGACGAGTATGCGCCGACGGCACTTCTACGGCGCTGACGACTAAAGCGAGAAACGCTCCGATACACGGCGGCCCTTACCGGCCGATCCGCAAGATGTCGGTGCCCGGAGTCGAACCGTCCTTCCTGTATGTCCAGGTACATCTAGTGCGGTCGGACCGGCTGTTACCCGCGGGCATGCCCTGGTCCTGGTGCAATGGATCAATCCGAATAACACGATGGTCGAGACCACGGCGCTGATGCGGAAATGCTATATATCGCTGACCGGATTCGATCACGACACTCCGCTGCACACCGACGAGGTCACATGCCTCGACCAGTTCTCGTAACCAGTCGACCATGTCCGGTGGAACCCGCTGTGGCTCGGCAGGACAACCGCGCCGCCGGCCGCGACATTCGGCATTCGTGCCGGCACCAGATTCCGCTCGCCCTCATCCACCGCACCCTCGACAACCAGCGGTGACAAGCCCGAAAACGGCACCCCGACAGCAATATTCACCTCACGCACCGACGCATCGTGCCGTCACCGACACCAATACGCCACCGGAAGTGCACCAGAGCCGTCAATCAGACACTCCCCAATCCCTGACTCGCGGACGGCAAATTTCCAGACCAGGCCGCGCCGAGACTGTTCGACGGCATCATGATGTCTATGGCGACAGGCGAAGTGGTGAAGGCGGGCGTGTTCGCGAGGGTGTACGACCCCGGCGTCGGAGAGCCGGAGGCGTGGTACATCAACGACCACACCGTGGTTCGTGACGGCGCAGGGCGCTGGCACCTGTTCGGCATCACCCACCCGGAACCTGCGGATCCCTGGCACGAAGTCGAGTTCGCCCACGCCACCGCGCCCGCACTGGACGGGCCGTGGACCAAACACCGACCCGCGCTGACCGTCGATCCGAAGTACGGCGAAACACATCTGTGGGCGCCGTATGTCGTCGCGGTGCGCGGCGGGTATTTCATGTTCTATGCCGCCGGCGGCGCCGATCGCACGGCGGCCGCGATGAACCTGGCCACCTCGACCGACCTGTTCCACTGGACCCGCAACCCTGGTGGTCCGCTCTTTCGCGACGGCTACGACGCCCGCGATCCGATGGTGCTGCGGGTCGGCGAGAAGTGGATCATGTACTACTGCGCGACGAGTGCACCCGCCGGCGGCCATCACGTGGTTGCCTACCGCACCAGCGGCGACCTCCTGCATTGGAGTGCGCGCCATATCGCCTACACCGACCCCACCAGTGGCACCGAGGCGGGCAACACCGAATCTCCGTTCGTGGTGCCGCATGGTGGCTCGTGGTATCTGTTCATCGGCCCGCGCCCGCAGTATGTCGGCACCGATGTGTTCCGTAGCGACAATCCCTTCCGCTTCCGTATCGGCGACAAGGTCGGCCACGTCGCGGCCCACGCCGCCGAACTCGTCGCAGACGACGGCCGCTGGTGGATCACCAGCGCCGGGTGGGCACAGGGTGGCGTGCACCTCGCGCCGGTCACGTTCCCGAGCCCGCGCGTGATCAGCGACGTGCCGAGATAACGACCATGGCGAGATGCCCACTCCGCGACCCTCCAGCATGGATAATCCGATCTGGGCGGGCCTGCGGATATGGAGGCGATCTGAATGGCGCGTATCGGGGTAATCAGCATTTCCGACGGTCGGCCCTATGTGCACGGGGGCATCGCCGAGTTCATCGCGGCGGCCGAGGACCGGCTCGTATCCGAGCTCACCACGGCCGGGCACGAGGTCATCCGGGGTTCCGAAACAATCAGCACCAATGCGCTCGCCGGGTCGGTGGCGCGCGAGGTGGGCTCCGCCGGGGTGGACCTGACGGTGCTGCACTACGCGGTCTGGGCGTTCCCGCATTTCACCATGTTGGCCGCGGGCGCCACCTCGGGCCCGCTGCTGCTGTTGTCCAATATCGACCCGGTCCAGCCGGGGATGGTCGGCATGCTGGCAGCGGGCGGGGCCTTGGACCAGATCGGTCGCGCACACACCCGACTGTGGGGTGATCCGACCGACCCGACGCTGATCGAGGCGATCGGCGTGCAGGCCACCGCGGCGGCCGCGGTGGCCAGCCTGCGCGGGGCGACCTTCGGGCGCTTCGGCGGGCGGCCGATGGGGATGAACACCGCGGTGGCCAATACCGATCAGTGGCAGCGACTGTTCGGCATCGACGTCGAGGAGATCGATCAGTGGGAGATCGTGCGACGCGCGGAACTCGCCGACGCGGGTGAGGCCAAGGCGGCGCGCGAATGGCTGGAGCGCCACACCGCAGGCGTGCACTACGACGGAGTGAAGCTGACGCCGGAACTGCTGGAGCGCCAGATCCGCTCGTATCTCGCCGTGCGCGAGCTGATCGACGAATGGCGGCTGGACTTTTCGGGGATCAAGGGACAACCCGAACTCACCCAGTACTTCGCCACCATGGATATCACCGAGGCATTTCTCAATGACCCATACGACTGGAACGGCCCCAAACAGCCGCACGTCTGTGCCACCGAGGCCGATATGGACGGCGCGCTGACCATGCAATTGCTCAAGCAGATAGCCGCGGGTCCAGTACTTTTCGCCGATGTGCGGCACTACCACGCCGACCGCGATATCTGGGATCTGTGCAATTCCGGTCAGCACGCCACCTGGTTCGCCGCGCGCAGCGATGACCCGGCCGAGAACCTGGCCAAGGTGCACCTGTACCCCGAGGTGTTCTTCTTCCCTGCGGGCGGGGCTTCGGTGCACCACCTCGCCGCGCCCGGTCGAATGACCCTCGCCCGCCTCACGCGCAACAACGGCGACTATCGAATGCAGTTGATGCTCGGCGAGTTCGAGAACTACGACGACGCCACCAACGAGGCCCTCATGAAGCAGTCCACCTGGGAATGGCCACATGCGTTCGCCCGCTTGGACGCAAAGGCCGAGGATTTCCTTTCCCGCTTCGGCGCCAACCACATTCATGCCATTCCCGGCGATCATCGCGCCACGGTCCGCGCTGCCTGCACACTCCTCGATATCACTCTCGACGAGTTCACCCGCTGAGCAGCCGTGGACCCGCAGGTTCTCCCTCACGAGAGGCGGTAGCGCATGTATCTGGGGATCGATATCGGGACTTCCAGCTCCAAAGGGGTCCTGGTGCAACGTGATGGCACGGTGATAGCCAGAGCCGAACGGGCACACGATGTTTCGTCGCCACGCCCGGGTTGGTTCGAGCACGATGCCGAGGCCGTTTGGTGGGCCGACTTCGTCGCCATCACCCGCGAGCTGATGGACATCGCCCATCGCGTCTTCGGCAGCGACAGTCCCCCGGGCAGCCGGACCGGCGTGCACCTTCTCGACGCGCTGGCGGTCAGCGGGATCGGGCCGTGCCTGCTGCCGGCCGATGCCGACGGACGGCCATTGCGACCGGCCATTCTGTATGGCGTCGACACCAGGGCAACCGCCGAAATCGTGGAACTGAACACTGAATTCGGTGTGCAGGCGGTGCTGGAGCGGGCGGGCGCACCGCTGACGAGTCAAGCCGTCGGCCCGAAGCTGCGCTGGTTGGCCAGGCACGAACCCGACATTGCGAGCCGCACCGGCATGCTGCTCATGGCGAGTTCTTTTCTCGTGCATCGGCTTACCGGCCGATACGTGCTCGATCACCAATCCGCCAGCCAATGTGTTCCGATGTACGACCTGGGCAAACGCGAGTGGGCGGCCGATTGGGCCGAGGTGGTCGCACCGGGCCTGACGCTGCCCGAACTCGCCTGGCCCACCGAGATCGTCGGCCGGGTGTCCGCCGCCGCGGCGGCCACCACCGGCCTGCCCGCAGGTTTACCCGTCACCACCGGCACCATCGACGCCTGGGCCGAAGCCGCCAGCGTCGGTGTCCGGGGCCCGGGCGATGCCATGATCATGTACGGCACCACCATGTTCCTGGTGCAGGTGCTCACCGACCCGCACCCGCACCCAGGCTTGTGGTGCACCTGCGGAACCTGGCCTGGCACTTACACTCTCGCCGCCGGCATGGCGACCTCGGGCGCGGTGACCGACTGGTTGCGCCGACTGCTCGGCGGTGATTTCGCCGACCTGGTCACCGCGGCCGCCGAGGTGCCCGCGGGCAGTCGTGGCCTGCTCGTGCTGCCCTACTTCGCGGGTGAACGCACGCCGTTGTTCGATCCGGACGCCAGGGGCGTCATCGCCGGCCTCACCCTCGGGCACGGCCGCGCCGAGCTGTACCGGGCGGCCATGGAAGGCATCGCCTACGGCGTACGGCACAACCTGGAGGCGATGGCCGAGGCGGGCGGGCAGGCGCGGCGCTTGGTCGCCGTCGGAGGCGGCACCAAGGGCGGGCTCTGGACGCAGATCGTTGCGGACGTGACCGGTCTGCCACAACAACTCCCGGCCGATACGGTCGGTGCCGCGCTCGGCGATGCGCTGCTCGCGGCGGAGGCCTCTGGCATCGACACCTCCGAGTGGAATCCCGTGATCGGCGTGGTCGAACCCGATCCGGACCGCCACGCGACCTACACGTCCTACTATCGGCGCTACCGTGAGATGTATGAATCCACCGTGGACATCGCGCACTTCCTCGCAGACGAGGAACATCGTGCCGTCCGCCACTCGTAGCACCACCGCATGTGCGAGGACACCATGCCGACACTGACACTGACCCAACACAATTTCCAGAGCACCGTCGCAAGCCATCCCGTTGTGCTTGTCGATTGGTGGGCGGGCTGGTGCGGGCCGTGCCGCCAATTCGCGCCGGTCTACGAGGCTTCCTCCGACCTGCATCCCGAAATCGTGCACGGCAAGGTCGACACCGAGTCCGAGCAAGCGCTGACCGCCTCGGCGAACGTCGACCGCTTCCCCACGCTGATGGGATTTCGCGAAGGGCTGCTGGTGTTCTCGCAGGCCGGCTTCCTGACTGCGGACGTGCTCGAAGAGGTGGTGCAACAGATCCGATGGCTGGATATGGATCAGTTCCGGGCCGCCGCCCACGCGGCGAGTCCCGCTGCCACCGCCGAGCGAATGGCAGGCCACGTGGCCGGGACCGCCCGATACGGCTGGCCGGGTCTGTGACCGCGCCGGGATCCGAGCTCTGGCGGCTCGATGCCGCACGCACCCGCTCGATCAGCGCGGAGAATCCGACCGGGGCACCCGGGGCGGGCGCTCGCGCGGTCGAGGGCACCGGAGCCGCCGCCGCCCGGCTGCTCGGCCCCGGCTGGAAGATCTCACCTTCGATCGAGCTCGCGGTGGACGAAACTGCCACGCTCGCCGAGGTTTCCGGCCCCGGTGTGTTTCGACACCTGTGGCTGACCACCGCGCGCACCGTGCTTCGACAATTGATCCTGCGCATGTACTGGGACAACGCACCAGAGCCCGCGATCGAACTGCCGCTGGGCGACTTCTTCTGCAATGGCTGGGACGAGCTGGCACTGGTGAGTTCGGAGATGGTGGTCGTCGCGCCGGCGGGCGGACTGAACAGCTTCTGGCCCATGCCCTTTCGCGAGAGCGCTCGCATCACGCTGCACAACGGCAGCGATCGCTCGGTGCCGTTGTACTACCAGGCCACCTACACCGAGGAAGACGTCCCGGACTCCGCGGGCTACCTGAATGCTCAATGGCGGCACAGTAATCCGCTCGGCGCCCCGGCCGTCCACCCGATCCTCGAGACCGTGCCGGGCCCCGGCCGTTACGTCGGCACCTACCTCGCTATCCAGCCCGGCGCGCCCGGCTGGTGGGGCGAAGGCGAACTCAAGTTCTACCTCGACGGAGACACCACCCACCCGACCCTCTGCGGTACCGGCACCGAGGACTACTTCGGCGGCGCCTGGAATTTCGATCTAGACGGCGGCTACCGCACCTACTCCACGCCCTACCTCGGTCTGCACCAAGTCCTACCTCCGAACGAGATCTACCAACCAGACCAGCGGTTCGGCATGTACCGGTGGCACGTGCGCGACCCGATCTGCTTCCACCGCGACCTGCGCGTCACGCTGCAGGCACTCGGCTGGCGCGACGACAAGACCTATCTCCCGCTCACGAACGCGCGTATTGCCAGCACTGCCCTGTGGTACCAGAGCCCTCGAACCACTCGAGCATCGAAGCAGTAGAGACCTCGACCCGAGGGTCGGTGTACTCGAGCGGCGGCTCCGGCCGGGTTACTATTCGACGTCGTCGATCGACAGATCGGGAATGTCCATCGCCAGCAGCTCGTCTGCTCGCGCGAGCGCCTGATCCATGCTGGATTGGATGTCGTCGAGGACACCGAAACCATCGAGCAGACTCTCCAGCTCACGCCGGGTGGTCTCGAGTTCCGCGATCGCGGGGTCGACGGGGAACCACGCGACGCCATCGCGCCACCAGGGGTTGCCGTCGATCCAGGCCCACATGACATCGCGAACCAGGGCGGCGTCGGGGGTGTACAGGTGGCAAAGCTCGTCCGGCGCGCCCGCGCGGTGTTCGAGCTCGTAGACGCCGTCGGGCAGCAACCGCGTCTGGATGTAGTCGTTCTCGCCACGGCTGACGACGATGAAGGGACATTCCGGATCGGGCGGGGCACCGAGCAGGTCGTCGAGCAGTGGGTCCGTCAGCTGCGGCACCGTGGTCCCGTCGCCGGTGCGGACGTGCACGTCGGCGTGTGGGTCCGGGTCGTCGCTCACTCGCGACAGTCTGCCTCATGCCCGATATCGGCAGCCCGACCGGACCCGCGGAAACCGGATGCCCGAAATCCACCGAGCGACGGCAGATCGGGTGCAGAGTATTCCGAATGGCCAAGGTCGCGGGGGTGGACAGCTCCACCCAATCATGCAAGGTCGTTGTCTGCGACACAGACACCGGCGAGATACTTGCGCAAGCGCACGCACCGCACCCGGCGGGCACGGAAGTGGCTGCCGAATCCTGGTGGCAGGCATTGTGCGCGGCCGGAGACGGCCTCATCTATGACGTCGACGCCATTGCCGTCGCCGGTCAACAACACGGTCTCGTCGCGCTGGATTCCGATGGGCTGCCGATACGGGATGCTCTGCTGTGGAACGACATCCGCTCCGCGACCGCGGCCGAAGACCTGGTCGCCGAACTCGGCGGACCGCAGGCATGGGCCGACGCCGTCGGCAGTGTGCCGCTCGCCGCGTTCACCGTCGCGAAGCTGCGCTGGATGGCCGATCACGAGCCGGATCTGGCCGACCGGACGCACCGGATCATGCTTCCGCACGACTATCTGACCTGGCGGCTACGCGGCGCGCCGACCGCGCCAGGGAACGAGCCGACCACCGATCGAGGAGACGCCTCCGGCACCGGCTACTGGTCGCCTGCGGCACAGTGCTATCGCAACGACCTTCTCGCCCTCGCCTTCCGAGGCCGGACACCGGAACTTCCGCGCGTCGCAGGGCCCGCCGAGGCCGTCGGGCGCACGGACGCCGGTGCGCTGATCGCAGCGGGCACCGGCGACAATGCGGGTGCGGCACTCGGATTGGGTATCGAGGAAGGCGACATCGTCGTCTCCCTCGGCACCAGCGGCACCGTCTACACCCGTTCAAGCCGTCCCAGTGCCGATGCCACCGGCGCGATCGCCGGATTCGCCGACGCCACCGGAGCTTTCCTCCCACTGGTGTGCACGCTCAACGCCGCCCTGGTCCTCCGGTCCGCCGCCGAAATGCTCGGTGTCGACCGCACCGAACTGGAGAGACTTGCGCGACAGGCGCCGCAGGGAGCCGACGGCGTTGTGCTGCTGCCCTACCTGTCCGGCGAACGCACACCGAACCTCCCACACGTCGCAGGCAGCCTGCACGGACTCCGACCGCATTCCATGCGACCGAGCACGATCGCCCGCGCGGCCTTCGAGGGAATGCTCTGCAATATGGCCGAAGCGCTCGACCACCTCCGCGCCTCCGGTGTCCCGGTCCGGCGCGTCCTGCTCATCGGCGGGGCCGCTCGCTCCGCCCTTGTCGCCGATATCGCCGCCCAGATCTTCGGCGTCGCGATCACGGTTCCCGAACCCACCGAGTACGTCGCACTCGGCGCCGCCCGTCAGGCGGCCTGGGCGCTCAGCGGCACAGCGCAGGTCCCGCGCTGGCCGGCGCGCACTATCGCCGAGATTGCCGCACCCGACGACGGCGGCGCGGCCGGGGCCCTTATCCGTGCGGAGTATCAGCGAGCCCGAGAAGCCGTATACCGCCGGTGAGCCATTCGCGCGACGATAGCTTGCGAAACAATTGTTCCGATACGGCCGATAGTCCGGCAAACGGTGCCGAATTGCACATAATGACAGACCTGGACAGTTGCGAGAATGTGGGTTCGACATGACATCCCCCGCAGGCCACGCCAGTCGACTGATCGTCTCGCCGTATCGATGGTCGGTCTGGTCGCTGGTGCGGCGATCGTCGCCGGCCTGCTCATCGCCGTCTACGCCGCATTGAAAGTCGCATAGTCCGCAGAGCGCGGCATACGTCGGGATACCCCGCGTCCGGTTCGTCCGAGGAGCAATGACTATCAGCCGGCGGAGGGCGTGGTCCTTCCTGCCTCCTCATCTCGGCAGGGCACGCGCTGATCGCGCTGGGTGAACCTGTCACCGATCCGGCTGCGGTGACAGCAGCACGGCGTCACCGGCGATGATCGGCTACAGCGCAGATCCGCTCGTGTGCCGCCGTCGAGGGGACGGCGGCCTGCCGGATTGCCGCTACCGAGTGCCCGACGCGGCGGTATTCCGCGACCGGACACCTGAATCGGGTAGGTGCCGCCGGGTGATCGGAGGCCGATCGCTCAGTGCGCCCAGGATTGCGGGCTACGGCGGACCGGTGGCGACCCATTTGCCATGGCCTCGAGGTCCTCCAGGAAGATCTCGATGCTGTCCGACACCACGTGCGTCGAATTGAGCTGCAGGCGCACCCGTTCTTCGGTGCGTTCCAGGACCGTCGCGGACAGATCGGTGGTCAGGTCGCGGATCAGCTGAGTGCGCATCTGCTCGATCTGGTCGTTGCCCTGCTTGCGGACCCTGGTGACCTCGCTGTCGGCGATTCTCCGCATATGAGCGACAATTCGTTCGGCGTCGACGCGTGCGTCTTCGCGGAGCTGGTCCAGCTCGATCTGTGCCTCCGCCAGCGCGTTGGCGTAGGCCATCTTGGCCTCGGCGAGCCGCACCGCCGTCTGTTCGCTCTGGTCGATCTGTTTCTGAATGGTGCCCTGCGACTTGACCATCATCGACTTGACCGGTGGCAGCACCCATTTCACGATGACGAACACGATGCAGCCAAAGGCGCAGAGCTGGCTGATGAATACCGGCCACTGGATCGTGATGTGATAGGGGCCCGATGCGACGGTCCCGTCGGCGAGGATACCGCTGGTGACGATCATGACTACTCGCCCGTCCTACCTGTTACCTGCGCTTGTTCGGTCAACGACGCCGAGTACTCGGTCGGCCAATGTCTCAGCAAGCGGTTCGACAGTTTCGCGCAGTTCCGAGGCGACCCGGTCCGCCTGCGCCCGTAGTTCCGTCGCGGCCTCCTCGACAATCCGGTCGGCCTCCTGCTGTGCTTCACCGCGCAGTTGCTCGAGAATGGCCCGGCCCTCGGCGCGGGCCCGATTTCTGATCTCGACGACTTCACTGCGCGCTTCGGCGATCGCCGACTTGTGTCGAGCCTCGGCGTCAGCGAACAGCTCCTTGGCCTCTTTCTCGTCCGACGCGGTTTGGGCGACTCTGGCTTCACGTTCGGTGAGCACCGCCCTGATCGGCGGAACCACGAACATCCACATGACACCGAGCACGATTATGAAGATCAACAACTCGACGAGGAAGGTCCCGTTGGGGACAAGGAAATTGCCGTCGGCAACCACATCCGTTCGCGGAGCCATGCTCTTTTACTTACCGGGAGTCGCGAAGACGAACAGCGCCATGAACGCCAGATTGATGAAGTACGCCGCTTCGACCAGACCCACCGTCAGGAAGAAGTTGCCGCGCAACCTGCTCTCGGCCTCCGGCTGCCGCGCAACCCCATTGATCAACGCGGCACCCGCGAGCCCGTCACCGATACCCGCACCGATGGCGCCGCCACCCATGATGATGCCGCCACCGATAAGCGCGCCCTGAATGATGGCTGCCGTTGTTGCGTCTGCCATTTCACTTCCTGTTCTCTAGCCCAGTGCTCGATCGGCGGCGCCGATCAGTGGTGTTCGTTCTCCAGCGACATCGACTGGCTGAAGTAAAGGACGGTCAGCAGCGAGAAGATAAATGCCTGGATGAGGCCGACGAAGAGGTCGAACAGCTTCCACACGGCATTCGGTCCCCAGCTGATCCAGAATGGGAACAGCGTGATCACCGAGATCATCACGCCGCCTGCGAACATATTTCCGAACAATCGCAGCGACAGCGAGAGAGGTTTGGCGACCTCTTCGATGATGTTGATGAAAACCATTGGGCCCCAACCGGTGTGCCCCTTGAGCAACTGCTTGACGTGCCCGAACGGGCCGCGCCGCACGACCCCTGCCCCTTGGTAGAAGATAAACACGAACAACGCCAGCGCGTAGACGTAATTGACGTCCGAGGCGGGCGGTGCGATGAATTCGCCCGCGCCGTATTGCACCGGTAGTACCGACAGCCAGTTCGACAGCAGGATGAAGACGAACAGCGTGACCGCCAACGGCAGCGCGAACGGCGCGACCTTCATACCGATCGCGCTCTCCACCTGGTTGCGCATCTGGACGGTCACGGTCTCGAAGAACAGCTGTACGCCATTGGGTACACCGGAAGTCAGCTTGATCCGCAGGTAGAACGCCAGCGCGAGAACAATGATCGCGGCGACGCTCGTCGACACTATGGTGTCGACGTCGAAGGCCATGCCCCACAGATGCGAGACCGCGTGTTCGCCGACCTTGATTTTCGAATCCGATGGAGCGTCGCCCTCGGCAAGGACTTGCCGCACCGGGTGAGCAATCGAAGCAGGTTGGATCGTCATGACAGCTGGCGAATCCCCTTCAGTTCGGGGACGACGGTACAGAGGACCAGAATTACTTGAAAAATGGCGATGCCGAAGAAGATTCCGATACCACTCGGTCGTGCCAGGAAAGCGACGGCGATCGAAACGGCTGTGATGCCGAACAATCGGGCTGCCGAGGAGACCAGCAGTCGCTGCTTCTTCGGCGACTCCGAATCTGCAACCCGATTGACGGCCGTTCGGGTGAGATGAGCATTCAGCCAACCCAAACCCATTCCGGCGCAGACGAACAGACCCAACAACAATCGGTCGAGGGGGCCGGCGGCGGACATCGTGAGCGCGCCGATGAGGGCTGCGACAATGGTCGCGCGGCGCATTCGGAGTGTATTCAGATCCAATTCGACACCGCCCTGGCCATCGTCCCACCTCGTAGTGAGTCGTGATGAATCGATAGCATACACACGGGCAACACAGCTGCGGGGCAAGGTTTTTGATCTTACCCGAATCGATTTACCGGTTCGGACAACAGATTTGATCTTGATCAGTGCTATATGTCCAGTCCAGCAACGATTTTGGCTGCATCCAAGCCATCGCAGACCACGCCTCACAACCCTTCATATTTCAAGGGTTGTTAAAGTCACCATCAACCGATGTTCAAATACGTTGGGCCGTACCCGGTTTCGCCGAGTCGCGCAGTAGCGGAGATTACCGAGGAGTATCCCGACCGACACCAAGAGCAGTTAAAGGAAATGTCAAAGACGATTCAAATCTGTTCGACAACAGAGTATTTGGAAGCGTGGTCCGCCAGGTAGGGTCCTGACATTCATGCCCGGTTGTCGGCGGAGGATCCGTACCCGCACGGTAAGTATCCGCGGTACGAGTTCACAGTGACCCCGGCGCAGGTTCGGGTGTTGGAATCGCGCGTCGAAGAGCTGAGCCTGGAGCTGGCAACGCGACTGCACGATAACTGGCGCGCGCCACGGCTGCTGCGCGACGGGAGTTACGAACCTAGGCCCAAGCCGACAATCGACCCGGACTGGATCGCCGCGACCGGCACCGACACGGTCGACATCGCCAACGTGGAACATCGCGACCTGCCGAAGGATTGGCAGTAGAACAATCAAGAATCGGCGCGAGTAACCGTGGAGCGGATACTGACCGAGCTACGGGCAGGACGCGATCCAGGTCGCCCTGGCTTCGTCGGACACACCTACAGCGAGATCCATGAAGCATGGCTTGATCGCAACCCGAATGCAGAAGAGGAGCAGTGGCGATTGTTTCCCGATTTGTCCGAGTACCAGAAATCGCTCGATCGGGATGTCTACCACGAAGGGCTGGCCCTGATCGACGTGCAGCTCCAGGGCCTGGGGAGACGATGACTTCGTTCGCTGTGCGGTGGGCTCGCAACGATGTGGCGGTCCCGCCAGGTATTGCACAGACATTCAAAACCGGCAGGCAGGAGATGCCGGTGCCGGACCAGGTGGCCCGACACCGACATCTCCTGCCGTGCCAGAGCTGGAACTGCGGTGTCTGCGCAGAACAGCCCCAGTGCGGCTAGCTCAACAGCTTGGCCTTCAGCACCGCGACAGTCGCCTCGTCGACACCGAGCCCACCACTGAGGAAGCTCTCGAACGAACCGTAGGACTGACGCACCTCATCGAACGCCGCATCCAGGAAGTCGCGCTGCACGCCGACAATGGGCTCCCACAACGAGCGATCGGTGACCAGCCCCTGTGCTACCAGCGCATCCAGCAGCGCCTTGTTGCCCGCGGCCAGATTGTCGTTGGACTCCAGGAAGTCGTTGTAGATCTGCCCCTTCGGGACATCGAGTGCGCTCATCAGGATCGCGGTCATCCAGCCGGTGCGATCCTTGCCCGCGGTGCAGTGATAGAGCACCCCGCCCGGCGCGGTGGCGATGTCCTTGAAAGCCGCGGCGAACTGAGCCCGCGCGCTCGGGTTCGTGACGAACCAGCGGTAGTAGGTCCGCATGATTTCGGCGCCCTTGCCGTCACCGAGCGCTTCCTGCTGTGCCGCCGGTCCGGCCTGGATCAGCCGCGACACCATGACGAAGAAGTCGTTGGCCGGATCGTAGACGGGCTGCTCGGTGCGGCGAATCGACGCAGGCAGGCGGTCGGGATCGCGGCCGGCCTCGACGGGGCTGCGGAAGTCGATCACCTGACCGATCTTCAGCGACACCAGTTTCTGCTGCTCGCCGTCATCCAGTTTGGCCAGTGCATCGGTGCGGAAGACGACACCGGAGCGCAGCTTGCCGCCACCCTTGGCCGGGTAGCCGCCGATGTCCCTGGCATTGGGCGCATGCGGGAGGCCGAGCGAGCGGTCGTGCTGGCCAGGCGACTGCAGCATCGGGGCCGCTGCGGCCGGAGCCGACAGCACCGGGACCGCGGTGGCCGGGAAAATACCGACCAACGTGGCGGCCGTTGCCACCAGGGCACCGCGTAAGGCGCGCGAGAGTGTCACGAGGGGTGTTCCTTTCCACAATGAGCCGGCGAGAATGGTTCCGGCCCAAGCTCTACTGCGCGGACACGAGCAGCGTCACGGTGCCTGCGGCGCCGTCGACACGGACAAGCTGGCCGTCGGACAGGCTGGTGGTGGCGGTCTTGGTGTCCACCACGCACGGGATGCCGAATTCGCGGGCCACGATCGCGGCATGCGAGGCCGAGCCGCCGATATCGGTGATCACCGCGGCGGCGTAGGCGAACATCGCGGTATGCCCGGTGTCGGTTACCGAGGCCACCAGGATGTCGCCGGGTTCGATGTCGTCGTCCAGCGACAGCACCAGTTTCACCCGGCCCTCCACCACACCCGCGCACACCCCGATACCGGTCAGGCTCTCGTCGGTGCCGAGTGCACCGGCGTCCGCGGCCGGTTCCCAGTGTCCGGCAATGACATCCGGCATGCGCAAGCCCTGCAGTCTGATGCGTTCGGCGCGCCTGCGCGCGACCTTCTCGGCGACATCGAACGGGGGGCAGAAGATTTCGTCCAGCGTCAGGTAGCAGGCGTCGTCGGTCTCGCGCAGTCGCCCGGCGCGGACGAGGCGGGCCGCGCGCTCGCGCACCGCCAGTCGCAAGCAGTGGGTGATCCGCACAACACCGTCGCGGGCGCGTTCCCGCGCAACGGTGGCTCCCGCCGCCATCTTCGCGGTGCGGCTCGGCGCGGCATCGACGGGTTCACGTTTGGGCGCAGGCAATTGCGCCGCGCGGGCCGCCGCACTCACCAGCAGGGCAGGCCGGTCACCGAAGGTCGGGTTGATCAGCTCGCATTCACCGGGTCCGCGGTGCCCGATCTTCGCGAGTTCCGCATCGAGAGCGGCGGCGAAAACAGGCGAATTCGCCCGTGCCGCCGCGATGTCCCCGGCTCGGGCCGCCTCGTAGAGGTCGACATCGTCACGGCACAGCTGCGCGAGCCGTTCGACCGCGAGCATGGGCTTCGCCGACTCCAGGCGGTTCAGATCGATGGGCACCTCGCCCGCGTCCTTGCCTCGGGCATGCACGGCAGTGGCGGCGCCGGTCATCATCACCCCGATCGATGCGGCCTGCCAGGCTTGATGCAGCCGGTCACGCCACAGCAAAGCGCGCACATGCAGCTGCTCGTCGGTCAGTTCACGAATCTTGTCGGCACTCAACGCCTCCGCGTGCGAAGCCGCATTGATCACTTCCGCGGATTTCCGGAAGCGGGTCGCGGTGGTCAGGACACGGGAGGTTGCCCGCAAGGTAGCCACGGTGCTCGCGAAGCCGGTGGGCATCGGCGGCTTGCCGTGCGGCTGCAGGGCGATCTCGGCGGGGATATTGCCGTAGGCGTCGCGGCGGATGCTCTCCTCGTCCCAGCCCGGCATATTCTCGGCGGCGAGCACGCCGATCGAGGCGTTGATGTAGACGTGATGACCCAGCACGGTGGTGACGCGACTCGTCCAGTGCTCCAAGGCGATTCCGTCGAGGGCGATCATGGTGCCCATGGCCTCGTTGGCGAGACGGATCGCGCCCGCATGCAGGTCGATCGTCAGCGGGGTCATCGGGCCGGGCAGCGCTTCGGAGGTGTTGGTCGCGGTGTGCACCGGGTAGCGCTCGTCGACCCGATCGTCGAACTCGCCCTCGAGACCTTCGGGTGCGACATTCGCCAGCCGATGGTTGTCCGAGGTCGCGGCACGCGACGGAATGACGTGTGACGGCAAGGGAATCGCCCCGCGCCGGGTGCGGAATCCACCGCCGTCGGGCTTGCGGCCGACCATTCCGCGCACCAGGTCGGCCATGACCTCGCGAGCCGTCCAGCCGCAGCGGAATCCCCACCGTTCCTGTGCCACAGTCGGATCGAGCAGCTGCCGACGGGCCGACCAGCCCGGCACCCACGCGGAGTAGCGCACGCCCGCCGCGCGCATCATGCCGCGCACCTCGTCTTTCGTGACGACACCGGAGGCGGCGAGCTCGACGATCTCCAGACCCTCCACCCGCTCGCGGTTGGGCAGGGTGGTGGCGGCGACGACCAGGAACCGATCCAGGTCGTCGCTGTGCAGCACTTGGAATCCGTCGTCGGATCGCGAGCCGAGAATCGACTCGAGTGCCCGTCGGGTCTCGTGGCCGATCCGGCGACCGGCCACCGGCGCGGTGCGTATCAGCAGCCCGTCGGCACCCGATGTCCGCAGGATGGTCGCCACCTCATGCTCCGACATCCGCGCCGAACGCGCACCCGCGACCACCGGAATCACCACGCGCGCATCAGCTTTGCGTGCTGCGACAGCGATCTCGGGCACCCCGGAGTCGGCCAGGTGCACAATGCCGGCACATCCGTCGACCGCTCGGGCGCAGACTCCGGCATCGGCAGGATCACCCGCGATGAACTGCACCCGGGGATCGACGTGGCGATGCCACCGGCGGTCCAGGCCGACCACTTCGTGCCCGGCGGCCAACAGCATGCGCGCCACCGCGCGACCGCTCGGCTCGGTGATTCCGGTGACCAGGACCCGCATCGATATCCTCTCCTCGTCGGCGCCGGGATACACAACGTGACGCCGTTCACACACCATCACCAGTGCGCCGTCGGAGGACCGGATTCAGTCCCACTGACCGGGAGGACTGAGTCGGCTACCGAGATGGTCGATACCGTCGCCCACCCTGCGGCCGGAAATGTCGGTCCCATGACGGTCCGGAATTCGGTGGCGCCGCGCGCCGCCGCCGAGGTGAGCCACTACGACATCGAGACCGACGTGCTGGTCGTCGGCTACGGCTGTGCCGGTGCGGCAGCCGCGTTCGAGGCGGCGCACACCGGCGCTGATGTGCTTGTGCTCGACCGGGCGGGTGGTGCGGGCGGGGCGTCGGCCATGTCCGGTGGTGAGATCTACCTCGGCGGCGGCACCCCGATCCAGCAGGCCTGTGGATTCGACGACAGCCCCGAGCAGATGGCGGCCTTCCTGCTTGCCGCGCTCGGACTGGGCGCGGACGAGCAGAAGATCGCGCACTACTGCGAGCACAGCGTGGCGCACTTCCACTGGCTGGTCGATCGTGGCGTGCCGTTCAAGCCGAGTCTGTGGGATTCGCCCGCGTGGGTGCCGCCCACCGACGACGGGCTGATGTGGCTCGGCGAGAACAGTTGGCCGTTCACCGAGATTGCGACCCCGGCACCGCGTGGCCACCGGCCGACGGCCAACGACTTCGGTGGCAGGCTGCTGATGGACACCCTCGTCGACGCAGCCGAATCCGCAGGCGCGACAGCGCAATACGACACCTACGTGACCAATCTGATTATCGGCGCGGACGGCGGCGTCGTCGGTGCGGTCGCGCGCCGCTACGGCAAAGAGCTCACCATCCGGGCTCGGCGCGGATGCGTGCTGACCACCGGTGGTTTCGTCGACAACGACGGCATGCTCGCCGCCAACGCGCCGCGCTTGCTCGGGCACACCAAGGTCAGCGCGGGCACCGACGACGGCAGCGGCATCCGGCTGGCGCAGGCCGCGGGCGCTGCGGTTCGGCACATGGCGGCCGGGCAGGTCGGCATCTCGCTCGTTCCCGCCTTCGCCGCGCGCGGCATGATCGTCAACGAGCACGGCAGCCGGTTCATCAACGAAGACACCTATCCCGGTCGCATCGGCCAGGCGGCACTGTTCCGGCAGGACATGAAGGTGTGGGTGGTGCTCGACGAGCAGGGCTACGACGAGGTACCGGAGCGGGAACGCTGGGGCGTTCGTCCGACCCATGTCGCCGAATCGGCGGCCGAGCTGGACGAGCTGCTAGGCCTGGCATCGGGCGCGCTGGCCGCCCAGATCCAGCGATACAACGACTTCGCCGCACGCGGCGCAGATCCCGATTTCCACAAGTCCGAACGCTGGCTGCGTCCACTCACCGCGCCGCTGGCCGCGATCAATGTCAAAACCGGCGTGCGCCCACCGTCGGAATCCGGCAACCGCCGCGGCACGGGCGCCTCCGTGTTCACCCTCGGCGGCCTGCACACCACCATCGACGGCCAGGTGCTCGATATCGACGGCGCACCCATCCCCGGCCTGTTCGCCGCGGGCCGCGCGAGCTCCGGACTGCACGGCGAGGGCTACATCAGCGGTACCTCCCTCGGCGACGGCAGCTTCTTCGGCCGCAAAGCCGGGACGGCCGCCGCCGCGAACATCTGACCGGCCGACATGGTTCCGATCACCGGGACTGTCGCCGTTGCACCGCCCCGGACGCACATAGCGTCAGAGCATGGCGCTTTTCGCGCCGCAGCCCAGAACCACAGGAGGACACCCGTCATGACCAATAAGGTGCTCGATCGGGTCCGGGATCTGCTTCCGGCGATCCGGGAGCGAGCCGCGGACACCGACGCCCAGCGGCGCGTTCCCGTGGCGAGCATCAGTGAGCTGACCGAGGCCGGGGTGTTCCGGATGCTGCAGCCATCGCGGTTCGGCGGCGACGAGGTCTCGCCCGTCGCGTTCTACGAGGTCATTCGTGCGATCGCCTCCGCGTGCCCGTCCACCGGGTGGGTCTCCTCGGTGCTCGGCGTGCATCCGTGGCAGCTCGCGCTGTTCCCGTTGCAGGCGCAGAAAGAGGTGTGGGGCGACGATTCCGACACCCTGATCTCGTCGTCCTATGCCCCGACCGGGCGGCTCACTCCCGTCGAGGGCGGCTACGAGGTCAGCGGCCGGTGGAGCTTCTCCTCCGGATGCGACCACGCGCAATGGGCCTTCCTCGGCGCGCTCGCGCCGGACGAGAACGGCAATCCCCGTGACTATTTGACGATTCTGGTGCCGCGGGCGGACTACCTGATCGACGATGTGTGGCATGTGGTCGGCCTGTCCGGGACCGGCAGCAACGACATCGTGATCGAGAAGGCTTTCGTGCCGCACCACCGCGCCTACAGCGCCACCGAGCAGTCCCAGCTGCGCGGACCCGGTCAAGACGCCAATCCTGCTGCGCTATACAAGATTCCGTTCGCCGGGGTGTTCTCCAACACGATCACCGCGCCGATCATCGGCGCCGCACAGGGCGCCTACCAGGCGCACATCGAGATGATGCGGGAGCGGGTGCGGCTGTCCTACGGCGGGCAGAAGGTCGCCGAAGACGGTTTCGCGCATGTGCGGGTCGCCCGCGCCGGCTCCGAGATCGACGCCGCGATTCTGCAGATGGAGCGCAATATCTCCGAGCAATTGCGCTATGCCGAAGCGGGCGAGGAGATTCCGGACGAGGTCCGCCTGCGTACCCGTCGCGACCAGGTGCGCGGCACCGAACGCGCAATCGCGGCGATCGAGCTGCTGTTCGATAATTCCGGCGGCCACTCGATTCGCAAACCCAACACGATCGAACGGCATTGGCGCGACGCCCATGCGGGCAGCGTGCACGTGATCAACGACGTGGAGCGCGCTCTGGCAATGTTCGGCCGCGGCGAGTTCGGGCTGCCGGTCGAAGATCGGATGGTGTGATGCTCAGCGCCGAGGCGACCAGTCACCACATCACCGTCGACGGGCTGAAACTCCGCTACCACGAGGCCGGTTCGGGCCCGCCGCTGGTGCTGTTGCACGGCTCCGGACCCGGCGTGTCCGGGTGGGCGAACTTCGGCGGCAATCTGCCCGTCCTCGCCGAGCACTTCCGCTGCCTGATCCTGGATCAGCCCGGCTTCGGCGCCAGCGAGCGACCGGAGGTGTACGAACGCAACTATCTGCGCATTTCCGCCGATGCGGTGATCGGACTGCTGGATCAGCTGGAGTTGCCTCGGGTGCATCTGCTCGGCAATTCCATGGGCGGTGCGGTAGCCACCCTGATAGCGCTCGAGCATCCCGATCGCGTCGAGCGGCTCGTCCTGATGGCCCCCGGCGGCGTCGGGGTCAATGTGCTCGGCCCCGAGCCGTCCGAGGGGATTCGGCGACTGCTGGACTTCACCGCGGATCCCACCCGCGAGCGGGTGCTGAGCTGGCTACGCACCATGGTGTTCGACGAGGCGGTGCTCACCGACGAGCTCGTCGACGACCGGCTCGTCGCGGCCTCGGCTCCCGCCGCGATCGCGGCCATCAGAGACGCCTACATCACCTTCGCGAACCCCGCGTTCGCCGAACCGCTGCCGCTGTGGGCACGGCTGCGGAACTTGCGGCACGAGGTGCTGATGCTGTGGGGCCGCGACGACCGGGTCACCCCGGTCGAGGGTGCGCTGCTGCCGTCCCGGCAGCTGCCCAACGCCGACCTGCGGCTGTTCGGCCGGTGCGGGCACTGGGTCCAGATCGAGCGGAAAAGTGCTTTCGAGCGCGCGGTCGTCGACTTCCTGAATGCTGGCCTGTAGGCGGCCGTCACCAGCGACGACAGCCGCCATACCGATGCCGCGGCGCCGAGGTGAACACCATCGGCGCTGCGGCTTCGGCCGTTTATTCGCAAGCTGTGTCCGACGGTTTCGGGTTACAGTCGGCCGGTGACGTGGACCGCTCCTGACATCGACCGAAGCAAGACGCCACTTATCGCCGATGAGCGTCCGATGCTGCGGGCGTGGCTCGATTTCCACCGTCGGACGCTGCTGCTCAAGTGCGCGGGACTCAATCCCGAGCAGCTCAAACAGCGATGTGTCGCGCCGTCCTCGCTGTCGTTGCTCGGACTGGTCCGGCACATGAGCGAGGTGGAACGCGGATGGTTCCGCACCGGCGCGGGTGGCGAAGCGCTGGACTACCTCTACTGCAGCACGGACAATCCCGACGGCGACTTCGACGACATCCTCGAGGCCGACGCCGCCGCCGATTTCGCTGCCTATCGCCGTGAAGTCGAACTGGCCGATGCCGCCGTCGCCGACCTGCCGCTCGATCACACGTTCATTCATCCCCGGCGCCCGACCGAGTACAGCCTGCGCTGGGTCTATGTGCACATGATCGAGGAATACGCCCGCCACAACGGCCACGCCGACTTCCTGCGCGAGCGCATCGACGGCGTCACCGGCGACTGACCGCGCCGATTCACTTCGGATTCTGGCTGACCCAGCCCGCGATCTGCGTTCGGGAGGTGAACCCGAGCTTGGTGAGAATATGGTCGACGTGGCTCTCGGCGGTGCGGATCGAGATAACGAGCTCGCTCGCGATGCCCTTGTTGCTATAACCTGCGGCGATCAATTGCGCCACATCCCGCTCCCGTCGGGTGAGCACATCGGCGGCAACGGCTTTCGTCGGCGCGGCGGCCGGTTTGGTCTCGGTGCCCAACGCGTAGTCGATGGCTTCGTCCAGCCCGAGCGCGGCGCCCGCGTCGAAGGCGGTACGGAACTCCTTGTCCCCCATCGCGACACGCACTTGCTGTCGGACCTTGTCCCCGACCGCCTGGGTCATCGCATGCGCGAGCCGCTGGGTGCTGCCGTACCGCACCGTCGACGCCGCGCCCATCAGCCTGGCCGCGCGGATCCGATCACCGTCGGCGGCGGCGACCCAGGCCAGTCCATCGAAGCCCGATGCGGTCCACACGCATCGGTCGAAGAGCCGGAACAGCTCGACCGCACGGCGCAGCGCACCGATCGCCCTGTCCTGGTTGCCTTTACGCCATTGATCCGTCCCCACCGCCCAGTAGCCGAGGCCACCGAGCAGGTGCGAACCGTGCTCGGCGGTCTCGGCGAGAAAGCGCTCCGCGATGGCACCGGCGCGGGCATCTTCGAGCACCAGCGCGCAGACATAGGCGAACGCGAGACTTTCCATCTCCGCACCATGATGCGCGCATTCGCGGGCCCGATCCGCGGCCGATTCCGCGATGTCGAGAGCACGGCGCGGATCGGCATCGGTGAACGCCAGCAGCGCCGAGAGCAGCGTGGCCTCCACCAGCACCTCGACCGCATCCAATTCCGTGCCGATCTGGACGCATTCGTCGACGAACCGCGTCGCCTCGGCGGTGTCCGAGAGCATGGCGGCGATGACCGACGCCGCCGCCAGTGCCCGAGCCCGATCGGTGGTGTGTTCCAGGTCCTTGTCCAGCGCGTCACGCAGCCAGCGATAGCCCTCGAGCAGGAACCGGTAGTGCTCCCAGAACGGTCGCAGTTCGGTGGCGATCTGCAGCCCGCGATGCGCGCCGTCCCGGTCGGCCAACGAGAATTGCAGTGCCGCACGCATATTGGCGTGTTCGCGGGTCACGTCACGGAACCAGATAATGTCCTGGCTGCCCCAGTAATCGGTGCGTCCGCGGCGAGCGACCCGATAGTAGTAGTCGCAGTGCCTGATCCGGACGGTGCGCTCGTCACCGTGCGCCCTCAGCCGGGCCAGCGCGAATTGCCGCAGCGGCTCGAGCATGGTGTACCGGCCGGTGCCATCGCTGTCGTGCCGGTGGCTGAGCACCGACTTCTCCACCAATCCGGTGAGTGCATCCAGCAGCGCGTCCTGCGGATCGACCAGACACACCGACTCGGCGGCCTCCAGGTCGAAGCCACCGGCGAACACCGAGAGTTGCTCCCACAGGCGCTGCTCATCGGTTGTGCACAGGTCGTAGCTCCACCGAATCGCGGCTTCCAGGGTTTGCTGCCGTTCCGGCGCGGTGCGCAGCCCAGTGGTGAGCAAGCGCATCGCATCGTCGAGCCGCGCGAGCACCTGGTCGGGCGTGAACATTCGCAAACGCAGCGCTGCCAGCTCCAGGGCGAGCGGGATCCCCTCCAACCGACGACAGATCGCCGCGAGCGCGCCGCGATTGGCGTCGGTAACCCGGAAGTCCGGATTGGCCGCCGCGGCCCGTTCGATAAGCAACCGCAACGCCTCGCTGTCGACGGAGCCGGCCTCGACAGCCATATCGGAGCCTTCGTCCAGGTCGGGCACCGGCAGCGGAGCCACCGGCATCACCTGTTCCCCGGAGACACCGAGCGGCTCTCTGCTCGTCGCGAGAATTCGCACCTCGGCTGTGGCCGGAATCAGCCGATCGACCAGCGCCGCGCACGCATCGATGAGGTGCTCACAATTGTCGAGAATCAGCAGCAGGCTCTTGTCGGCCAGGAACTCCGTCAACCCGGCCAGCGGCACCCTTGTGTCATCGCGCAACCCGAGCGCCTGCGCGACGCTGAATGCCACCAGTTCCCCGTCGTTGACGTGCGCCACCTCGACCAGCCACACCCCGTCCGGGAACGCGCGCCGCACTGCCTCCCCGACCCGCCTGCTCAGCCGCGTCTTGCCCACCCCGCCCGGCCCGGTCAGCGTGAGCAGCCGCGTGCTGGCCAGCAGCTTCCTGGCCGCGGCAACCTCCGCGCCCCGACCGACGAAGCTCGTCACCTCAGCGGGGAGGTTCCCTGACACGTGCCGCACCACGCTGGATACCTTCGCACGAGCGCCGCCGATATCGGGCATTTTGCCCAAGATATCGCATACTCGCGACGAGCCTGCGGGGCATGCGCTCGTGGACTCGGTGGTAGCGGACGGGGTCGAGACAGCCTTCCCCGCCCCTCGACCGCTACTGCATGCGCCGCCGCTCGAGGATGTTGACAGCGCGGACAACGGCCGCAAAGGTCGCCTCGAGCACGGAAGCGCTTCTTCCGCAGGACCATTCGGTTCCGCCGTCGGCGCGGTACTCGAGGTAGGTGATGGCCGTGCCGTCATTACCGGACCCGATGGACTGCTGGGTCAGGTTCAGCACCTCGACGCGACGTCCGATGCGGGCAAGCGCCTCCGTGAGAGCCTCGACCGGACCGGTACCGCGATGTTCGGTCCAGTGGGTGACATCGCCGACGGTCAGGGTGAACTCGTTGCTCGTGTCGGGACCGTCGCCGCGGGTACGCCACTGCTTCAGGCCTACCGGACTCGGGTCGATTGCGTCGAGGTAGCTCGCCTCGAACAGGTCATAGAGTTCGGCGGCGGTGACTTCCCGGCCGGTGTCGTCGGTGTGCGCCTGCACCTGTCTCGCAAAGTCGATCTGCAGACGACGTGGCAGATCCAAGCCGTATTCGGTGAGCAGCAGATAGGCGATGCCGCCCTTGCCGGATTGCGAATTGACCCGGATCACGGCGTCGTAGCTGCGGCCGATGTCGGCCGGATCGATGGGCAGATAAGGGACCTGCCACTCGAGTTCCCGCTCCGGGATGCCGGCAGTGTTCGCCCGCGCGCGATGCTCGGCCATCCCCTTCTTGATCGCGTCCTGATGCGTGCCGGAGAACGCAGTGTGCACGAGATCACCCACGTACGGATGCCGTTCATGGACGGACATCCGGGTGCAGTACTCGACCGTGCGCCGAATCTCATCGATATCGGAGAAGTCGATCATCGGATCCACCCCCTGGGCGTGCAGATTCAACGCCAGCGTGGCGATGTCGACATTGCCGGTGCGCTCGCCGTTGCCGAAGACGCAGCCTTCGACGCGTTGCGCGCCGGCCAGCAGGGCCAGTTCGGCGCAGGCGATTCCGGTGCCGCGGTCGTTGTGCGGGTGCACCGAAAGGATGACGCCCTCGCGCCGCGCCAGATTCCGGTGCATGTACTCGATCTGGTCGGCATACACGTTGGGAGTCGCAACCTCCACTGTCGCAGGCAGATTCAGGACCACCGGCCGCTGTGGGGTCGCCTCCCACAACGCCGTCATGCGGTCACAGATATCGAGCACGAAGTCGGGTTCGGTCAGGTTGAACACCTCGGGCGAGAACTGGAAGCGCACATTCGGCATGTCGCCCGCGAACGCGAGCACGTCGCGTCCGCCTGCCAGGATCAACTCCTGCAATTCGTCACGGTCCTTGCCCAACACCATGTTTCGCCAAGTCGGCGCGGTTGCGGTGTACATGTGAACGACCACATCGTTGCGGATGCCGCGAACCGATTCGACGGTGCGCTCGATCAGATCTCTTCGGGCGGGGGTGAATACGACGATCGCGACGTCCGCCGGTGCGATATCGGTGTCCGCGATCAACCGGACGAAGTCGAAATCGGTCTGCGATGCGGAGGGATAGCCGACCTCGATCTCCTTGTAGCCCATCGCGACCATCAGTTCGAAGAAGCGCCGCTTGCGGGCCGGATCCATCGGTTCGGCCAGGGCCTGGTTGCCGTCGCGCAGGTCGACAGGCACCCACAGTGGCGCATGGGTGAGTCGCGCATTCGGCCATTCACGGTGCGTGAATGGCACATCCACGCGATCGTAGACCGTGCGATAGCGGTGCGACGGCATCTGGGAATGCCGCTGCCGATTCCACACCGGGGCGGTGGCAGGCACGTCACCGGCTGGTGTCGCAATGGTGGGGAAAACGCGGATACTCATGTTCGGGTCTGCTTCCTGGCCGTCGGCCGTCACAAAAGGAGTGACCGGCCACGACAAAGCCCCACGGCGGGGGGCCGGTCGTTCAGGCCCCGCCGTGGCGGCTAAGGAGAAGCATGGTGCGCGTCATGATGGCTAGACTATACACAACTCCTCAGACAAGTAGAGAGGTTGTGATGGTTCCTCGAAGCACACGGGCGGACGGAGATCCGGGTGCGCCGCAGCGTCGGACCCCCGATCATCCGGCCGCTATGCAGGTGCGACGCCATCCGTTGGCGGCTCAGGCTGCCGAACTGTTGCTGGCGCGCATCCGCCACGGCGAATGGCCGCTCGGTCACCGGCTGCCCGGGGAAACCACCCTCGGCGCCCAACTCGGCGTCGGCCGGTCGACACTTCGTGAGGCCATCCGAGAGCTCGCGGGCAAAGGTGTACTCGATAGCCGCCAAGGCGCGGGCGTCTTCGTCATCGCACTCGATGTCACCGAGGACTGGGACGTCGTACTGCGCCGCGCCACCATCGTCTCGGTGATCGAGGCCCGCATCGCGATCGAGGCCGAGGCCGCCGCGCTCGCCGCGCAGCGTCGCACCCCCGCCGATCTACGCGCGATCCGGCGTGCGCTCGCCGCACGGGAGACCCGCGCCGAGCCGATCCCCGAGCATGTGGACGCCGATATGGCCTTCCACCGCGCCGTGATCGTCGCCGCACACAATGACGTGCTGACCCAGCTTTTCGATACCTTCCTGCCCCGGCTGCGCACGGCGATGATCGACATGCTGAAGATTCGCCCGGTTCCCTCCGAACCGGCCGACCACGACGCCCACATTCGGCTCACCGATGCGATTGCACACCGAAACTCCACGGCCGCAGCAGCATTCAGCCGCTCCCACCTGTCGACATTGAAGGAGGCGTTCACGTGACCCGCACACCGGTGCTCGAACTGGCAGACGTGACATTCCGCCGCAAGGGCAAACACATCATCGACGGCATCTCGCTCACCGTGCACGCGGGCGAACACTGGGCTCTGCTCGGCCCGAACGGCGCGGGCAAGAGCACCCTGCTCGGCTTCTGCGGCGCGGTTACCTTCCCGACTTCCGGCACGGTCCGGGTGCTCGGGGAGCAACTCGGCCGGGTCGAACTGGCGCGCCTGCGCCATGCCATCGGTCACGTCAATCCCCGCCACCCACTGCGGTACCCGCTGACGATCCGTCAGGTCGTGCTGACCGGCATCACCGCCACCATCGACACCCCGATGCGCTGGACCCCGACCGCTGACGAACTGCGCCGCGCCGACGCCATGATCGACACCGTCGGCCTCAAAGGCAAAGCCGAAGACACCTGGCCCACCCTCTCCCAGGGCGAACGCGGTCGCACCCTGATCGCCCGCGCCCTCGTCGGGCAGCCGCGCCTGCTGCTGCTCGACGAGCCGTCCACCGGGTTGGACGTGGCGGCCCGCGAACAATTGCTGGAAACCATCGACACCCTCGGCGACACGCACCCCGAGGTCGCCTCGGTGCTGGTCACCCACCACCTCGAGGAACTCCCGAATACCACCACCCATGCTCTGCTCATCGCGGACGGCCGCACCATCGCCTGCGGCCCCGCCATCGACACGGTCACCACCGACAATGTCACCGCCGCCTTCGACCACCCCGTCCACGTCACCTACAACCACGGCCGATGGACTGCCCGCGCCGCCCACCACACCGGCCCGTGGGCAGCGCCGACCGCAGTGAACTTCCAGCCCAGCGGGATGACGAAGCACGGCTCGCACACATGGGCGTCTTCATCGACATGGGTGCCTGTCACTGCCTGGACGGCCAACACCAGTTCATACCCAGGATCCACAGTGTCGTCGAACCAGCTGGTGGTGCAGGGCGCAAAGACCGCCGCCGCAGTGTCGGCGGCAGTTGCCTGGACCGGGAATTTCGTCGGCCGCTCGCACACGATCCGAGTCGTCACGCAGTCGGGAACAGTGCTGGGTACGAGCTCGACGTCGACGGCATCGTCGGGCACGCTGACCGTCGGCGTGTCCGAGGTCGACCTGACCGGTGTCACCTCGATCGGGCTCGAAATGAACTCGAGCGGTTTGAGTTCGGGCAACGTGTCGTCCGGCTCGAGCTTCTTGACCATCACCTAGCTTGAGTTTTAACCTGTGCGGCGTGGTCGCGGCCCGGCGGCTTTGGATGCTTTCTGGTTGCTGGGCGTCTTGATGTGCACGTCGTAGCGTGGTGCCGGGTGCTGGTTGCGGTGTCCTGCGGGT